>NZ_JBSFUW010000002.1:0-313720 GCF_053591995.1 Streptomyces sp. NPDC002835 | reverse complement strand
TCCCCGGAGCAGGTCGAGAACGCGGCGGAGATCGGCATGGAGCACAACCTCGGCCTCACCTGCGACCCGGTCGGCGGCCTGGTCCAGATCCCCTGTATCGAACGCAACGGCATGGCGGCGGTCAAGGCCGTCACCGCGGCCCGCATGGCGATGCGCGGCGACGGCAGCCACAAAGTGTCCCTCGACAAGGTCATCAAGACGATGAAGGAGACGGGCGCGGACATGTCGGTGAAGTACAAGGAGACGGCGCGGGGCGGGCTGGCGGTGAACATCATCGAGTGCTGATGTCCGTGCTGCCTCTGCCGAGCGGCACCACCGCGGCAGTGGCCAGCACGGCCCAGGCGGCCTTGGTACCGCTGTCTGTGACATGGAAACCCCACTGTCCCCGGGTCAACTCGTTCACGATGCGCAGGCCCCGTCCGCGCTCGGCGAGCGGGGCGACCGCTTGCCGGGCACTCGGGGGCCGAGTCAAAGACCGCCGGGTAGGCGCTGCCCATTCACCCGGCGGGTAGAACAACGCCGCTTTGCGCCCCGTGTCAGAGACCGGAGGACGCGGCGTCGGCGGGTGCAGAGGCGGGAGGGCTCTTGTGTCAGGGCGACAGACCGAGTTGGTGGACCTGCCCGTTTTCTTCAACAGGCCCCTGCGCCTCTTCACGTACATCGTTGGGCACACTCAAGTGCTGCTCCGTGGTGAGCGGGACACCGACGCCGGGCTGCCGACCACCTTGGAAATCGTGTTCACGGATGTCGGCGCGCTCTCGATCCGAGATCACTACCGGTCACTGACGATACGGCCGGCGTCCGGACCGGAAGAAGAAGAGCTACGGGCTGCGGACCCTCGCCCTTGGCACGACTGGCAGGCATTCATTCTGGAAGCCGGGCCCGGCAGCAACGGCCATGTGATCGCCGGCGGAGTGTTCTGGGCGGAGAGCTCCGCCCCTGCCGGCTACAGCAGTTTCCTGATACCCGACTACGACCTGCCCCAGTTCTGCCCGGATCGACCGCCGCCCTCCGAGCCCGCCACGGTCTACACCCCCTATCCGCAGCACTGAGAACCTGCCCAAGAATTGATCTCACAGCGGGTCAGGGCCGGCTGACCGAACGCCGCTGTCCCGCCCCGGACGTCCGGGGCGGGACAGGGCGTTTCGCCTCAGGCCTTGTTGAGGTGGGCCCAGAACTCGTCGAACGACAGGAGCTTGTCGCTGTTGGCGTCCTGTGCGGCGATCACGGCCTCGGCCACCGCCTCGGTGACGTTCCAGTCGCCCATCTGAGCCATGGCCGTCTTGTACTCGGCCGCGGTGATGAAGCCGTCGCCGTCCGCGTCGTAACGGTCGAACGCCTTGCGTGCTTCCTCGATGTCCGCCACAGGTCCACCCCTTCTTGGTGCATTGCTAACGGGGCTCAGATTATCGGCCCGCGTCGGCGATCATGGAGCCGGAGGGCGGTACGGGCGACCAGGGAGGCAGTCGTGAGCGAAGCGCTGGAGAGGATTCTGGCGGAGGCGGCGGAGGGGCGTTTTCCGCCGGCGGACGGCGAGGTGACGGTGGTGGACCGGCCGGGTGCCCGGGACGAGGGGGTGGTGGCGTTCACCGCGCACTCGGTCGTCTTCACCGCGCAGGACCCCGAGTGGGTACGGGCCGAGCTCGCGGCCACCGACTCCGACCGGCTGGCCGCCACGATGAACCCGGGCTTCCTCGCCGCGCTGATGGCCCGTACCGGCCGCAGGATGGACACCATCGACCTGGTGACCGTCGCGGACGCGCTGCCCGGCGCGCCGGAGATCGCGCTGCGCGAGATCGAGGACCGCGAACACCCGCGGGTCGCCACCGCGTTGAAGCGCCGCGACGAGGTGCGGGTGTGGGCGGCGGACGGCGGGGTGCTGGTCCTGGGCCGGGGACTGGCCGGCCGGTGGGAGGTGTCGGTGGAGGTCGACGAGGAGGCGCGCGGCCGGGGCCTCGGGCCACGGCTCGCGGTGGCGGCCCGGCATCTGGTGTCGGGCCCGGTGGTGTGGTCCCAGCAGTCGCCGGGCAACGCGCGCAGCGTACGGGCGTTCCAGCGGGCCGGTTACCGGCCGGTGGCCTCGGAGGCGGTGCTCACGGCCCGCTGAAACGCCGGACGGCGGGGATCGTCAGAGGCGCCAGGGCAGGTAGTTCGGGTTGTCCCGGCACTCGCTCATGATCTCGCGCTTGGTCTCCTTGTCGACGGGGCAGGCCCCGACGACGAAGTCCCGTGCGATACCGCCGGGGAAGGCGACCTCGACCTGCGCGGCCCACTTGTGGGTGTCACCGATCGTCTCGTTGACGTCGATGCCGCCGGGGGCGTCGATGTAGTAGTTCCAGGCGCTCTTCCACTGCTTGTAGAGGTCGTGGTCGTACGTGGTCGAGACGAACGGCGACGGCTGGTTGACCAGGACGTACTTCTCGATGTCGTACTGGCCGTCCTGCGGAGCCTTCGGGTGGAAGCCCTGCTCGAAGATGATCTCCGGGCCGCGCCCGTCGGCCCGGTACAGCTGCTTGCAGTTGGTGCGGTACGACGGCTCCGGCGTGATCCGGGCGACGTCGACGCTGCGGTCCGCGGCCGCGTAGAGCCGGTCCCCCACGACGGGGCAGGTGACCGCCGCCGCGGCGGCGGTGACGGAGGCAGCGGCGGGGGCGGAGGCAGTGGCCGAGGCAGGCGCGGCGGCGGTGGAGACGGCCGCCGGGACGAGCAGGGCGGCGACGGACAGCGCGAGCACGGCGGCCCGGCGCCGGAGACGAGTGATGATCACGGCGACCACCATCCCGGCAACGCGGCGCCGGACCGCGCACCGTCACCCGCACGTGGGCGAGTTGGGCGCCAGGTCCACAAAGCTACGGGGCGACCGACGCCGCGGTCAGCGGAAGACTCCGGTGTGGCCGAGGGAGTAGCGGCCCGGCTGGGGGTAGACCGCGAGGCCGTGCGGGCCGCTGCCGACCGGGATGCGGGCGAGTTGCTTGCCGGTCCGGGTGTCGATGGCGTACACCTCCGCGTCGTAACGCCCGGACAGCCACAGCACCTTGCCGTCCGCGGAGACGCCGCCCATGTCGGGGCTGCCGCCGTCCGGCAGCCGCCACTTCTTCGTCAGGTCGTCCTTGGCGAAGTCGAAGACCGAGATGGAGCCCTCGCCGCGGTTGGGGATGTACATCTCCTTGGAGTCACGGCTGATGTAGAGGCCGTGGGCGCCCTTGCCGGTGGGGAGCAGCTTGGGCTGGGTGAACTTGTCGCCGTCGAGCACCCACACGCCGTGGGCCATCATGTCGGCGATGTAGAAGGTCTTGCCGTCCGGTGAGAGTTTCACGTCCTGCGGCATGGCGCCCTCGAAGGGCAGCTTCTGCTGGGCGATCACCTTCATCTGCTCGGTGTCGACCTTGAGGAGTTCGGCGGAGAACTCGCAGGAGACGATGAAGTACCGGCCGTCGGCGGAGAAGTCGGCGTGGTTGACGCCGTAGCAGGAGACCGGCTCGGTGTGCTTGATCTCCATGGTGTGCGGGTCGCGGAAGACGAGTTCGCGGTCGAGGGAGGCCATGACGACGGCGTACTCGCCGTTGGGCGTGAAGTACAGGTTGTACGGGTCGTGCACGTCGACCGGCTTGCCGGCCTTGCCCGTCGCCGGGTCGATCGGGGTGAGCGTGTGGCCGCGGTTGTTGTTGACCCACAGCGTCTTGAGGTCCCACGACGGCACGACGTGCTGCGGCTGCACCCCGACCGGGATGGTGTCGATGACCTTGTACGTCTTGGGGTCGATGACCGTGACCGTGTTGGAGTTGGTGTTCGGCACATAAACCCGGGACGGGAAGTCCTCGACCACCGGTGAGAGCATGCCGGGCCGGTCGGCGGCGTAGACGTCCTCGGGGTCGAGGACCGGCGGCATGCCGGGGAGGGCGCCGGCGGCCGCCGCCTGCCCGGGCGTGGCGGTCGCCGGGTCGGCACGGGTGCCGCGGTCCTTCGTTCCCTCGCCGGCCTGGCCGCCCGGGCCGCAGCCGGTGAGCAGCGCGAGGACGGCGCCCGCGAACAGCGCGGCGGTCCGCTTCGTCAGGGGTGTCTTCACGGAAGTGCACAGTAGGGGGCGGAGGGTAGAAAAGTAATCATTTACCCAATTCAGGCACTCGCGCGGGTCGCGGAAACGTGTCGCCCCCACAAGCCACCGCCCAATGAATCACTCCCTCGTCGGGATATCTATGCATGGATTACCAGGCAATTGCGCCACCTCACCTACGATCCTTCAAAGAGATGTCCGGTTGTTCAGAAAACATCCGATTAAAGGGTTTGGAGATGAGGCGTCCGTCTGCCATAGTCGATGACACGACCTCCTTCGACCCGGGCCAGGTCGACGCAGACCGCCGTGGATACACCCCCCGAATCCACGGCGCTCCACACAGAAGCCCCCGGCGCCGGCCCCCCGGCGCGCGGGGGCTTCTGTGCGCCCGGGGCACAGCGGACCGCCCGCGGGGCACACCACGACGCGCCGCACACCGCCGCGTCGCAGCAGAGCCGGCCCGTCAGCGCTCGGCGATCCGCATCTCGAACCAGGTCGTCTTGCCGCGCGGCAGCAGGTCCACGCCCCACCGGTCGGCGAGCTTGTCGACCAGGAAGATGCCGCGCCCGCTCGTGTCCATCTCGGCGACGGGCATCAGACAGGGCAGCCCCCGGGACGGATCGCGCACCTCGATCCGGATCCAGCCGCGGCGGCGCACCATCCGTAACCCGAAGACCCGCGCGCCCGTGTGGCGGACCGCGTTGCCGACCAGTTCGGAGACGAGCAGCACCGCGTACTCGCCGGTCTGCGCGGGGAGCGACCACTGACGCAGCACCACGCACTGGGTGAGCCGGCGTGCGGTGGCGGCGGATTCGGGACGGGAGGGGAGACGCACCTCGGCATCGACCGGATTGCCGTACAACTCCAGCGCCTGGAGGGCCTGTTGGTCGTCGGCGGCAGGTACCCACCGTGCGGCGGTCGCGCCGACGCGCTGCCGCGGTTGTCCCACACCCTCGAGGCCCGACATGTCTCCATCATGGCCCCTGCCGCCCGTCCGCGTGACCGTTCCCGCGGAACGGACGCCCTCGGAGCAGAACGGTCCGACCGGCTCGCACGGCATCCGGCCCGGGCGCCGCAAGACGCCGCCCATCCGCCCGGACCTGGTGAACGCCACGCTCATGAGTGACGCCGGCAGCACATGCAGCGCACCCGCTTCGGCCCACCGTCCCCCGTGCACCGCTCACCTTGGCTCTGTATCAGGCCATTTGCGGTACGGGGCGCGACCGCGGCGGACCCCGATGGCTTGCACCGGCGGAGCGGCCCGGGTACGCATCCGGCCAATCCGCCACCCCGTGCGCCCCTGTGCTCCCGAAAGCCCCGTTCCCTGGAGCCCCGCGGGGGCACTCAGAGGAGGGGCGAATCACGAACGTCACGCCGGACAGGTGCGGCGGGCATACCCAAGGGGTGGGACATGACACGTGTGACCGTGGTGTACCGAGCCGGGCTGTTACGAGCTGCGCTGGAGGAACTGCTGCGCTGCGGCGGAGAGTTCGAGGTGTCCTCGGTGGCGCACTGGCCGCAGAGACCCGCCCCCGGCACTCCGGTGCCGGACGTATACGTCGTCGACGCCGAGTGCCTGGAGCCGGCCAAGGCGCCGACCGGACGACCGGAAGAAGCGCCCTCGTGGCACTCGTCCCCGCACAGCGGCCAGGGGTGCTGCGCAGGGCCCATGAGGCCGGCGCCCTCGGGTTCGTGGACAAGGACGGCTCCAAGAGCCGGTTGATCATCGCCGTGCGCCGCGCCGCGAAGGGCGACCGGTTCGTGGACGAGGCGCTCGCCCCAGGTTTCCTGGCATCGGCGGAAATGCCGCTCACTCAGCGGTAGCTGAGCGTACTGGCGCTGGCCGCCAAGGGGAGCCGATCGCGGAGGTCGCCGCGTCGCTGCACCTGTCCCAGGGGACCGTCCGCAACTACATGGCGAGCGTCATCCGCAAGGTCGGGGCCCGCAACCGGGTGGACGCGATCCGCATCGCGCAGGGAGCCGGCTGGACCTGATCCGGGCCGGCGTGCGGGCCTCCTTGAGCACGACCCGCGTGCCGGTGGCCTTGTGGTGTGCCTCGTAGACACCGCCACCGTTGGAGAAGTGCAGCGCCTTGTCGATGGTGTACGGCAGGTCCGTGACGGCCACCGCTCCGCGGGCCTCGAGATGGGGCCGCAGATAGCCGGGCGGGGTGATCCACTCGGGTATTCGGAACACCGGCTCGCGCGGGTCGGGCACCAGCGTGCCGGCACCGTTCTCGATCGCGGGGCGCAGCTCGCCGTGCTCGTCGTAGCAGTGGCGGCGGGTGAAGCTCCCGTAGCGCAGGTGCACCGGCCCTGTGCCCCAGCGCAGATCGCTGAGGATGTACGGACCGGGCTCGCCGTCGAGCAGGGAGGCGAGGGCGCCGGCGATGTGTCCGCACCGGGCCTCGTCCGCCGGGTAGACCGTGATGAACTTGCCGCTCGCCGCCCGGTCGGCGTACCTGGCGTTGCGCTGGTGCAGCAGGTAGCGGCTCGGGACGCATTTGAACGCCACCTCGTGCGCCAGGCAGTATGTCCGGACTTTGCTGAGCACCGACTCGGCGTTGCCGAGAGAGGCGGAGACATGGATCTTCCAGCCCTGGGACGGCAGCGCCTGGCCCACGGGCCGCAGGGCGAGCCAGTCGCCCGTACGGTGACTGAGCCAGCCCTCGGGGACCGGCAGCCGCGCCGCCTCGTACAGGGAGCCGTCGGTGGCTCCCTCTGCGAACGCCAGGCGGTGCGGCGCGTCGTAGAAGTGCCGGTCGGCGTCGCAGAAGACCGCGTACCCCTTGTTCACGCGCACTCCCTCGGTCGGTGACAGGAATGACGTTGTCACGCCCTGCCAGGCGCCCGACAGTCACCGCTGTCACCTTCCGAACATGCGGTACGCACAGTAACCAGGGCCGGAACGGGCGGCCCGGCCGAGGGGTCAGAGGAACTTGGCCTTGCCCGGCCCCTCCTCGACGAAGCTGCGCATGCCCCGCTCCCGGTCCTCCGTGGCGAACAGGCCCGCGAACCAGTTCCGTTCCACCGCGAGCCCCGTCTCGATGTCCGTCTCGAGACCGGCGTCCACCGACTCCTTCGCCGCGCGCAGCGCCAGCGCCGGGCCCTTGGCCAGTGCCGCGGCCCAGGCGTGCGCCTGCTGGTACACCTCGGCGGCGGGGACGACCCGGTCCACCAGGCCGAGGGTGAGGGCCTCTTCGGCCTTCACCATCCGGCCGGTGAAGATCAGGTCCTTGGCGCGCGAGGGGCCGATCAGCCGGGACAGCCGCTGGGTGCCGCCCGCACCGGGGATCAGGCCGAGCAGGATCTCCGGCTGGCCGAGCTTGGCGTCGTCGGCGGCGATCCGGTAGTCGGCGCAGAGCGCCAGCTCGCAGCCACCGCCGAGCGCGTAGCCCGTGACGGCCGCGACGACGGGCTTGGGGATACGGGCGACGGCGGTGAAGGACTCCTGCAGGGCACGGGAGCGCACGATCATCGCCGTGTGGTCCATGGCCTGCATCTCCTTGATGTCCGCGCCCGCCGCGAACACCTTCTCGCCGCCGTAGAGGATGACGGCGCGCACGTCGTCGCGCCGGCCGGCCTCCTCGGCGAGCTCGCGCAGCCGGTCCTGGACGGCGATGTCGAGGGCGTTCATCGGGGGGCGGTCGAGCCTGATGGTGCCGACGCCTTCGGAGACTTCGAATGAAACGGTCATGCGGGAGAGGTTAGTCCGCGTTAACGCGGACGGGCCCGGTGCTGTTGCTCACAGCGCCGGGCCCGTCGGGGCGTGCTACTTGGTCCACTCCGACCAGGGCATGTTCCAGCCGTTGAGGCCGTTGTCCGGGGCGATCTGCTTGTCCTTGGAGTTCTTCACGATCACCACGTCACCGATGATCGAGTTGTTGTAGAACCAGGCGGACGGGGTGTTCTTGTCGTACGCGCCGCGCACGTCGCGCAGCCCGACGCACCCGTGGCTGACGTTCGCGGAGCCGAACGTGCCGGGGGAGGCCCAGTAGTTGCCGTGGATGAAGGTGCCAGAGGTGGACAGCCGCATCGCGTGCGGCACGTCCTTGATGTCGTACTCGCCGCCGAAGCCGACGGTGGCGCCGTTCATCCGGGTCACCTTGTACTTCTCGCTGATGACCATCTGCCCGTTGTACGTGGTGGTCGACGGAGCGCCCGCGGTGATCGGGATGCTCTTGATCTCCTTGCCGTCGCGGACGACCTTCATGGTCTTGGCGCTCGCGTCGACGGTGGAGACCTGGCTGCGGCCGATGGTGAACGAGAAGCTCTTGGACTGCATGCCGTACACACCCGGGCGGCCCTCGACGCCGTCCAGGTTGAGCCTGACGGTCACCTTGGTGCCGGGGGCCCAGTACTTCTCGGGGCGGAAGTCGAGGCGGTCGTTGCCGAACCAGTGGCCCTCGATCGGCACCGACGGCTCCGCGGTGACCGTGATGGCCTTCTCGACGGCCTCCGGCTCGGTGATGCCGCGGGTGAAATTGATGGAGACCGGCATGCCGACGCCGACGGTCGTGCCGTGCTCCGGCGTGTAGTGGCCGATGAAGGTGTTCTGCGGCACGAGCGTGGTGAAGGTCGTGTCCTTGGCGGACTCCCGGCCCTCCGCGTCCTCGGCGATCGCGTGCACCTTGTACTTGGTCGAGCCGGCCAGGTGGTGCAGCGGCTCCCAGGTCGCGCCGTCCGCCGACAGCTTGCCGTCGATCTTCGTGCCCTTGTCGTCCTGGACGACGACCGTGGTCAGTTTGCCCTTCGCCGCGGTGACCTTCAGCGCGCCGCTGGTCGCCACCGCGTCCGCGCCGTCCTTCGGCGTGATGGTCACCACCGCCTGGGAGGCAGCGTTCTCGACCGTCCCGCCGCTGCCCTTCGGTCCGGGGTCCGCGTCCGCCTTGCCGGAACCGCCGCCCCCGCAGGCCGTCAGTACCAGCATCGCCCCCAGGACCAGAGCGGACAGCGCGGCGCCCCCGCGCCCGCGTCCGGCCGATGCCCCCGATATCGACTGCCCGTTCACCGTCGTGTTCTCCCCTCGCACGGCCTGGCAGCGCCATGGCCCGCCCCCGCGCGCCTCACACGCGCACGATGACCAGACAATCACACCGCAGGTCACCTCTTGTGCACCCGAACGTCACCGTTCGGTCCCAGATCTGCGGGGGTGTCAGATCGGAGAAGCGGCGGGGGTCCCGGGGCTTCAGGTCGCAGAGGCGGCGGGGGCCGCAGGGGGGTCAGCGCAGCGCAGAACCCGCCTTCCACAGCCGCCAGTCCAGGTTCCAGCCGCCGAGGCCGTTGTCCGGTGCGACCGTCCTGTCCTTGGAGCGCACGACCTCCACCACGTCGCCGATCAGGGTCCGGTCGTAGAACCAGCCGGCCGGTGACTCGCTGCTGCCGCCCTTGTCGTCCCGCAGTCCCACGCAGCCGTGCGAGACGTTGTCCGAGCCGAACGTGTCGGCGGACTCCCAGTAGTTGCCGTGCAGGAAGGTACCGGAGGTGGTCAGCCGGATGGCGTGCGGCACGTCCTTGATGTCGTACTCGCTCGTGCCGTCCTTCTTGGTGAAGCCGACCGTCGCGCCGTCCATCCGGGTCACGTCGTACATCTCCGTGACCACCATCTTCCCGTTGTACGTCGTGGACTTCGGCGCGCCCGCGGTGACGGGAAGGGTCGCCAGCAGCCGGCCGTCGCGCACCACCCGCATGGTGTGCGCCTCGGCGTCGACCTGGGACACCTGGGACCGGCCGACGGTGAAGGAGACGGTCTTCTGCTGGATGCCGTACACGTCGGGCGCCGCCTCCACGTCGCGCAGCCGCATGTCGACGGTGACCTCGGTGCCCGGCTGCCAGTACGTACGGGGACGGAAGTCGAGCCGCTCCCTGCCGAACCAGTGGCCGACGACCTCCACCGGCGGGTCGGAGGTGACGCGGATGGCGCGCTCGACGGCCGCCCGGTTCTCGATCTCCCGGTTGAACGCGAAGGAAACGATCATTCCGGTGCCGACGGTCTGGCGGTTCTCCGGTTTGAAGTAGCCGATGAACCGGCTCTCCGGCACCAGCGTCGTGAACGTCGTGTGGCGGGCGGCCCGGCGGCCGTGCCCGTCCAGTGCCACCACGTCCACGCTGTACTTGGCGGCAGGCTTCAGCCGGCTTCCCTTCTTGGGTCTCCACCGGAGCCCGTTCTCGGAGATCTCCCCCGCCACCTCGGTCTTCGTGGCGTCCTCGATCCGGGTGACGGTGACCCGCTCCAGCCGGCCGCTCGGCAGCCGCACCTCGACGGTGTCGTCGGGACGCACCCTCTTCGCCCCGTCCTCGGGGGTCACCCGGATCGTGTCCTCCACTCCCGGCTTGTCCCCGACACCGAGGGTCCCGCCGGAGCAGCCGGCGAGGCCCACGATCAGTCCTGCCCCTGCCAGGGCGACCGCGGCCCTGCGCCCTGCCCGCATCAGTACATGTCTCACGTACCGGTCAACGACGACCACCCCGCGCGGGCAACGACGGCGGCGGGCGATGTTGGGAGTCGGGCGGCGCGGGCAGAAATGGTGGGAGGACCACGCGTGGGGTGCCGCGGCCGGGACGCCGCGGGCCAGCCCACCGGAGCCCGGGGCCTGGGAGTACCTCCAGCAGGGCCCGACGAGCCGCGGGAGGCCGGCAGGTGTCGAGCGCAGCCGAGCAGGAAACGGTGCGGGAGGAGGTGCCGGGCGAGCCGCCCGGCACCCGTTCGGCGGTGGCCGGCGCGCCCGCGCGCCGCTCCGGGCCGGACGCCCGCGGACCGGACACGGCCCGTGGCCGGCCACCGGTGTGGCCGGGGGCGCCGACGCCGCTGGGCGCGCGGTACCGGGTGGGGCCCGACGGTGTCGCGGGGACCAACTTCGCCCTGTGGGCGGGCGGCGCGGAGGGGGTGGAGCTCTGCCTCTTCGACGAGTCCGGGGCGGAGACCCGGCTGCCGCTCACCGAACTGACCCACGAGATCTGGCACGGCTTCGTGCCCGGCGTCGGCCCCGGCCGGCGCTACGGCTACCGGGTGCACGGCCGCTGGGACCCCTGGACCGGCGCGCGCTGGAACCCGGCGAAGCTGCTGCTCGATCCGTACGCGCGCGCGGTCGACGGGGACTTCCGGCTGCCGCCAGAGGTGTACGGGCACGTCCGTGACTGGCCGGAGCAGCATGTCGCCGACACCGTGCGCGACGACCGGGACTCCGCCCCGTACGTGCCCAAGGGTGTGGTCGTCCACGACGACGCCGGCGGCGACGAATGGATGGACGACCGCCGGCCCAAGACGCCGTGGGCGGACTCCGTCATCTACGAGGTGCACGTACGCGGGTTCACCAAGCGCCATCCGGGCATCCCCGAGGAGCTGCGCGGCACGTACGCGGGGCTCGCCCACCCGGCGGCGGTCGAGCACCTGGTGCGGCTCGGGGTGACGGCGGTGGAGCTGCTGCCGGTGCACCAGTTCGCCCACGAGGACCATCTGCTGCGGCGCGGGCTCGTCAACTACTGGGGCTACAACTCCATCGGCTACTTCGCCCCCCACGCGGCGTACGCGGCGTCGGGCACGGCGGGGCAGCAGGTCGGCGAGTTCAAGCGGATGGTGCGGGCGCTGCACGCCGCCGGCATCGAGGTCATCCTCGACGTGGTCTACAACCACACGGCGGAGGCGGGCGAGCTGGGGCCGATGCTGTCCCTGCGCGGCATCGACAACCGCGGCTACTACCGCCTCCAGCCGGACGCCCGGCGGTACGCCGACTACACGGGGTGCGGCAACACCCTGCATGTGGTGCAGCCGCCGGTGCTGCGGCTCATCACCGACTCGCTGCGCTACTGGGTGACCGAGATGGGCGTCGACGGCTTCCGTTTCGACCTGGCCGCGGCGCTGGCCCGCTCGATGCACGACGTCGACATGCTGTCCCCCTTTCTCGCCGTCATCGCGCAGGACCCGGTGCTGCGGCGGGTGAAGCTGATCGCCGAGCCGTGGGACGTGGGTAGCGGCGGCTACCAGGTCGGCGCGTTCCCACCGCTGTGGACCGAGTGGAACGACCGCTACCGCGACGCCGTACGGGACTTCTGGCGCGGCGCCCTCCCCGACGTCCGCGACCTCGGCTACCGGCTGTCGGGCTCCAGCGACCTGTACGCCTGGGGCGGCCGGCGGCCGTACGCGTCGATCAACTTCATCACCGCCCACGACGGCTTCACCCTGCGCGACCTGGTGAGCTACGAGCGCAAGCACAACGAGGCCAACGGCGAGGGCAACCGGGACGGGACGAACGACAACCGGTCATGGAACTGCGGCACCGAGGGCGAGAGCGACGACCCGGACATCAACGCGCTGCGCCGCAGGCAGCTGCGCAACCTGCTGACCACGCTGCTGCTGTCGACGGGAGTCCCGATGCTCGTCGCGGGCGACGAGATGGGCCGCACCCAGCACGGCAGCAACAACGCCTACTGCCAGGACAACGAGATCAGCTGGCTGGACTGGTCACTGCTCGACGAGCCGGGGCCGGCGGGTCTGCTGGAGCTCACCCGGCGGCTCCTCGCGCTGCGCCACGCCCATCCGGTGCTGCGCAGACGCGCCTTCTTCTCCGGCCGCCCGCAGGCGGCGGACGGGCTGCGGGACCTCGCCTGGTTCACCGCGGACGGCCGGGAGATGACGGAGGGCGACTGGTACGCCCGGTCCGCCACGCTCGCCCTGTACCTCTCCGGGCGGGACATCCCGGGCCGGGACGCACGCGGGGAAGAGGTCACGGACGACAGCTTCCTGACGGTGCTGCACGCGGGCGCGGAGCCGGTGGACTTCCGCCTGCCGGGCCCGCCGTGGGCCGCGGCGTACGAGCTGGTGGTCGACACCTCGCTGGAGGAGCAGACGGCCGCGCCGGGCACGGTCCACGCAGGGGGCGCGGTGGTGGAGGTGCCGGCGCGGTCGGTGCTGCTGCTGCGGGTGCGGGCCTGAGGAGTACGGGCCTGCGGGTGCGGGCCCGAGGAGTGCGGCCGGTGCTCGTGTGTCAGCCGAGGATGCCGCGGTCATACGCCAGGGCCACCGCGGCGGCGCGGTCCTTGGCGCCGAGCTTGGCGAAGATGTGGGTGAGGTGGGTCTTGACCGTGGCCTCGCTGATGAACAGTTCGCGGGCGATCTCGCGGTTGGAGGTGCCCTTCGCCACCAGGGCCAGCACCTCCCGCTCGCGCGCCGACAGCTGTTCGCCGCCCGGCGCGGGCGGGGTGCGCACATGCGAGACGAGCCGGGACGCGACCGCGGGCGAGAGCACCGTACGGCCCTCGGCGGCGGCCCGGACCGCCGTGAACAGCTCGTCGCGGGGCGCGTCCTTGAGGAGGTAGCCCGTCGCGCCGGCCTCGATGGCGGGCAGCGTGTCGGAGTCCGTGTCGTACGTGGTGAGCACCAGGACCCGGGACCGGGCGCCGCGGCGGGCCAGCTCCGCGATGGCGGCCACTCCCCCGCCGCCGGGCATCCGCAGGTCCATGAGAACGACGTCGGGATCGAGGCGGAGCGCGAGTTCGACGCCCGCCTCCCCGTCGCCCGCCTCGCCGAGGACACGGAAGCCGGGCGCGGAGTCGAACATGCCGCGCAGGCCGTCCCGTACGACGGGGTGGTCGTCGACGACGATCAGCGTGATGGTCGTCCCGGTGGACGCGGTGGTCCCGATGGTCTCGTCAGCCATGGCGGACCAACGGTACGCGAGCCGACACGGCGGTCCCCTGGCCGGGCTCGGACTCGACGGTGACGGTGCCCGCGATCCGTTCCGCGCGGGCCCGCATACCGTTCAGGCCGAAGCCGCCGGAGCCCGAACGGGGTGGCACGGCAAGCGGGTCGAAGCCGCGGCCGTCGTCACGGACGTCGAGGGTGAGCTCGTCGCCCATGAAGGACAGGGTCACGCCGGCCCGGGCCGCCTCCGCGTGCCTGGCGGTGTTGGCGAGGGCCTCCTCCGCGATCCGCAGCAGGGTGGCGGCCACCTCTTCGTGCAGGTCCTCCTCGGTGCCGGTGACGGTGAACCGGGCCCGGACGCCGGTGCGTTCGGACCACTCGGCCACCGTCCTCTTCAGCACCTCCGGCAGCGCGGCGTGCTCCAGCGCCGCCGGCGCGAGGTTCTGCACCGAGCGGCGGGCCTCGCCGAGGCTGTGGCGGGCCAGCGCGGAGGCCCGGGCGAGGTGCTGTGCGGCCAGGTCGGGATCGTCGGTGGAGGCGACGACCTGGAGCTGGGTGATGATGCCGGCCAGGCCCTGCGCGATGGTGTCGTGGATCTCGGCCGCGAGACGGCCGCGTTCGTCGGCGACGCCCGCCTCGCGCGCCTGGACGAGAAGCTGTGCGTGGAGCCCGGCGTTCTCCTCGAGGGCGCGCTCCAGGCGGGCGTTGGTGTCCTCCAGCGCCTGGATGGTGGCCACGCGCTGCTGGGCCCGTTCGGACTCCCGCACGGAGAGGCGGCCGAAAAGCAGGCAGAGCGAGGCATTGAGCACATACAGCCCACCGAAGAGGACCCACTGCATCGTCGAGCCGGGCGGCAGGCCACCGGCCTGCGAGCCCGCCATGGTCACGGCGGTGACGAGCAGTCCCGCGTAGACCCCGCGCCGGGGCAGCAGATGGCCGGAGTCGAAGTAGCCGAGGACGGCGTAGACGGAGAAGAGCGGGTTCAGCCAGGTGAGGGCGAAGGCGATGGCGGTCCGCAGCACGAAGTAGATCCGGCCGGCCGGGGCCGGTTCCGCCGCAGCCGGCCCTTTCGCGGACCACCAGACCTGGAGCGCCAGCGCGGCGACGACCAGCACCCCGGCGGCGTGCATCTCGGCCCGGCTCATGAACTCACCGGCGACCGCGCCGGCGATCACGGTGGCGAGACCCAGGAGGGCGTAGGGGCCGTACCGGTAGAACTGCGCCCAGCGTTCCTCGATCGGTACGACCGTTCGCGGCCTCGGTATCGCGTCGGGCAGGTTCATGCGCCAAGTCTCGCGTACCGGCACGCCCTCACTCCCAGCGGAACCAGCGGACGGCGGCCGCGGTGAGCACGACGGTCCACAGCGCGGTGACGCCCAGGTCCGCCCAGGCCGGCCAGTTGCCGGCGGCGGCCCGGTCGAGGGCCTGGGACGCGGCGCCGAGCGGGGTGAACTCCACGATGCGCTGCAGGGTGCCGGGCATGGTCTGCACGGGCAGCCAGACGCCGGCCGTGAACATGGACGGGAAGAAGACCACGGAGCCGACGGCGGTCGCGATCTTCTGGGTGCGGGACACCGCGCAGACCGTCGCGCCCAGTGCCAGCGCGCAGCCGGCGGTCAGCAGCATGGCCAGCGCGTAGCCGGCGGGCTGCCCGGGCAGCGGCACGTCGAAGGCGAGACGGCCCACGGCCAGGGCGAGGAGGGCGGAGGCGACGGCGGCCGCGCCGTGCAGCACGAGCTGGGCGGTCAGCAGGGCGGCCGGCCGGACCGGGGTGGTCGACATCCGGCGCAGGATGCCGCGTTCGCGGTAGCCGGTGAGGATCGGCGGCATGGCCTGCAGCCCGGCCATGATCATGGCGAGCAGCGCCGCGATCGGCACGTACAGGTCGATGACGCGCCGGCCGCCGATGTCGTCGGACGCCTCACGGAACGACGGGATCAGGCCGAGGATCGTCATGAGCAGGGTCGGGAAGAGCAGGATCCAGAAGAGCGAGCCGGGTTCGCGGAGGAAGAGGCGGGCCTCGGTGCGCAGCACGGCGGCGGACGCGGACGTGCGGGTGGGGGCGGCCGTGGTGGTCGTGGCGGTCATCGTGCGTTCTCCTCCGTGAGGTCCAGGAACGCGTCGTCCAGGGTCGTCTCGGACACGCGGAGCCGGCTGGCGGTGATACCGAGCCTGGCGAGCAGCGAGGTCACGGCGGTGACGGTCTCGTCGGTGCCGTGGACCACGACCCGGCCGTCCTTGGTCTCGACGGAGGCGGCGTGCGGCAGCGCGGCGAGCTCCCGCTCGTCGAGCGGGGCGGACGGCGTGAAGGAGATGACGGTCGACGCGGCGGACCGGCCGATCAGCCCGGCCGGGGTGTCGAGTGCGGCGACCCGGCCCTTGTCGACGACCGCGATCCGGTCGCAGAGGCGCTGCGCCTCCTCCATGAAGTGCGTGACGAGGAGGACGGTGACGCCCGAGTCCCGCACCTCCTCGATCAGTCGCCAGGTGTCCCGGCGGGCCCGCGGGTCGAGGCCGGTGGTGAGCTCGTCGAGGACGACGACGCGCGGGTTGCCGATGAGGGCCAGCGCGATGGACAGCCGCTGCTTCTGGCCACCGGACAGCTTCGCGAACCGGGTGGTCAGCCGGTCCGCCAGACCCAGCCGTTCGGCCAGCGGCCGCCAGTCGGCCGGGCGCTCGTAGAAGGAGGCGTACAGCTCCAGCGCCTCCCGCACGGTCAGCTTGGGCTGCAGCTCGCTCTCCTGGAGCTGCGCGCCGAGCAGCCGGGTGACCTGCTCGTGGTCGGCCACCGGGTCGAGCCCGGCGACCCTGACCGTGCCCGCGTCGGGTATCCGCAGCCCCTCGACGCACTCGACGGTGGTGGTCTTGCCCGCGCCGTTCGGCCCGAGGATCCCGAAGATCTCGCCCTCCTCGACGGCGAAGTCCACCCCGTCGACGGCGGGGCGGCCGCCGTACGCCTTGTGCAGGCCCTTCACTTCCACAATCGTCATGCCGGGCAGCCTCCCGCGCGGCGGGCACCCGGGGCATCGCCCATCGCGCTCGAAGCGGCATCGGCCGATCGGTTGATACGGGCCTACGACCGATACGGGTCTACGACTGTTGTGGCATACGACCACGGTCGCGGGCGGGGGTGGGACCTTGGCCCGAAGCTGCCCCGTCCGGCGGAAAACCACATGAGGGGTGTCAGTGGTGAATCGTAGGCTCACCCCTGATGCCCACCACACATTCCGATTCCGAGGACCGCTCCGCCGTGCGTTCGCTCCTGCGGCTGTGGCCGTATGTCCGGCCGGTCCGTACGCGCCTGTTCAGTGCGGCTTTCGTCGCCGTCGTGGCCTCGTGCCTGAGCCTTGTCATCCCGCTGGTGCTGAAGTGGATCGTCGACGGCCCCGTCGCCGGGCGGGACCCGGGCGGGGTCTGGTTCGGCGCGCTGCTCCTGCTGGTGCTGGGCGTCGCGGAGGCGGTGCTGTTCGGCTTCCGGCGGTGGCTGGTCGCCCGGCCGCTCGCCGGCGTCGAAGCGGCCATGCGGGCCGACCTGTTCCGGCATCTGCAGCGCCTGCCGGTGGCCTTCCACGACCGGTGGGCCTCGGGCCAGCTGCTGTCGCGGGGCACGACGGACCTGATGCTGCTCCGGATGTTCCTGGCGTTCCCGCTGACCTTCCTTCTCGTCAACGGCACCACGATCCTCGTCGGATTCGTCATCCTGCTCGGGCAGGAGTGGACGCTCGGGCTGGTCCTGCTCGTGCCGGTCCTGCCGCTGGTCCTCGTCTGCTCGCTGTTCGAGGCGAAGTACTCTCTGGTCGCGCGCAAGGCGCAGGACCAGGTCGGTGATCTGACGACGGTCGTCGAGGAGAGCGTCCTCGGCATCAGGATCATCAAGGGCTTCGGCCGGCACCGCAGCCAGGCCCGGGCGTTCCGCGCCCTGTCGCAGCGGCTGCATGGCACAGAGCTCGGCAAGGCCCGGCTGCTGGGCGGCGTCTGGGCGCTGATCACCATCATTCCCGAACTGGCCATCGGCGCGGCCCTGGTGCTGGGCACCGTCCAGGTCGCGGACGGCGGCCTCTCCGCGGGCACGCTCGTGGCGTTCCTGTCGACGGCGCTGGCGCTGCGCTGGCCGGTGGAGTCGATCGGCTTCCTGCTGGCCATGAGCCAGGAGGCGGCGACCGCGGCGGACCGGTACTTCGAGGTGCTGGACGCCGAGGAGGAGCGCGAGACGCACGGCGCCGGGACCGCCCCGGCCGAGACAGGGGAGGACGGCGGACTGCGTTTCGACGGCGTCGAGTTCCGCTATCCCGACGCCGCCGCGGACAGCGCGCCCGTCCTCGCCCGGATCGACCTGCACGTGCGCCCCGGCGAGACGATGGCCCTGGTCGGCGGCACGGGCAGCGGCAAGACAACACTGACCGCGCTCGTACCGCGGCTGTACGAGCCGACCGGCGGGCGGATCACGCTCGACGGGCAGGACATCACCGCCGTCGCGCGCGAGCGGCTGCGGGAGCTGGTGTCGGTCGCCTTCGAGGAGCCGACGCTGTTCTCCGCGACCGTCGCCGAGAACGTCCTGATGGGCGCCCCGGCCGGCGCCGGTGACGCGGAGCTGCGCCGCGCCCTGGACATCGCGCAGGCCGGCTTCGTGGACGCGCTGCCGCACGGCGCGGACACCCAGGTCGGCGAGCAGGGCCTCAGCCTGTCCGGCGGTCAGCGCCAGCGGCTCGCGCTGGCGCGCGCCGTCGTCGGCCGGCCGCGCTTCCTGGTCCTCGACGACCCGCTCTCGGCGCTCGACGTGCACACGGAGGCGCTGGTCGAGGCGGCCCTGCGCCGGGTCCTCGCGGACACCACCGCGCTGGTGGTGGCCCACCGGCCGTCGACGGTGATGCTCGCGGACCGCGTCGCCCTGCTGTCCCAGGGCCGCATCGCGGCGGTGGGCACGCACCAGGAACTGCTGCGTACGAACGCGGAGTACGCGTGGCTGATGTCCGGCGCGGACACCGAGCGAAGCGCGGACGCCGAAGGGATCACATTGTGACGACGACGCCCCCGACGACACCCCGGACGACGCCTCCGCCGCCCGCGGAGACCGTGCCGGACGACCCCGGCGTCCAGGACCCCGCGGGCGCGGCCGCCGGCCGTACGGACGCCCCCGGTCCTCCGGACGCGCCCGCCCTCGAGGACCCGTTCGACAAGGACGCCCTCCCCGCGCCGCCCGGCGCCACCGGCAGACTGCTGCGCTCCCTGCTCGCGCCCCGGCGCGCCCGGGTCGTGCTCGCCGCCGTGCTGCTGCTCCTCCAGCAGGCGGCGGTGCAGGCGGGCCCGCTGCTCGTGGCGTACGCGATCGACCGCGGCGTCCCCGCGCTGCGCGCGGACGACTACGGCCCGCTGATCGCCGTCGGCGCGGGGTACGCGCTGTGCTCGGTGGCCGCGGGAGTGTTCCAGTACGCCTTCATCCGCGCCTCCGCCCGGGTCAACCAGGACGTGCTGCTCGATCTGCGCGGCCGGATCTTCCGTCACGCGCAGGCGCTGAGCGTCGACTTCCACGAGCGGTACACCTCCGGCCGGCTGATCTCCCGCTCGACGACCGACGTCGAGTCGCTGCGCGAGCTGCTGAGCGAGGGGCTGCAGGAGCTCATCGGCGTGGTGCTCGCCTTCGTGTACATCTCGGCGATGCTGCTCTGGCTGGACCTCGGCATCGGCGGCATGGCCGTCCTGTCGTTCGTCCCGCTCTACCTCCTCGTACGGCTCTACCAGCGCCGGGCCAAGCCGGTGTTCATGAACCGCTCGACGGCGATCGCGGCGGTCATCGTCAAGTTCGCGGAGACGATGAACGGCATCCGCCCGGTGCGGGCCTTCCGGCGGGAGCGGGCCAACGACGCCGCGTTCGAGGTGCTCAACCACCACCACGAGCGCCGCAACGGCGACGCGCTGCTGGAGATGGCCCGCTATGTCGTCGGCTCCCGGCTCGTCGCCAACACCGCCGTCGCGGCGATGGTCCTGTGGGGCGCGTACCGGGTCGCCGACGGCACGCTGGCGCTGGGCGTGCTGGCGGCGGCGGTGCTGTATCTGCGGCGGCTGTACGACCCGATCGACCGGCTCGGGATGTTCCTCAACTCCTACCAGTCGGCGGCCGCTTCGCTGGAGAAGATCGCGGGCCTGCTGGCGCAGACGCCGACCGTGCCGGAGGCGCCCGAGCCCCGCGCGCTGCCGGAGCGTGAGTCCGGCAGGCCGGGCCGCGAGGTCGTCTTCGAGCAGGTCCGCTTCGCCTACCGCACGGGCGGCGAGGTGCTGCCCCGCTTCGATCTGACCGTCCCGGCCGGGCAGACCGTTGCCGTCGTCGGCTCGACCGGCGCCGGCAAGTCGACGCTGGCCAAGCTGCTGGCCCGCTTCTACGACCCGACCGAGGGCCGGGTGCTGCTCGACGGCACCGACCTGCGCGACCTGGCCGTGCCCGAACTGCGGCGCGGCGTGGTGATGGTGACGCAGGAGGCGTTCCTGTTCTCCGGGACGGTCGCGGAGAACATCGCGATCGGCCGGCCGGAGGCGACCCGGGCGGACATCGAGCAGGCCGCGAAGGCGATCGGCGCGCACGAGTTCATCGCGTCCCTGCCCGAGGGGTACGACACGGACGTGCGCAAGCGCGGCGGGCGGATCTCGGCGGGCCAGCGGCAGTTGGTGGCCTTCGCGCGGGCGCTGCTCGCCGACCCGGCGGTACTGATCCTGGACGAGGCGACGAGTTCGCTGGACATCCCCGGCGAACGGGCGGTGCAGCGGGCGATGGACACGGTGCTCCAGGGCCGTACGGCGGTGGTGATCGCGCACCGGCTGTCGACGGTCGAGATCGCGGACCGGGTGCTGGTGATGGAGCACGGCCGGATCGTGGAGGACGGCACACCCGAGGAACTGATCGACGGCGAGGGCCGGTTCGCGGGTCTGCACCGGGCGTGGCGCGACAGCGTGGTGAGCTGAGTTCCGTTGTAGGGTCCGCGATTCCGTGAGCACTGCCGGTGGATCTTTAGCAGTGATTGAGCAAATCCAGGCGATCATGAGCACAGGCGACAGTCAGTGATGGGCAGTTCGTGGGAAGCGTGACAGCTATCGCGTATCTCCCGCCGAGTCGCTGTCGGGCGTGCGCTGAAACTGTTCGGCGGGGGTGCGTCGGCCCTGGCGGAAGGCGGCGAGACCGGAGTCGAAGTCGGCTGCGGAGCCCACGAACAGTACCGACTCATCCCGCGCGACGAATATCTTCCCCCCGCCCCGTATCGGGCGCCACACGCAGACACCGAGACCGTCAGGAAGCTCGCGTACCTTCAGCACCGCATCAGTACCGAGCGTCGCGAAATACGTCACCCCGACCTGCGCCAAGCGATCGACATCCATGTGGCCCCCTCCCGTCAGGCCGCCTCCGCAAGCACGGTCCGATCCGCTGAGAACGTACCGTCTCCCACCCGCACGCCGCGCACACGCCCCGCCAGCCCTGGACTCGGCCGGCGGTCACCGTCCGGAACGCCCGCCACCTGGCAGCCCCGGGGCACCACGGCCTGGCGCCGGTTCATCAGGCCGTGGCAACACCCTGTGCCGCGAGGCCAGGTCGTCGAGCGAGTGGACGTCGAACAGATCGTCCTCGCCGTCCCAGACCGGGGAGCACTCGTAGTACACCTGATGCCCGCCGTCGACGACCAGCGTGTCCACGCTCGCCAGCAACTCCTGGCTGATCTCGAGCTCTCCGAAGAAGGTGCGGGACTCATCGAGCACCGTGAACGCCAGGTCGTTGTCGAACACGTGGGACTGCAGGTCGGTGATCCCCCTGGCCTCCATCCGCTCTTCGATGCTGAACACCGGCGTGAGGGTCCGGTCCCAGTACATGAGCTTCTCGATGACCAGCAGCTTGAAATTGAAGTCCCTGAAAACAGCCATGCACAGAGGACTATCCCGTCGTGCTTACGGCGCCGGCACTGTGCTGCCGTTCCGGGGGCCATCGGCGCGGTCGACCTGGCGCCCCTGCACTCCGAAAACCGTGCCGGTCCGGACTCCCTCCTGGCTCCGGCCGAATGGTTGGTGAGCCGGCAGACGGTGGAGTCCACCGACACGGTCCGGCCCACGTCGTCACCAGCGTCCGCCGCAGCCGGAGCGGCGAACTCCGTTGCGGGCCGCTGTCACAGTTCTGACACGACCGCGCCCCCCATGCGGCACATGGTGCCCGCGCAGCCGGAGTTCTGACGAGTGCAATTGATCAACTTCCATCCTGTTATGCCCATGGTTCGAACTGCCGTGGACCCCCGGTGCCGCCCGGCCATCCTTGTACGGCGTGTCAGTGACGGCGTTTACGCTCCGCTTATGAGAAACCCCAAGATTTTGATCGGCCTGGTCGCGTCCGGTCTGCTCACCGTCGGCTGCGGCTCCGACGGCAGCTCCGCCGACTCCAGTGGCGGAGAATCCGCGCAGAAGGCCATGCCGGTCGCCATCGACGGCCCCCAGAAGGACGTGCGCAAGCGCGGCGAAGACAACCTCAAGGTCACCCCGGCCCCCAAGCAGGGCGCGCCCCTCACCGAGCAGGTGGAGCACCGCCTGCGCGAGGCCATCCTCCTCACCGCCGGCGTGGCCGGTGAGACCAGCGCCAAGTGCCCCGATGGCGTGACCCAGAAGGCCGGCGCGGTCAGTCAGTGCGTCGTGACGTACGAGGGTGCCGAGGTCCCCTACGAGGTCAAGATCAGCGACAGCTACCGGGAGGGCAGCGTCATCACCTCCTACACCACCACACCCAAGAAGGGCCTGCTGGTGGCGAAGTTCGTGTACAACTCACTGAACGAGAACTACGGCACCGAGTCGGGGCGCACCGACGCCAGCAAGCTCGCCTGCGAGGAGCTCCCCGTCGCGAAGGCGTTCGACTGGAAGTCCGACACCGGCTACAAGTGCCAGTACTGGAACAAGCACGCCAACGACGGCAAGGGCGGCTACGACACCCTGCGGGTCACGATGGGAACCTCCGGCTCCAGCTTCGAACCCGAACCTGCCAAGTAACGCACCGGCGTCACACTCACGGGGTGGGGCGGTCTCCGCAGCGGAAACCGCCCCACCCTGCACTCTGCGCGGGGCTCGCCCCCTCGATCACGAGTACTGATGACGGTCCGTCTGGGTAGCCGTTGGGCCGACTTCCCTTCGCCTGCGGTTTCCAGGTGGGAGGGACGGCGGAGGAACCACTGCCTGGTACTCAGCCGGAGACGGATGCATCGGTGGCCTGCCAGACGTCGATCGCCCGGACCCCGTCGTCATAAGCCAGGCCGTAGCCATCGTGGGGAGATGAGACCAATCTCCGTGCGGAGGTCTCCACCTGTACGGGCATCGAGCGTCATGGCCTGATCGGCTTGGGCCGGAGGGCGACAGAAGGAGGAGCCGGGAGAAGCCGTCTCCTTAAATTCCCGGCACGCTCGGGCCGGCTCCCAGCCTTGTTCGCAGCGAACGAACTTTCGCGTCCGGGCGGTCTGCCGCCAGGACCGCCACCCTTACCAACGGTGACCATCCATGAAACGCTGCTGGACCGGATTGCTCATGCCCGACCGGTGCGAACGGTGCTCATCAAGCGCGGATTCCGGCGGGGTCCTGGTCTTCGACCTCGTCTGCGTGACCATGACGGTCCTGCTGTCCTGGCGCCTCGCCCTGCCGACCCGCTACGGCCCGCAGGCCACCGCCTAGCCATGGAGTGACGCCCCTATCAATTCGGCTGGCCACCGGGCTACTTGAACAATGCGGCGCGCCGCCCTCCGCTTCGGCGAGGCCGGCGCGGTCCTGCCCTGCGCGTGGAACGGAATGAGCCACAGCCGGGAGCGCCGTCCGGCCCGCTGAGCGCCTTCCGCTCAACGTGCCGTTCACAGCCGCGTACTTGCGCGTGAACATCCGCTCGCTTTCCGGGGCGGGCCCGGACGAATGACCGACTCCGGGGTGGCGACGGCCCGCGAAACGTCCGCTTAACGAACATGACCTCTCGGGCAACGGACGAATTCCGGCCAACTTCTTGTCGCGCTCCTGACAGGACACGGTCACGGCTGCCAGTCTTCCCCCGTTCCAGGCATCGATCCACGCACCACCGCTCCGCATGCTCTGCCCGGTCGACCCACCCAGCCGACCGGTACCCCCCTCGCAGAAGGAGTCCGCGTGAGACCCACGCATCGCCGGCGCGCCACCGCGACCGGAGCTCTTGTCGCCGCTGCCGCCATGCTCGCGGTCGGCTTCCAGACCGGAGCCTCCGCAGCAGCCCAGCCGACCGCCCCTGCCGCCGCGAAGGCCGGCAAGGCCGACACCGGCGCGCTGCCCAAGAATCTGTCCCCCTCCCAGCGCGCGGAGCTGATACGCGAGGCGTCCGCCACCACGGCCGCCACCGCGAAGCAACTCGGCCTGACCGCCCAGGAGAAGCTCGTCGTCCGGGACGTCGTCCAGGACCGCGACGGCACCACGCACACCCGCTACGAGCGCACCTACGAGGGCCTGCCGGTCCTCGGCGGCGACCTCGTGGTCGCCGAGTCCGCGACGGGCGCGACCCAGGCGGTCACCAAGGCGTCCCGCGCCGCGCTGAAGAACGTCGACACCCGCGCGGACGTCGCGGCCGGCACGGCGGAGAAGCAGGCCCTCGGCGCCGCCAGGGCCGAGGGCTCGAAGGCGACGAAGGCCGAGCGCGCGCCGCGCAAGGTCGTCTGGATGGGCACCGGCAGCCCGACCCTCGCCTACGAGACCGTCGTCGGCGGACTCCAGCACGACGGCACCCCGAACGAGCTGCACGTCGTGACCGACGCGGCCACCGGCGAGAAGCTCTACGAGTGGCAGGCCGTCCACAACGGCACGGGCAACACCCAGTACAGCGGCCAGGTCACGCTGGGCACGGCCCCGTCGTACACGCTCACCGACACCACCCGCGGCAGCCACAAGACGTACAACCTCAACCGCGGCACGTCGGGCACCGGCACCCTCTTCTCCGGTTCGGACGACATCTGGGGCAACGGCTCGCCGTCGAACCTGGAGACCGCGGGCGCCGACGCCCACTACGGCGCGGCTCTCACGTGGGACTTCTTCAAGAACGAGTACGGCCGCAGCGGCATCCGCGGTGACGGCGTCGGCGCGTACTCCCGGGTGCACTACGGCAACAACTACGTCAACGCGTTCTGGCAGGACAGCTGCTTCTGCATGACGTACGGCGACGGCGACGGCAACGCCAAACCGCTCACCTCGATCGACGTGGCCGCGCACGAGATGACGCACGGCATCACCTCCAACACGGCCGGCCTGGTCTACAGCGGCGAGTCCGGCGGCCTCAACGAGGCCACCAGCGACATCTTCGCCGCGGCGGTGGAGTTCAGCGCGAACAACTCCCAGGACGTGGGCGACTACCTCGTCGGCGAGAAGATCGACATCCGCGGCAACGGCACCCCGCTGCGCTACATGGACCGGCCCAGCAGGGACGGCAGCTCCAAGGACTACTGGTACTCCGGTATCGGCAACGTCGACGTCCACTACTCCTCGGGCCCGGCGAACCACTGGTTCTACCTGCTCTCCGAGGGCAGCGGCGCCAAGACCGTCAACGGCGTCAGCTACGACTCGCCGACCTCCGACGGCCTGCCGGTGACCGGCATCGGCCGGGCGAAGGCCGCGCTGATCTGGTACAAGGCGCTCACCACCAAGTTCAGCTCCCGCACCGACTACGCGGGCGCCCGCGCCGGCACCCTCGCGGTCGCGACGGAGCTGTACGGAGCAGCCAGCGCCGAGGTCAAGGCCGTGACCGACGCCTGGGCCGGCGTCAACGTCGGCTCCCGCCCCGGTGACGGCGGCGGCGACCCGGGCGACGGCACGGTCTTCGAGAACACCACCGACGTGGCCATCCCGGACCGCGGCGCCGCGGTGACCTCGTCCGTCACCGTCACCGGCCGCACGGGCAACGCCCCGTCCGCCCTCAAGGTCGGCGTGGACATCGTCCACACCTGGCGCGGTGACCTCGTCATCGACCTGGTCGCCCCCGACGGCTCGGCCTACCGCCTGAAGAACTCCAGCGGCTCCGACTCCGCGAACGACGTCAAGGAGACCTACACGGTCAACGCCTCCAGCGAGACCGCCAACGGCACCTGGAAGCTCCGGGTCCAGGACGTGGCCCGCTACGACACCGGCTACATCAACAGCTTCAAGCTCACCTTCTGAGGCTGACGCCACCCACCTGATAGGGCGCTGCCCGGGACGCCACCAAGGCTCCCGGGCAGCGCCCTTCCATGTGCCGGGCTCAGGAGAACCACAGACGGAGGTCACTCGAAGACGAAACGCGATTCCCGTACCCGGACAGAACCGCTGCAACGATCCGCCAAGTCCGGCTCGGAATCCATATCCTGGCGTCCGAGATCAGGGATCAAGGCCCGCCCCCTCTTTGGGGTGGGCCGACACACGGGGCGCAGGAAGTTCGCCGTACGTCGTGTAGCTGCCGTAGCAGTCGCTCTGGGATGTCGCAGCCATGTTGAAGACGGTGCCAAGGATGCGGCTTCCCACGCGTTCCAACGCTTCGGTGGCGGTGCGAAGCTGGTCACGACTGGTCTTGGAGGCACGGACGACCAGTAGCGAGCCCTGCGTCAGTGGGGCGAGTCCGACCGTGTCGGCGACCGGCAACAACGGCGCGGTATCGACGATCACCGCTTCATAAGTGGTTGCGAGCTCGCCCAGGACCTCTCCCATTCGCGCCGAGGCCAGCAGTTCAGTGGGGTTGGGAGGGGTGGCGCCGCTGGCGAGCACCGAGAGGCGATTGCCGGCCCGCTGCATCACCTCATCGACACGGCTCTGTCCGATGAGCACGGTTGTCAGTCCGGCGTCCTCGACGAGACCAAAGGTCTTGGCCACAGTCGGGCGGCGTAGGTCGCAGTCAACCAGGCAGGTGGACACGCCCGCCTCGGCGAGGGCGAGAGCCAGATTCACCGCGGTGTTGGTCTTGCCCTCGCCGGGTACCGAACTGGTCACCATGATGATCTGGGGGCGGTCGTCGACCTGCGCAAACTGCAGATTCGTGCGCAGCTTGCGGAACGCCTCGGCGCGCCCGGAGTACCCAGTGACGGCAGCGAGCGGCTGTTTGGGTGCATTCCTGTCGTACGGGATGGATCCGAGGCTGGGCAGCCCGGTGAGCTCGCCGAGCGCCTGACTCGTTTTGACAGTGGTGTCCAGGGTTTCGCGCAGGACGACGAGTCCGGCACCCAGCAGCAGTCCGCCGAGCACTCCGGCAGCCAGATTGAGCAGCGGGCGTGGCGAGACAGGATCGGCGGGCGCAACCGCCGGCTGGGTGACGCCCAAGGAGACGGGGGAAACAGGCACATCGGTTTCGTCCGTCTCGCCTGCTGAGGACTGCCGGTTCAGCTGCGCGGGTCTCTCCAGTCGCTCGACGACGGCGGTGAACCCCGCGGCGACGACGTTTGCGATCTTGGCGGCACGACTGGGAACGGTGTCCCGGACGGTGATATTGATGAGCACCGTGTCGAGCGGGGCCTCGGCCGTGATCCTCGAGGCCAACTCCTCCGGTGTAGTGCGCAGCTTCAGCTTACGAACCACGGGTGCAGTCACCCGGCGGGTCGAGACGATGGCTGCATAGGACTGCACGCGGGCCTGCGAGAACGTCTGCCCCTGGCTCAGTTGAGCGGTGTCCTCACCAGTGCGGGTGGCGACGAAGAGCTGAGTCCTGGCTTCGTAGACAGGGGTGGTCAGGTTCGTGGCGGCGAGCGCCGTCCCGACCGCGAGAACCAGGCAGACCAGAACGGTCGGCCAGCGTCTGGCAAGAGCCTTCAGGAATCCGTGGAGATCCAACCTGTACCCCATCATAGAACCGAGGAAGCCGCCCGAAGATGGCGTTTACTCCCTGTATGCACCCTTGAAAATAGGGGCTCGAACGTCTCGGTCCGGGTAGCCACCCCCATCTCGGCCCGACAAACAGCCCTGGTGGCAGACACACGTCCATCGGCGGTCCGGTCCACCGTCACCGGTGCGCGTGCGCCGAGGCAGAGCGAGTGCTACACCATCCGGTGGCTTCTGAGCGACGTCGCACTGTGCGGCAGTCATGCACGCTGACGGTCCGTGTATTCAGTCTTGGTCAAGGCCGTCGCCGCGCCGCCCGGCCCGCACATGACCGAGGAGAGCGAAGAAAATGGACTGCTTGCTCGCTCCGAACTGCTCACGGCCCGACGGAAGCCTGCCGCGCGGGCGCATGCCCGCACCACGGGTCCGGCCCGGTTCACAGCCGTTCTCTTCCCTTCCCCGGCGGCCCGGTCCTGACCGTGCGCGTACGGCGCTGCAGAGGCCCTCTCCGGAACCGCACCGAGCCGCCGGCATCGCGGCGAGGGTGCCGGCCGTGACCGGTCGGGGGTCGCGTGCCACCCGGCGACCGACGGCCGACCGGACCCGTGAGCGGCTCTCGCGGCAGCTCGCCCGCGTCACCCCCGCCATGACCGGCGCCGCCGTCGCGCCCGGGATCCTGTCGCTGATGCTCGCTGTGCACGGGAAACGGCGCTGCTTCGTCGCATTGCGGCACATCGCCGAGACCTGTGGCAGGGGGGTGGTTCCTGCTGCCTTCGCCCGACTGCGGGCCGATCGCGGCCGCCTGGCCTTCCCACACTTCGGCAACAGACCGAGACAGCCACCGCCGAGGCAAACTGCCCCGTCCAGCCGCACCCCGGTGCTGCACCTGCCGGAACCGCACGCGGACCGCACCCCCGCTCTTCTGCGCCGGCCCCTGGCGACGCCGCTCAGCGCCATCGTGAAGCAAGGCGGTACCTGTCGTGTCTGAACGCCTGCGAATCACTGTGGCAGCCATGCTCTGGGGGGTGCTGCTCACCTCCTGTGCGGCGGGGGACACGAAGGAACACGCCAGGTCCGGCACGGCCGTCGGGGACAGGACAGCGGAGAGCGGGTCGGTCTTTGCGGACGACGTCGAGCAGTTGCGGGTCAAGGTGCTCGAGGTTCTTCCGCACGATCCGCAGGCGTTCACCCAGGGACTGGAGATGGCCGGCGGCACGCTGTACGAGAGCACCGGCCTGGCCGGCCGGTCCTCGGTGCGGGCGGGCCCGCCGGGCGGGCGCCCGACCGTCCGCACAGCAATGCCCGCGCCGTTGTTCGGTGAGGGGATCACGGTGCTCGGCCGAAGGCTCTGGCAGCTCACCTGGCGGAACCGGATCGCCATCGAACGCGACGCGAGGACGCTGTCGGAGGTGCGTCGTGTCCCGTACCCCGACGAGGGCTGGGGAGTGTGCCACCAGCCGTCCGGGGACCGGTTGGTGACGAGCGACGGGTCGTCCCGGCTGACGTTCCGGGACTCCGGGACGCTCGCGCGGACGGGCGGCATCACCGTCACCCAGGGCGGCCGACCGGTGACGAAGCTGAACGAACTGGAGTGCGTGGGCGAGGCCGTGTACGCCAATGTGCTGTTCACCGACCGGATCGTGCGCATCGACTCGGCCACCGGTGTGGTGACGGCGAGCATCGATGCCTCGGGCCTGCTGCGTGAGGACGAAGGCGTGCAGGGATCCGTGCTGAACGGTATCGCGGCCGTCCCCGGCACCGACCAGTTCCTGATCACCGGCAAGTTCTGGCCCAAGACGTTCCGCGTCCTGTTCGTCCCGGCGAAGCGGGGGCCCCGCTGACTCGTCGAGGTGCCGACGACTCGAGCGCATGATGTCCCCGGCCTGAGGGATCGTAACGCCACCGGTCAGCCCTCACACGGACCGTACGGCCGAACCGTGGCGTGCAGCGGATGGACCAGCGGCTGACGCAGCACGGTCGGGGGCAGGTCGCTGCGCTGCTCCAGCAGATGGAGCACCAGGGTACGGGTGGAACCCACGGGCATCTCCAGGTCCAGGATGTAGACGGGATGGCCGCGTTCGTCCCCTGAGGCCAACAGCACCGGGCGGCCGTCGAGTGTGGCCTTGGTCAGGCCGGACTGCTTGCTGGCGAAATACGAAACGAGCAGCCGGTTGTCGCCGGGCCGCGTCGGGTAGGGCGGCTCGTCCACCCGCTGGGTGACATACGAGGGCAGTCCCGAGGCCGGTGCCCGGTTGGACAGGCGCACGGTCACGGTCACTTCACGCTCCCCGGCTCTGCACCGGCCCGGTTCCCACACCAGGTGGCGATCCAGGTAATAGTCCAGTTTCGTGCCCGCCGCGTTGGTCACCACCAGCCCGGCGAGTGGCGCGGGCCCATCCGGCAGGGCGCCTCCGAAAGGACGCTTCCGCACCTCACGCTGCTCCTCGGGGTGAGCGCTCCACACCTTGATCCGTCCGTCCTGCAGCTGCTGCCGCAGGGCCGTGAACAGTGGCAGGCGGCGCGCCGGATCGTCCATGGCTCCCATCAGCCGATCGGCGACGGCACGCGCGACATCGAGAAAGAACGCCTTGCGCTCCTCGACGTTCTCGTATGCCGCATAGCTGGTGCGCTGAGTGAGATCGACCACGTTGGCGCCGGTGACGACCGTCCCGTCGGCCAGCGAGGCGGATCCGGACTGCGCGAGCAGACCGGACAACGCACCGGGGTCGAGCGAGATCGCACCGTCAAGTCGCCGGCCGGTGTGCGCGTGCCAGGCAGCGGTCCAGATGCGGGCGGCATACGGGAAGTGCGGACTCAGATTCGTGTTGACCCACGTGCTGGTCGGAGCGTTGGGGCCATAGAGCTTGGCGTACTCGTCCGGCAGGTCGACCGCGGCACGGATGTCGGACAGTTCGGTGTCGTTGCCGAAGTCCTCGAAGCTCAGCCGCCCCCCCTTGGCGGTGAGCACCGCGAACGCCCCGGGAAGCCCGCCGGTGCCCCGGGCCTCGGCGGCGTTCTCGAACACCACCAGGTAGCGCCTCGGCCCGTCCGTTCCGAGCATGGGCGGAATCACCCTGGCCGCCATGGCGGCGTCGTCCGTTGCGGTGCTGATCGGGCCGAGCTGCTCAGCGAGCCGGGCCCGGGCATTGTCAGCGGCCGACAGCCACGTGCTGCGGGGCAACTCGTCGACATCCGTACGCACTTCCGAGGCGCTGCGCGCGGCCCGTTTCAGAGCGGGAGCTGAGTGGCGCAGCGCGGCGAGATCGAGGTGTCCGACATCGCCTCCTGCGTCGCCCCCCAAGTGGGCGGCGGTGCGCACCAGCGGAGGAAGCACCTCGTGGGTCAGCCGGTCGGAGGCTTCGGCGACACCGCGCACGGTGCGCAGCGGTCCTCCGACAAAGGGCAGTTGGGCCGCCGGGTACCAGGCCGGCCCGGTGGTGAGGCGGTGCGCCCGGGCGGCGTGTCTCGCAGCCCGGTGCACGGCGGCCTCGACAGATCGCAGGCGCTGGGCGGAGCCCCGGGGTGGCGAGTCAGCGGCAACCTGCCCGCGCAGAGTCTCCAGACTCCGTTGGGCGGCGAGCAGTTCGCTCCGAGCGAGCACACCGGTGACGGCGATCCAGCCGGCGCCCGCCAGCAGCAGGACGGCGGCGGCGCACACGGGCAGGAGAACGTGGCGCTGTCGAAGCAGACGGCCGGCAGTACGGAGGTTCAAGCTCTTCAGACGCGGCATTCCCACACGCTGGCCCTAGTAGGCGCCGTTACCGCGCAGCACGGCAGGCAAGGTGCGGAAGAGGATCGCCAAGTCCAGCCGGATGGACCAGGTGTCAACGTATTCCAGGTCCAGACGCAGGGCGTCCTCCCAGGCCAAGTCGGACCGGCCGCTGATCTGCCACAGCCCGGTCAGTCCCGGCCGGACCTGAAGGCGACGGCGCGCCTTCCCGGTGAACGACGAGTCCTCCACAGGCAGTGGTCGGGGGCCGACCAGGGACATCTGCCCGGTCAGCACGTTGATCAGCTGCGGTAGCTCATCCAGGGAGAAGCGGCGCAACCAGCGCCCGACCGCGGTCACCCGCGGATCGTCGCGGATCTTGAACAGGTGCCCGTCGGCCTCGTTGCGAGCCGCCATGGCCCCGCGCATCCTCTCGGCCCCGACCCGCATCGTGCGCAGCTTGAGGACATGGAACTCCTCGCCCTGCCAGCCCGTGCGCCGCTGCCGGAAGAGCACGGGGCCCGCAGTGTCGACTTTCACGGCGACGGCCGCCGCCAGGAGAACCGGCGCCAGCACCAGGAGCAGGACACTGGCCCCCATCAGGTCGATGGCCCGTTTGGCCGCCAGGGCTCCCCACGCCGACTGCCGCTCCTCCAGGGGCTGCCGATCGTGTGCCGTCTCTCCAGCGGCTACGAGCATTCCATCCATCTTCGTAGGCAGAACGGGTGAAAAGCTACCTGATTCGATGTCATATGCCTGCATCAGGACTCCAATCAGCAGATAACTGACTAATGGATGGAAACACGACATCAACCTGAGCTTCAGCAATGACACTGCTACTTGCCGCCTGTCCCCCTGGGGCGGGGCGGCCGAGAGGACGCGCATGCGTGCGGTAGTGACGGGCGGAGCCGGCTTCATCGGGTCCCACCTGTGCGAGCGGCTGCTCCATGAGGACCACGAGGTGGTCTGCGTGGACAACTTCCTGACATCCAGCCTCCACAACGTCGAACACCTCAAGGAAGATCGACGCTTCCAGCTGAACGACCGGGACATCACCCACGGGCTCGAGGTGCCGGGCCAGGTGGACGCTGTGTTCCACCTGGCCTCCCCTGCCTCGCCCACCGACTACCTGCGGCTGCCCCTGGCGACGCTTCGTGTCGGATCGGTCGGCACCTGGCACGCCCTGGACCTGGCCGCGGCCAAGGGCGCCCGCTTCCTGCTGACCTCGACCTCCGAGACGTACGGGGACCCCCTGGTCCACCCCCAGCCGGAGAGCTACTGGGGCAACGTCAACCCGGTCGGCCCCCGCTCGGTGTACGACGAGGCGAAGCGCTTCGGGGAGGCGCTGACCATGGCCTACCGCAGGTCCCGAGGCCTCGATGCCAAGATCGTGCGCATCTTCAACACGTTCGGCCCGCGGATGCGCGCAGACGACGGGCGGGCCATCCCCACCTTCATCAGCCAGGCACTGCGGGGAGAGCCGATCACGGTCACCGGCGACGGCAGCCAGACCAGATCGCTGTGCTACGTGGACGACGTGGTCGACGGACTGCTCCGCATGGCGATGAGTGACCACGGCGGTCCGGTCAACCTGGGCAATCCTCACGAGGTGTCCATGCTTGAACTGGCCCAGTGGATCGGCAAGCTGGCCAGGACCGCCTCCGACATCGCGCTGATCCCACGCCCCCAGGACGACCCGGAACGACGGCGCCCGGACATCACCAAGGCCCGGGAACTGCTGGACTGGGAACCCACGACTCCGGTGGAGCGAGGGCTGTGCGACACGATCACCTACTTCCGCCGGCTGGGTTCCGGGAACTTCACCGAACACTGGAACGGCCCGATCTCCTCGTCGCCGATCCCTCAAGCCCGCTCATGACGGCCCCGCCCCCCATCCAGCGGCCCTCTGCGACGCCCGCCGCACCCGTGGTCGAGTGCCTGGGCGTGCCCATCACAGCGCACACGCGGGAGAGCGCAGCCGACCATGTGCTGCACCTGTCCCGGCGGATCCGCGAGACCCGCCGTGCCCAGCCCGATCCTCCGGAAGCCCTCACCGCCGGGCAGGGCAGCGACGTCCACCTCTCGAACGCCTACACGCTCGCCCTGGCGGACCAGGACACCGAGCTTCGCGGCCTCCTTCGTTCGGCCTCTCTGAACCTCCCCGACGGACAGTCGGTCGTCTGGGCCAACCAACTGCTCCACCGTGGCAGAACTCTGCCCGGCACACGCGTGTACGGTCCCGATCTGCTTCTGGACGTCTTTGCCCTGAGCCAGAACACCGACGTGCGCCACTACCTCCTCGGCTCCACACCTCAGGTGCTGGAGGGGCTGCACCGGGAACTGCGCCGCCGTTTCCCCCAGGCTCGGATCGTCGGCACGTGCTCCCCTCCTTTCGGCCCGCTGACCGCCGAGGAACTGCGCCGTCAGGCCGAAGACATCCGTGCCGCCGATGCGGACATCGTCTGGGTGGGCCTCGGCACCCCGAAGCAGGACCGCTGGGCCGCCGACCTGTGTGCCCAACTCCCCGTGGTGGCCGTGGCCGTGGGCGCGGCATTCGATTTCATCGCGGGCACCAAACGCCAGGCACCGCCCTGGATACAGAACAACGGGCTGGAATGGCTGTTCCGGATCGGCAGCGAGCCACGTCGTCTGTGGCGGCGGTATCTGTTCGGCAACGCGCGTTTCGTGTGGGGAGTGACTCGGCAGTCAATGGTGGTGGCCCTGGCACGGCACGGAAGGACCGACCCAGCCGCCCTACCCCCTGCGCTAGAAGGGCGTTCCGGACAGAGCAGACGGGCAGGAGTATCAGGGAGAGGACAAGCATGTCGCTGATCGGCAAGGTGCGGTGGATCTTGGGACATCCCGCCTTCACGGCGCAGCCGGTCACCTCGCTGCTGCGGCTGGCCACCTGGCGGGCACGGACCGCGGTGCGCATCGGAGCCACGGTCTCGCTCGGGAACTCCGGAATGCGGATGTGGTGTCCGCCGGAGTGGCGGGGCAACGCGAAGCTGATGTACCTGTGGCGCAACAACTACGAATCCGAACTCACCCAGCTCCACCGCTGGGTGAGCCCCGGCGATCACATCGTGGACGTAGGTGCCCACTACGGCGCGTACGCGCTTCCCATGTCCCGGACCGTCACCGACGAGGGACTCGTCATCGCGCTGGAGCCATCGCGGCATGCCCGTGCCGTGCTGTCCAAGAACATCCGGCTCAACAACGCGCGCAATGTACGGGTACTGCCGGTCGCAGCGGGGAGGGACACGTCTCGGGGCACCCTGCACCACCACAAGGACCCATCTCGTGCCTCCCTGGCCGGGCTGTTCGACAGTGCGGCCGCCAAGGAGTCCGTCGAGGTGGCGCGGCTCGACGACGTAGTGCCGAGGGGCCGCCGGATCGCACTCATCAAAATGGACATCGAGGGATACGAGCAGTGGGCGCTTGAGGGGGCGAGGTCCATCCTCACCGAGGACAGGCCCGTAATCATTTTCGAGTACACGCCGCCAGCTGCGACCGCCGCTGGGCTGCCTGTTCGAGGAGCCTGGGACATCCTGGCCGCCTATGGCTACCAGATGCACCGGGTCACGGACGGGGGCGAAGTACGCCTGGTGTCGGCCCCCGAGCATCGTTGCGGTACCACGAACAACATCGTGGCCATCCACCCGGCCACTGCCTCGGAGCGGGCGGCGTGACGCACGGAACGCGCAGGCGGGTCGTCGTACGGCCGTATCCGCCGCTGCTGACGATGGGCCGAACCTCTGTGGCCCGGCAGCGTGTCGGCCGTGGCGTGGCGTCCGCCGACGTGGACGTCGTTTGGGTGGGACTCGGCGCCCCCGAGCAGTGTCCCACAGCAAACGGCAGGCACTGCCGTGCATGCGGCGCAACGGGCTTGAATGGCCTTTCCGTTCGGACTGCGGGCCGCGGCGACTGTGACGGCGGACAGGCAGCCGGACCACCGATGGCCAGCCAAAGGTGCGGTTCAGCCACAGCGCCGTCGAACAGCAAAGGTCAGCAGAAATGAGCGCTTTCGCAGGAGAGCTGCAGGACACATCTGGCGAACAGACCGGCTGCGAAGTGGCCAGGACGCGGCCACTACGCGTCGTCCTGGTCGCGTTCGCCTGTGACCCCACCCGTGGCACCGAGCCGGGCATGGGCTGGGCCTGGGCGGAGGCACTGGCCCAGCGAGGGCACGTGGTGGAGCTACTGACCAGTTCCGACCCCGACAGGAACCAGCGCATCACACGGCGGATCGAGAGCCTTGGCCCCGTCGGAAGCCGTATCAGGCCCCATTTCGTTCCCTTTCCGCCTCGGCCCAAGTGGATCCACCTAGTGCCTGGCTTCCTGCGCAGCCAGACTGCCGAGTTCATGCGCTACGACGGGTGGCAGCGCGATGCCCTGCATCATGCGCGTCGACACGGCCTCGATCATTCAGACCTGGTCCACCATGTCTCATACGGCTCCCTGGTCGGCGGCAGCGCACTGCGCCGCCTGGGACCGCCGTTGGTGTTCGGGCCTGTGGGTGGGGGACAGACGGCTCCTCGAAGCCACCGTCGCTATCTGGGCGCCGCCTACCGCAACGAGGTATTGCGGGAACTGCTCTGGGTTCGGGGGCTGAGCCTCCGTTCCTCCTGCCGGGCCACTCTTCGTGACGCCGCCTTGGTTCTGACAACTAACCGTGACACAGCGTCCAGAGCCCGCCGCCTCGGCCGCTCGGACACCCACATGATGCTGTGCGACGGGGTGTATGAGGGGCTCGTGCGGCGGGCACTGAAGGGAGAAGTGGAGGGGCCCGTCCGACCTCCAACCGTCCTGTGGGTCGGCGGATTTGCTCCCATCAAAGCCCCGGGGTTGGCCCTCCAAGCGTTCGCCCTCCTCCGGGCCGAAGTCCCCACTGCCCGCCTCGTGATGCTGGGAGATGGCCCGCTTCGTTCAGAATTGGAGGAGTCCGTCGACCGGATGGACATAGCAGAGTCGGTACAATTTCGGGGGCGGCTCGCCTGGGAGCAGACCCTCGCAGCCTACGATGATGCGGACGTGTTGCTCTTCACCAGCCTTCGCGATTCGTTCGGTGCGCAGACGCTGGAGGCGTGGGCCCGAGGTCTGCCCGTAGTACACCTTGATCACCAGGGTGTTGGGGACTTCTCTGCACCGGGCGGAGCAGTCCCTGTACCCCTGGGCAAAGCCGAGGACCTGCCGCAGCGTCTTTCCCAAGCACTCTTTGACCTGCTCACCGACCAGGAGACTCGTCGCCGCATGCAGGTGGCGGGGCTGGATTGGGCGAAGCAGCACACTTGGACGGCCAAGGCCGAGCTCGCCGAGCGCCTGTACTCCACTGTTTTGAGTAATTCATGAGAGGTGAGCCCGGGGCGACCGGTGATCGGCGCAATCCGGCTGAGCACAAATGCGGCAGCTGAAGTCGGACTCGGACAGTAGCCGCGTCGGCACACCGGTGCGGCATTGAAACCGGGCTGCGGCCCGTGCGGAATCGGACTGACTCGACTGACTGAACGCCGACGAGGTCTACCTCCGAGCCGTGACTGCCGTGGCCGATGTGATGGCCGTCGCAGTGGAAGCCGGCAGGCGGTGCGGGCCAGTCAGCGGAACGGCCGGTGCGTTCGGCCGCCGATCGCCTGAATTTCGGCCGACGCGTCATAGGCGGGACAAGACATTCCATGCAGAATTCCTAAGATGACTCATCATGACCACCACTCAGGCGAAGCCCTCGATGAGAGAGCTGCAAGAGCGCGAGCACGGAACCGGGCACGACTATGCGACGGGCTCGCCACATATTCGCCATCACACGATCCGGAGCTGGCTCATCTCCAGCTTGCACACTCTCGTACAGGAGGCCATCGACCAGTACGGGCGATGCCGAGTACTCGAACTGGGAGCCGGTCACGGCACCTTCACCGATCATCTCCTCGCTACCGGTGCGCAGGTCACGGTAACGGAGATGAGCGCGCCCAGCGTTCGTCTTCTTCAGAGCCGCTTCCGCCACAATCCGAACGTCACTGTGATTCATGACCAGGACGGCACCGCCTCCTGCCAGGTGGATGGTGTCGACGTGGTGGTGTGCATCTCTGTCCTGCATCACATCCCCGACTACCTGGGCACGGTCAATCAGCTCGTCGAGCGCATCACTCCCGGCGGAACATTCTTCAGCGCCCAGGACCCTTTGTGGTACCCACGGCGGTCACGTCTGTCGATGAATCTCGACCGCAACGCGTACTTCCTGTGGCGCCTCGGGCAGGGCCAGCTCCGCCGGGGTCTCGCCACCCGTCTGCGCCGCATCCGTGGCATCTACGACGACACCAATGAGGCTGACATGGTCGAGTACCACGTCGTCCGCGACGGCGTGGACGAGGAAGCGCTGCATGACCTCCTCGCACCGGGCTTCGAGGCAGTCGAGGTCCAACGCTATTGGTCGACGCAGTCCAGGGTCCTCCAGGGGATCGGAGAGCGCTCCTTTCCTCCGACCACCTTCAGCCTGGTGGCCAGGCACCGCAGGTGACGCAGCGTTCGGCGGACCACAAGAGAACGAGCTTAGAATTCACCACGGGGTGCCGTTGTGACTTACACCATCGCCTTTGTGCACAGCTTCTACGGATCCGGGAGTCCGAGCGGCGAGAACCGCGCCGTAATGGCCCAGATGGAGGCACTGAGGCGGGAAGGCCATGACACTCACCTGGTGGCCGCCCACACCGACGAACTGAGCCGCACACCGCTTTACCCTCTTCGGGCGGCGATCACGGTCGCCACAGGACACGGCCTCTCCCCTCTCTCCACGCTGCGACAGCTTCAGCCCGATGTCGTGCACGTGCACAACCTGTTTCCGAACTTCGGGCGCAGCTGGCTGGCCCGCTGGGAAGGCGCGGTTGTCGGCACCCTGCACAACTACCGGGCTCTCTGCGCTTCGGCTACGTTCTACCGCCGTGGAGCCACCTGCACGCGCTGCCTGGACGGGGACCGGTGGGCCGCGTTGCGGTACGGATGCTACCGAGGCTCGCGAACCGCCACGGTTCCCCTCGCGTGGGCAGGCCGCAAGCAAGCTGCTGCCGACCCGCTTCTGCTCCATGCCGACAAGCTGGTGGTCCTCTCCGGAACGAGCCGGCAGATGTACCTGAGGGCTGGCGTCCCAAAGCAGCGGCTCGCACTGGTGCCCAACTTCGCCGCGGAGACGCCTCAGGTCTCCGCGGGTCGCGGATCCGGCTCGTCACATGCGGAAGAAGCATGCTCGCGGTGGGTGTACGTAGGACGGATCAGCGAGGAAAAGGGCCTGGTGGAACTCCTTCGCCACTGGCCGGCGGATGAACCCCTGGACGTCATCGGCGACGGCCCGCTTCTCGAGGAGTGCCGTCGAGTTTCTCCGCCCATGGTGCGCTTCCTGGGAGAACTGCCACCCGGCGAGCTGCGCCGTCGTCTGCCGTCCCAGAAAGGACTGGTCTTCCCCGGCCGCTGCCTGGAAGGGGCAGAACCCCTGGTCTACATCGAGGCGATGGCCGCAGGGCTGGCGGTTCTCGCATTCACTGGTTCCACGGTGGGCCGTCTCGTGCGGGAGCAGGGCACAGGTATGACCGTGGGCTCAAACGAACCTCTGGGCCCCGCACTCCTGCGAGCCTCCGAATACTTTCCCACACTTCGCATTCAGTGCCGGAAGGTGTTCGCAGATCGATACACCGAACGCACATGGACTGAACGCATGGAGGAGGTCTATGCCGCCGCCATCGCTCATCGCCGCTCCCGCGCACTCGAATGAACGGCGGCCAGGCTCCACAGCCACGAACAGTGATGGGATGAGATGCTGAAAAGTCCGAAGCTCCTGCGGCGGGTCGCTGTGGTACAGCCCTATGTTCCCCACTACCGGACTGCCTTCTTCAGCCGGGTGCAAGATCGCCTCGAGGCTGCCGACTGCACGCTGGAAGTCCTTCACGGGCCACCGCCGCCCGGCGTTGCGGCACGCCGGGACGCGGCTCGTTGCGCCGGCGCAGTAGAGGTTCCCACTTGGCGCCTGACCGTTCCGGGCGGGTCACCTCTCTTCTGGCACAAGGTGCGGCACAGGACGGCCACCGCTGACGTCGTCGTTCTGGAGCAAGCACTTCACAACCTGGAGACGTACTGGTTCCTGGCGAGGCGATGGAAGAGCTCACCCGCGGCCCCCTCCCCCCAGGTCGCCCTGTGGGGTCACGGCCGTACTTACACAAAGGGCATGAGCCGGTTCCAGGAAGCCGCCAAGGACGCAGTCACGCGTCGAGCGAACTGGTTCTTCGCCTACACAGAGGGAGGAGCCGCACACGCGTCGTCTCGCGGCTTCCCCGTCGACCGGATCACCGTCCTGCGAAACTGCGTGGACACCACGGACCTGGCGCTCACGCGCAACCGCTCAGAAATCCACGGAACACCGGAGCACGCCGAGGCCGCCGAACTCCGCAAGCGTCACGGCCTTGTACCCGGACGCACCGCTCTCTTCGTTGGTGGACTCGACGGTCCAAAGCGGATTCCCTTCCTGCTGGAGTGCGCCCACCGCCTGGCAACCGTTCTTCCCGGTTTTCGGCTGCTGGTGGCCGGAGACGGCGCCGACCGGCATCTGGTGAAAGCCGCCGCCGCCGCTAACAGCCCGGTGGTGGCTCTGGGCCATCATTCGGGAAGGCGTGTGGCGCTGCTCGGCGCGGTGTCCGACGTCATGTTGATGCCCGGACGAGTGGGCCTGTGCGCGGTCGACTCATTCGCCCTCCGAACCCCCGTTGTGACCACCAACTGGCCATGGCACGCCCCTGAGTTCGAATACCTGGAGAACGGGCGCAACGCCGTGGTCACACCGGATGATCCCGTGGCATACGCGGCTGCGGTTCAGGAATTGCTGAACGACCGTTCCCGTCTGGCATCGCTCCACGAAGCATGCCGAAGGGATGCCGCCAATTACACGATCGACGGCATGGCGGCGCGTTTCTGCAACGGCTTGCTCAGAATACTCGAACGGGACGCGTGAGTGGAGGGCGCCGAGTGTCGCGCAGCGGCCCGGACAGGCGAATTTGAGCGCGGACAGAGTGTCGCTCAATATTTCGGATGGTTCATGCCACACTGTCGTCATGTCACTACCCAAGGAGACCATTAAATTCGCATTGTCTGCGGTGAATCGTCCGGTTGCTCGCGTCCGATTTTCCCGAGCTCTGACGTCCGCAGCATCTCCCTGCAAGATCGAGATCGGCGCACACCGAACGAGACGCCCTGGGTGGATCGGCACTGATGTCAGTTGGTGTACGCGCCATTACCTTGATGCGACAGAACACTGGCCGGTGCCAACTTCATCGGTCAGTCACATCTATGCCGACAATGTGATCGAGCACCTGCGCATGCAGCGCAACAGAAGGCTGTTCCGTGAGGCGTACCGAGCGCTCGTCCCCGGCGGACGCATTCGACTGGCAACGCCGGACATCGAGTATCTGGTGGAACGTTACACAAAGAGGGACGACGAAACACGGCGCCTCATCGCGTTGTCGAACATGAAGAATTATGAAGCCCATTACCCTGTTGACCTGCTCCGCGTCGCGTTTCAAGAGTGCGGCCACCACATTGGTTATCTGTGGGACTTCCAGGCACTGCGTGACGAACTGAGCCTGGCCGGTTTCGCTGATGTCCGCAGGTTCAAGCCGGGGCACAGCGACGATCCGAATTTGAGGGACATGGAGATCCGTGAGGAGTTCGCCCTCGTCGTGGAAGCAGAAGCCGTCAAGAATCCTTCCTCGAAACGGTCCGAGCAGCAGACGGTCCGCGACCTCACTCGTTGATACGCGTCCGAATCACGAACAGCGGCACCTGGCTGATCCGACGGCCAAAAACATGGCTGTTCGGATTGAATCCAACGGTCTCGGTGTCGGCATCCACCCGTCCGGCGTCGACGCGCCCAGCCCTGCCCTTCGCTTCCTCGCCGCCCGCCTGAGACCACACCGCCGCGCTCTCGGCACCCGATGGCGGCGCTTGAGCGCAGGCCGGCAGGCCCTGCTGACTCTCGCCCACCTCGGCAATGGCCATCCCTGCGCCCGGCTCGCGGCCGGTTTCGGCGTCGGCACCCCACCGCCTAGCGCTACGTCACCGAGGCGGTCGAACTCCTTGCCGACCCCGCTCAGTGGTTCCCAGGCCTCGTTCTTCCCCAGAGGAAACTTCACGGAAGAGCACCAGATCGCACTGGAGCATCTGGCCCGTTCTTTGATCGGTGAAACCGGGCACCACACCCATCAGCGTCAGGCCATATCGGCCTTGGGCAAGGTCAAGAGCGTCGGCCAACTGTAGGCCGCCCTCGTACAGAGGTACGCAGGAGACCTCCATCTGGAGTCCCGTGCAGTCCTGGATGCGGTCTCCAGCCCCCCGCAGGACTGCCTCTTCATATCCCTGGACATCGAGTTTGAGAAAGACCCGTTCTCCCGGTCGGGTCACCTCGGGCCACAGTGCCTCAAGACGGCGCTGCGCGACCTCCTGCCGGTCCACATAACCGGATTCTCTGCATGCATCAACATGTCTTGGCAGCATTGGAAGGACGGAACTGCTCGCTGCGTGGTTCCCGGACACGTTGATGGTGACCGCGGCATCCTCATCGCCAAGCGCGTACGGAAATACCGTCCACAGCCTGTCCATGGCCGCCCGACGGCGCAAGGTTTCAAACGGTCTGCTCAACGGTTCGAAGGAGATGATCCGTCCCCGGTATCCGAATCGCCGCAGCATCACCCCATACTGTCCGCAGTTCGCTCCCACATCCATGACCACATCGATTCGAAAGCGGGACAGCAATTGCACAAGCCGGCGCTCGACAGAGCTCTCGGGGAACCGCCTCACGTCGACGCCGAGGGACTGGGCAACTGTACGGGCTCGGTGGAGAATGGTCACTCAGTCATTGTGACTCTCTTCTCTCCCAATTCCTGGAAATCCGCGCTTCGCGCGTCGCGGTGCGCGGCGCGGCCGCACGGTGGGCTGCTGGTCGCGGGCGACGCCGTCAAGCGCAATTTGGTGGCAGCCGCACAGGCACGGGGCAATACGTAACGTACGTCGTCGACAGACGCGACCGGTGTCCTACACGGGGACACATCAGGACGCACGCCTATCGGCTGTTCTGAACCAGTCGGTATAGGCGCGCGCGCTGTCGTTCAGCGAGAAGTGCTCAAAGACCCGGTCTCTCCCCGCTACACCGAGGGCCATCCGTCGCTCGTCGTCCCGGGCCAGCACGGTCATCGCCTCCGCAATCTGGCCGGGTCGATCAATGTCGACGAGCACGCCCGCGTCTGCGACCACCCAGGGCACGGCGCCACTACGCCGGCCGGCCACGACAGGCAGGCCCATGCCCATGGCCTCGGCACAGATCATGGAGAAGGACTCGAGACGAGAAGGGTGGACGAGCACATGTGCCTCGGCGGCGAGGCGGTCCAGCATCGCAGCGTGTGGCAGTTGTCCGGCAAATTCCACCCCTGCGGTGAGTTCCCGATCTGCCGCCCAGACCTGTGCCGGGCCGCCGGGACCGTGGTCCGAGCCCAGAAGCAGCAGCCGGGCGCGCCGGATCCGTGTGCGTAGCAGGGCGAAGGCCCGAAGCAGCGCCTTGGTGTTCTTCATCGGTCCCCAGCCCTGCAGAGCCGCAGCGAACACAGGGGTGTCGCCGGGCGGCGGCGCGCAGGAGGTGGGCAGGACATCGGTCCGTACTCCGTTGGGGATCACCTCGATCGGCCGGCGCACCCCCAGGCAGCGCCTCAAGTGCTGGGCGATGTAAGGGCTGTTGGCACTGAGCGCGGTGGCACGATGGACGGCGGGCAGGGCTTGGGTGTGCCGCAACCAGCGGTAGGTGTCGCGCATCTCCCAGGCACAGCGCAGGGGGCTGTCCCTGGCGGTGACGAAGGCGGGGCGGCCGCTTGCGATGGCCGCAAGTGCGTATTCGTACGTCCAGTGGGCGCTGACCACGTCGGTGGGGTGCTCGCGCAGTGCGGCTGCCAACTGCTGTCGCTCGTACCTGAAGAGATCGCGCGCCTGCTTGGAGGGGCGCATCGGCGTGACGACAAGTTGCAGGTGTCCTGAGCCGAACACCGCGCGGGACGACACTTCGCCACTCATCGCGAAGACAGTGACCCGGTGGCCCTGGTCGAGCCAGGTGCGGGCCAACCAGCCGGTGGAGGGTCCCCTCGGGACCGCGGGAAGCGGGCGGTCCAGCGCGGGCAACAGAGGGCTGAGGTCGATCGGTCCTGTGAGGCCGATGTGCATGGGGATTCCTCCAGGGATCCGTCACGGCCGGGACACCGGTACGGTCACGGCTTGCGTCGCTCGGCGACCTGGGCGGCGCAGCAGTCCGATTTCGGCGGCTGCCTGGTAGGCCGGCAACCGACTGCGCAACAGCAGGCACCCAAGCAGCACCGGAGACATGGCGAGCACCGCTCCCGGCAAACCGCCCAGGGCACGGTCGCCCCAGTGGCCGGCCACAGCCAGCATGGTCCCGGCCGCAAGGTGCGTGAGATGGGCGCGGCCCACGCCGCCGGCGTCGAGCGTGTCGGTTCTGTGCCAGCGGACCAGCTGAACGACGTGGCCAACGGCCAGCCCGGCCACCCCGGTCACAATGAACGGCAGTGGCTCACGCCAGCCGACGGCGCCGATGAGCCCCACTCCGGTGACGACGAGCAGAACCAGCTGCGCGCGGATGAGGTCGCACCGGGCTCCACGGGCAAGATCCAGCGAACACCCGGCTGCATATACGACCTGCAGTGCGGCCCACGCGGCGAACGCCGGCACCAGCGCTACGGCGCCTCCCCAGCCGGGCCCGAGCAGCAGGGCGAGCGCAGCGGGTCCGGCGCCGGCCAGAGCGCCAAAGGCGATGAAGCCCGCGGAGGCGGCGTACAGCAGATGCTGTGCGGGCCTGGTCAGTGGCAGTCCCTGGCTGCGGCGGTCGGCGAGCAACGGTACAGCTGCCTGATTGAGGCCCCTGAGCAGGACGTTCACCGGTACGTCGGACAGCATCTGGGCGCGGGACCAGAGCCCGGCCGTGCCGGGACCGAGCAGTCGGCCCGCCACCCACAGCGGAGCACTGGCCGCCAGGGTGCGCAGCAGCGCGAAGCCGGTGAGGAACCCGGACAGCCCCAGCAGAGAACCGGACGGAGCGCCCGAGTCCCGCGCCAGAACGAGCTTCGCCGCCGATCCGCACACGGAGAGACCGAAGGTGGTGAAAGCCGCCACCGGAAGGGCCAGGCCAAGGGCGGCCGCGGAACCGGTGCGGGTGAGCACGACGGCTGCGACGACGCAGCCTGCCACCTGCCCGGTGAGCTCGGCGACCGCTGCGTAGCCGGGCAGACCGGCCCGGCGCAATGCGGCCAACAGCACGCAACCTGTCGGCGCCACCAGATACTGGTAGCCCAACAGACGCAGGAAAAGCGTCAGTTCCGGCATCCCCCACAGCGCCGCGCACCACGGGGCAGCGACCTCGACGACCGCCCAGCAGGCCACCCCGGTCAGCAGCGAGAGCCGGAGTGCGGAGCGGAAGAAGGCGCGGCTGAGTTGCTCGGCACGCAGAACGCAGGTCGCCAGGCCCGCCGTGGCAACCAGCGCGGGCAACTGCGTCACCGTGAGGGCGATCGCATAGGCGCCGAAGGCGCTGTGCGGCGCCACGCGCGCGGTCCAGGCGGTGTAACCGAGCTGGAGAACGACGGACACCGCAGCGCCGCCGTAATTCCAGCTCAGCACGGAGCGGACGCGACCTGCGGACTTCGGGGCATCGGTCATGAGGGGGCGAAGGGCGCGGTGGTCAGCAGGAAGTTCTGGTGGCGTCGGGGAGGGACGAAGCCGGGCGGTACGGCGACAGGTCCGTGCGGAGCGATGTGCTGGACGTGGTGGTAGCCGAACTCGGCGGCCGTGGAGCGCAGCCGTTCCAGGGCGGGCCGGTCGAGGCACTCGGCGATCACGATCGGACGGTGGTCGGCCAGAATCCGGGACATGCCGCGCAGCACCTCCGGCTCGAGACCTTCCACATCGATCTTCACCAGGTCGATGGGACGGTCACCGACCACGAGGTCCGCCGTGGTCACTTCCACGTCAACGGTGCTGCACCCGGGGGCGTCGACCCCGCCGCGCAGAGTGGCCGTGGTGATGCGCTCGGGCACGGTCAGACGTGCCCGCCCCGGTGCCTCCGAGAGTGCCTTGGAGACGACCTGCACCCTGGTTCCAAAACCGTTGACGTCGAGATTGCGGCGCAGCATCCGGGCCGCGACCGGGTTGGGTTCGACCGCGACGGCGTGCAGTCGCGGGTTGGCCTGACAGGCCAGCAGGGTGTAGAGGCCGGCGTAGGCCCCGGCGTCGAGAAAACCGCGTGCGGTGCGGGCGAGCCGGTAGAAGAGCGGATGGGTGGCCTCCTCCCACAGCCGCAGATCCGTCCAGACCACCGGCCCGGCGAGTAGGTCGTCCGGGGCGCAGTGGTAGCGGAATGTGCTGCCGTCGGGTGCGTGCAGGTGCCAGAGGCCGGTGGGGCGCAGATGCTGCCAGATGGTGAGCGGCACATGGCCGCGTACGGTTCCGACCCGTACCGCCCGCTGGAAGGTGTGCGATCGCATCAGCAGGTCACGGACACCGCGAAGCAAGGGCTTGACATGCTTCAGCTGCGGGACGGCGGTGGTGGTCATCGCTCAGGCTCCCGTCAGCGAACGCTCGCGGGCCGGGGTGGGGACGGCGGCCAGCTCGGCGTCGACCATGATCCGGGCCAGTTCCGGAGCGTGCACGGTGGCCTTCCAGCCCAGTTCACGTTCGGCCTTCGAGGCGTCACCGACCAGATCGGGGACTTCGGAAGGGCGCAGGTAACGCTCGTCGAAGCGGAGGTGCTTCTCCCAGTCGAGGCCCGCGTGCTCGAAGCAGAAGCCCAGGAAGTCGCGCACGCAGTAGCTGGTGCCGGTGGCGACCACGTAGTCGCCGGGCTTGTCCTGCTGGAGCATGCGCCACATCGCGTCGACGTACTCGGGCGCGTAGCCCCAGTCCCGGCGGGCCTCCAGGTTGCCGAGGTGGAGGACGTCCTGCTCGCCGCGGGCGATGCGGGCCGCGGCACGGGCGATCTTGCGGGTCACGAAGGTCTCGCCGCGACGCGGGGACTCATGGTTGAAGAGGATTCCGTTGACGGCGTGGACGCCGTACGCCTCACGGTAGTTGCGGGTGATCCAGTAGGCGTACACCTTGGCTGCCGCGTACGGCGAGCGCGGGTGGAAGATCGACGACTCCGACTGCGGGGGCGCCGTCGTCCCGAACATCTCGGAACTGGAGGCCTGGTAGAAGCGGCACGGCAACCCGGTCATCCGGATGGCTTCGAGGAGACGGGTGGTACCCAGGCCCGTGGTGGTCCCGGTGAACTCGGGTTCGTCGAAGGAGACCCGGACGTGCGACTGGGCGGCCAGGTGGTAGACCTCGTCGGGCTGGATGGCCTCCAGTAGGGCAGCGATACGGGAGCCGTCGGCCAGATCTCCGTAGTGCAGCCGGAGGCGGGCGTCGGGCTCGTGCGGGTCCTGGTAGAGGTGGTCGATCCGCTGGGTGGTGAAGGTGGAGGAGCGGCGGATGAGGCCGTGCACCAGGTAGCCCTTGGAGAGCAGGAGCTCGGCTAGATACGAGCCGTCCTGGCCGGTGATGCCGGTGATGAGTGCGGTTTTTTCAGACATGGCGACTCCTCGAGGGTGGGGGGACGACAAGTGCCGCGCTGCTGTGCGCAGGCCGCCAACAGACCAAGGATCACGGCCTGTTCAGGGGTGAGGGAATAGGTGATCATGTAGACCAACTGGCTGCAGATGAGCAGCCGGAGCATCAGTCTGTGCTCACTGTCCGCTCCTGCCGCGCGCCATGCCGTGGCGTACAGAAGGAGGAGTGCCGCGACGCCGAGGAGGCCGAGGCGCAGCAAGACCTCCAGATAGTAGTTGTGGGGTGACACGATGACGAACGTTTCGTTGACCATACGGTCGTACCCCGATCCGAAGGGCAGGCCCAGTAGCCAGTCGGGCACCTCTTTGAGCTGCGGCAGCAGAGCGTGCCAGCCCTCCATCCGCCACACCAGCGTCCGATCGTCCTCACTGGAGGCGGCGAGACTTGAGGTGACCCCGCCGGCGGCTCCCCAGGAAACGGCCAGCACGGAGAGCATGCCGAGCGAGCCCAGAACGGCCAGTGCCGCAGCACGGGATCCCGTCTGCCGGTGGCGGGACAGCAGCCAGCCTGTGATCATGATGCCCGTGGCCAGCCAGACGGTGCGGTGCTGGGCCAGGATGACGACCACCAGGAGCAGCCAAGCCAGCGCTCTGCCCCGCGCGGAGCCGCGAACACACAGCAGCATCATGGCCGCCTGGCCGATGATCAGTGTTTCAGCAGCATTTACCGGGCGGACGCCGGTGAGCACTCCATCGACCATGATCCGGTCGGAGTTGGAGCCGATACCGAAGGTCAGCCACCCCAGCAGAGCAAGGCAGGACAGAGCACAGGCTGCCAGCACCCAGATGAGGGTGACCGCGCGCACCAGGTTCCGGCCGGGAGACAGGACGGCGACGAAGAGTGCTGCGCAGAGGAGCTGAATGAAATTGGTTCGGGCTTCATTGCCCGCCGTCTGGACACCGAAGGGTCCGAACCCGCGGATCAGTGCATAGGCGGTCAGGACCAACAGGACGAGAAGCAGCGCCGAGGCGCGGCTCCCCCGCCTCCTGAGCATGATGAGGGCAGCGACCAGCAGACACACGGTCAGCACATCGGTGGGCAACAGATCCAGGCCCGCGCCCGGGAGTGGCTGCCGCATGCTCTGCTGCGTCTGCCAGAGCTGGACGGCGACATACAGGCCGATTCCCCAGACCGGCCAGCGGACGAAGCTCGCGGTGAGTGCCGCGCAGCCGATGAGCGCGGCGCAGCCGAGCAGCAGTGTCGTCGGATCGAGTGGCAAGGGATCAGCCCCCCGCGGAAGAGCGACGGAAGGAGGCTCGCGCCGCGGTCTTCACATAGGGCGAGAGCATCAGCAGCGGGGCTTGCGGCCAACCGTGCCGCAGGCAGTAGGCCCACCATTGGCGGGGCGGCAGTTCCCGCTGCGAGGTGATCCGGCGCAGCGCCTCGCGCACGCCGATACCCGGTTCTCGGGACCCGGTGTGCGGTGGGTTCCGGTCGCAGATGCCGACGTGGCACGGCGTCACATAGGCGGGAATGCCTGCCTGGCGGACGCGGAATCCGTGATCGTAGTCGCCGATGCCGTGCTGGAAGACCTCGTCGATGTCGCCGACCCGTTCACACACCACCCGGGGCAACAGCACGACGTTGCCGTTGTACGTGTCGCAGCGCTCGGGGCGACCGGTGGGCTCGACCAGCGCGAGCGCACGGCCGCGGCGTCCCGAGTACGTGGTGCGGTCATCGGCCGACGCACGCACGGCGCCGACCACGACCTTGCCGGGGCCCACGGCGTGTGCGGTGTCGAGCAGTACGGTGAGCGCGTCCCCTTCCAGCCTCACATCGTCGTTGAGCCAGAGCTGGTAGTCCCAGGCCGGTTCGCCGCATCGCCGGCTGTTGCGGCTCGCGATCCGCATACCGTGGCTCCAGTAGATGTCAGGGCCGACCGTGGTGACCTCCACCTCGGGGTGGGCAGCGCGAACCGCCTCGGGTGTGCCGTCGGTGCTGCCGGCGTCCACCAGGTAGGTACGTACCGTGGTGTCCTCCCGCAGCCCGCGCTGTTCGGCGAGCGCGGCGAGTGCGGCGAGTGTCTTGTCGTGGCGGTTGTGGCTGGTCATCAGCACCGCGATGCGGACTGGTGGCACGTGAGACTCCTCAACTGGAAGGCCTCATCTACGGGGTGAACCACTCGTAAGTCCTCAACCAGGCCGCGCGCTGATTCGAACGAGTGCGACCACGCGACGGCACGGAGGAGGATGGCCGGCGGCCGCGACCCCTGTTTACCGATCGCGACGCACTGGGCCCAGGAAGGCGGGGTCACAGGACCTCGACCTGCTCCGCCCGACAGCGGTTGCGGGTGTCGAAAATGTACGCACCGGCCTGCTCGACGAGCGCATAGTCGAAATCATCGTGATCGGTTGCCACGACGACCACGTCGGCCGCCCGGACCTCGGCTTCGGTCAACTCCACGCAGACGATGTCCGGGGGAAGGAGATAGGAGTCGGTGTGTGGTTCCACCGCGGCGACCCGGGCGCCGAGGTTCTGCAATGACCGGGCGAGCATGACGGAAGGTGACTCGCGGATGTCGCCGGTGTTCTTCTTGTAGGCCAGGCCCAGTTGCAGGACCCGAGAGCCGTTGACGGACTTCCCGCGTTCGTTCAGGCCCCGGCTGATTCGCCAGACGACGTGGTGCGGCATGCCGTCATTGATCTCGTTCGCCAGCGCGATGAACCGGACACTCTGCCGCAGCAGCCGCTTGACCTGCCAGGAGAGATATGACGGGTCCACCGGCAAGCAGTGCCCGCCCACACCGGGGCCCGGCCTGAACGCCATGAAGCCGAACGGCTTGGTGTCTGCGGCCTCGATGGCTTCCCAGATGTCCGCACCCAGCCCCCTCGACAACGTCGCCATCTCGTTGACCAGGGCGATGTTGACGTGGCGGAAGGTGTTCTCCAGCAGCTTGGTCAGCTCGGCGGTGCGGCAGGAGGACACGGGCACGGTGCGCTCGACGATGCGCGCGTAGAAGCGCTCGATCTCCTGCAGTGACGCCGGGTCGATCCCGGAGATCACCTTGGGAGTGTTCTCCAGCTGCCACTGTGGGTTACCCGGGTCGATACGCTCGGGGCTGTAGCCGAGGTGGAAACCCGTACCGGCCTTCAGTCCGCTGCCGTTCTCCAGCAATGGCCGCAGCAGACTCTCCGTGGTGCCGGGGTATGTGGTCGATTCCAGAACGACAGTGGCGCCGGGGGTGATGTGGGAGGCGATGCTCCGGGCGGCACATTCCACGAAAGTCAGATCCGGCACGCCCTCGTGCAGCGGTGTCGGCACGGTGATGGTGCAGATGTCGAAGTCGGAGATTTCGCCGTAGTCGGTGGTCACCTTGTAGCGCCCACTGTCCAGTGCGGCGATCAAACGCCTGTTGCCAACTCCCTCGATGTACGAATCGCCGGACGCCAGACGCTTGACCCGCAGCTCGTCCGTGTCCACGCCGACGACGGAGAATCCCGCTTCCACCGCGCGCATGGCCAGCGGGAGACCCACGTATCCCTGACCGACGACGATCAGCTTGCGCTGCTCCCGGATTGGGGGAGGACCCACACTTACCACCCCGGATTCTCAGAATGGAGTATCACGATCCCAACGTCGCATGCCCGGCCGCTCCTACTACCCTTCTCCGCATGTGTCTGCCGGGGGATCACTCTGATTCCGTAACCGGCGCCGAACGGCATAGGCGCAATGGGTGAATACGCGCCCGAGGGTGGGCGCGTAACCGAACGGCACCAGCTGCCCGGTCCTACGTTCCGGGGTATGACGCCGAAGCTGCGCGAACTGACAGCCCGCGGCAGAGTTCTGATGGCGAGGACCGCCAGCCAGGCTCTGCTCGGACCGGTCTCAGGAGGGATGCCGCGGGTCTATGTGCGCTCGATCGCGGAACGTATGCACGAGCCCAGGATGGCCCGGCATGTGAGCGAGTCGTTGACCAGGACCGAGGCCGTGGTCGAGCGCTACGACTTCCCCGTCGGCTTCCCACCGCGGTTCCGCCGCTCCAAGGCGTTCGACGAGCGCCATGCGTACCGGCTTCACGACGTGCTGCTCAGCCCGCACAGCGGCCTCATCTGGCTGCCCGGCGGCCCCGTGCTGGAAGAGAGCTACGGATCCCTCATCCGTTCGCTCGGGTGGGGCGACGTCCGTCACGAACCGTTGCTCCCGGTCAGGCGACTCGCCGGTCGCCCTGTCGTCGCCTTCGCGCCGACGGGCTACTACCACTGGCTGCTCGAGGTACTCCCCGCCGCGGTCTTCGCTCTCAGTGTCGAGCCCGAGGCGCTGCTCGTGATGCCGAGCAGGGTGCCGGCCCATGTGCTGGCGGCTGCGGAGCACCTGGTCGGGCCCTCCAGAATCGTCCGCCTGGACGACATCGCACACGTCGACTCGTGCGTCCTCGCCGCCGTCGAACCCATGTCCGGCTTCGTTCAGCGTGCTGAGATCGACCGACTGCGCGCAGCCTTTCCTGCGGACCCCGCCGACGTCGACGCCGTCTACGTGAGCCGCTTGAAGGATTCCAAGCGGGCATTGTCGAACGAGGCGGAGGTCGAGCGCGTGATGCGGCAGGCGGGCGTCACAGTGGTGTACGGCCAGGACCTCTCCTTCAAGGAGCAGCGAGCACTGTTCGCCGGCGCCCGTACGGTCATCGCTCCGCACGGAGCCGGTCTGGCCAACCTGGTGTGGGCTCAGCGTGCCGAGCGTGTGATCGAGATCTTCCCGGACCCATGGTTCAACGACTGCTATGCCCGCTTGAGCCGCAACCTCGGCATCGACTACGACTACGTCCTCGCTTCGCCCGTCGCACCACTGGATCGGCTCGGCGCGCTGGTGAACGAGGGCGCGGGCGCCGGGTACTGAGCCGTACCACAACGGTCGGGTGCAGGAGTGCGGCGCCGGAGTGAATTCGGCCGTCCCCGCGCGACAACACACCCCGCAGGCGAACTTTGCGGCATATGCCCTGCCTATGCTGCGCCCGTGTCCTCCAAAGAGATCTTGACCAGCACGCGCGACCTCTTCCTCCGCCTTCCGGGCTGCCAACGGGCTGTTCGTGCCGGGGCTATGCGCGGCGTAGTGCCCCGCGCAGTGTGGAGACGCCTGCATCCCACGGGAGAGTGGAGCCTACGTGCCCCCGACGGACGCACCTTCCGCTACGTCAGCAGCGACGCTGACATCCTGGCCCGGGGCCTGATCTGGACCAACATGCGGCACTGGGAGGAGACCACCCACCCGGTGGTGTACCAACTCGCCCGCAGTGCCCGTCGGTTCCTCGACATCGGCGCCTTCTCCGGCATCTACACCCTGCTCGCCTGCCGGGCCAACCCGAGCCTGGAGGCCCTGGCCATTGAACCCAACCCGGCCGCAACCCGCATGCTGAACCGCAACATCCGGGCCAACCGGTTCGAGAACCGCGTCACCGTCATCGACAAGGCGCTCTCGGACACACCTGGGCGCACCCGGCTGAGGATCCCCGCCAACGCGACGAAAGCCTCCCTGCTGGACACGTGGCCCGCGCAAAGCATCGCCGACGTGAAGGTCACCACGGGGGACGAGGTGCTCGACGGACGTCCGGTCGACCTCATCAAGATCGACGTGGAGGGGCTCGAACCGCAGGTGCTGCGCGGCCTGGAGAAGAGCATTCGCGTCCACCACCCCGCCATCATCGCGGAGTGCCTCGACGAGGCAGCCCTGAGCAACGTCCGGGAGACCGCGTTCGACCTGGGCTACCGTCACATTCAACATCTCGGCAGCAGGGGACCTGCTCCCGTGACGCCGGGCTTCGTTCCACCGGCGCGCTATGTGAACTTCCTCTTCACCCGGGACACAGTGGCCGCAGGGCGGCCCTCAAGCCCTTGCTGACTTCGTGCGTTCCGGGTCCGAGCCCGTCCCGTGGCCCTCGTTGAAGGAGCGACTTCCATGAGTACCTGCACGAACGTCGGCAGCGATGCCACTCACCCCGCCGCTTCGGCGCCGGCCGCCTGCGGAGTGGCAACAGACAGAAGCGTCCACCGCCCGCTCGACCGCTCTGCACGCGTGTTCGTAGCCGGGAAGGGAGGTCTCGTCGGCTCGGCCGTGTGGCGGTGCCTGACGCGGGAGGGGTTCACCGACCTGGTCGGGCCCGGGTCGGCGGAGCTGGATCTGCGCGAGCGCGGGGCAGTCCTCGACTGGTTCGCGGCCGTGCGGCCCGACGTGGTCGTGCTCGCGGCCGCGCGGGTGGGGGGGATCAAGGCGAACGCCACCCGGCCCGCCGAGTTCCTCTCCGACAATCTCCGTATCCAGGTGAATGTGCTGGACGCCGCCCTCAAGCACGGGGTGGAGCGGCTGCTGTTCCTGGGGTCCAGCTGCATCTACCCGAAGTTCGCCGAGCAGCCCATCCGCGAGGAGGCGGTGTTGACAGGCCCTCTGGAGCCGACCAACGACGCCTACGCCATCGCCAAGCTCGCCGGCATCCTGCAGGTACAGGCGGTACGACGCCAGTACGGTCTGCCCTGGATCTCCGCCATGCCGACCAATCTGTACGGGCCCGGTGACAGCTTCCACCCGGAGCACTCCCATGTGCTGCCGTCCCTGATCCGTCGCTTCCACGAGGCGAAGGAATCGGGTGAGCGACAGGTGGTGAACTGGGGCAGCGGCACGCCTTGTCGGGAGTTCCTCCATGTGGACGATCTGGCCCGGGCCTGCCTGCACCTGCTTGATCACTACGACGCGGACAGTCCGGTCAACGTCGGCACCGGCACGGACCTGAGCATCCGGGAACTGGCGGAACTCGTGGCGGATGTTGTCAGGTACCGGGGGAGCATCGAGTGGGATCCGACCGAGCCGGACGGTACGCCGCGCAAGCTCCTCGACGTGTCCCGGCTCACCGCCCTCGGCTGGACTCCTCGTATCGCTCTGCGGGAAGGAATCACCCAGACATATACGTGGTACGTGGAAAGCCGTGAGTCGGGCACGCTGCGGCACTGACCGGTTCCCGCAGCGGCTCGGAGGCCAGAGGCGATCGGCCCCCGAGCCGGTGCACATCCGCAGAAGATCTACGGCACACACTGCGGCTCTGCCCCCGCAGCGCGCGGCAGGTGCTGTCGTGCCCGGCAACCGGCACCGGTCAGAAGGACTGCGGGCCCGCGCGCGGGCACGACGAAGGACACGTACCAGTGGCCGAGGCGGTCGCGGCAGACGCGAACCGAGGACGGCTCGGCGGTCATGTTCCGCGACCACACCACGTTGAGCACGACCCCGGCCGCCTGATGCAACCACCCGTCTTTGAGGCGGAAGCCGCCCCACGGGTGGTTGAGCGTGGGGCTTGCCAGATGCTTTTCGCAAAACCGGCCGCCAGGGTCAGCGCGAGGGGTCATGGCGGCAGCGGCCGACAGCACGTGCTCCGAGGACGCGAGGTCATGCGTCGGGAGATCGGCTGTCGGCCGCTGGTCTTCGCAGCTGCCTGAGGAAACCGGGTGGTCAGTCGCGCTTCAGTCGGCGGACGGCCATCATCGCGCCGCCTCCGAGCACGACCATCCCTGCGGCTCCGCCCAGCAGAAGGGCCGAGCTGTCCTCACCGGTGTTGGCGAGGTGAGGCCTGTGCGAGCGTACGGTGATCTCGGCCGAGAGCTTCAGTTTTGATTCCTTCCCCTTGAGACGGAAGGTGTGCCGGCCCGGGTCTGTCCACTTGGGGATGGTGACGGTTCCCTCCACCGTGCCGTTGCTGTCGGCGGTGAAGAAGCCCAACTTGATGGGTTTCGAGAGGAGGAATGCGCCCACCCCCTCGTTCGGATCGAATCCGGTTCCGGTGAAGCTGAGCTCGTCTCCTGCGTCCACGGTGGTGGCGCTGAGGGTGAGGCTCGGGGAGTCGGGTGGATAGGGCTGGGCGTGGGCAGGTTGTGCTCCTACGAAGGGGACTGCGGCCAGGACAGCGGAGGCTGCCGTGCCCGCGAAGGCAGCACGCCACTTCGATGACGCCGTCATCGCATTCACGCTCCTCAGGTGGAATCAGGCCGATGTCTTGGTCCGACCCGCGAGTACGGTATGTGGAATGGATGACGCGGAACAGCACCTGCTAAGCGCCCTCAGGAAATAAGACGCCGCATGGGGTAAAGGGATCACCGGATCGGCCGTCAGTACCCCCGCGGCACGAGGAGCCAAGCCGGCCAATTCGCGGAATCTTGACCACCCGGCAGCGCTCGGCTTCGGAGATCCCGCGACTTCGGCAGATTGCCTGGTCGGTCAAGACCCGGCCATGGCCGCCGACGGCGGCGAACACAAAAGCGCACTGCGGGAAACGCGCATTGAAGTACACACCCGTCGGGGGTGTCGGGTGAATACTGGCACCGCGTCGCACGTCTTGGTCTGCTCTTCCTCTCCTCCTGGAGCGTGTGTGCCCCCGTTCCGTGTACTCGTGGTGTGCACCGGCAACCTCTATCGCTCTCCGCTTGCCGAGTGCCTGCTCAGGCACCGGCTGCTCGAGCATCGCAAGGTGATCCACCTGAGCAGTGCGGGCACACGGGCTCTCGCGGATATGCCGATGGCGGCTGATGTCGCCTCCTTCCTCCTCGGACATGGCGTTCAGCCCTGCGGGACGGGCTCACGCCGACTGACCAAGGAGATGGTCGACAGCGCGGACCTGGTACTGGGCGCTGCGACGGAACACCGTGAGGCCGCTGTGCGGCTGTCCCCCGTGCGTGCGTTGTCCCGTGCATTCACCTTCCGCGAATTCGCCTGGCTGGTGCGTCGCGAGGACGCCGCGGGCGTCGTGGATCCGGCCACACGTTTTGCGGCCCTCGTCCAGGGCGCGGCCGCTCGCCGTGGTTCCGTGTCGACACGCACTGGTGACGCAGACGTGAACGACCCTCTTGGCGCACCTCCACCGCAAGTACATGAGTGCCTGGTTCAGATCGCGGAGGTCGTGGAGCGCATCGCCGCGCCCATGCGGACCGACTAGCCCCCGCCGTTTCACTTGAGGTCGGCTGACCGGGACGGAGGCGCGAAAGCGCCTTCCTGGCCTGGGCAATGAGCCTTGCCGAGGGATTGTGTCCGTCCAAGCCGGCGCCTACTGCGTGCAGGCTGTCGGGTTGCCTCCGAAGGTCCTGGTCGGTGCCGATGGTTCGGGGCGGTCGGTCATGCCGGACGGCTTGCGCAGCCGACCGAACCGGCCCGAGTCGACAAGCACCGGAAGTGCCAGTGCCGGCTCCGCCTCGCACAGGGACCTCGACGCGGACCTCCTCTCGCTGCCCAGGGCTTCGCTGCTGGGCAGGGCACTGCCGGGTGCCCGTGAACGCGATTACCTGGTGGACCATGGGCCGACAGCGACAACTCTAGGTTGACGATGGATGCATCGTCAACCTAGAGTTGTCGCATGACAGATCCAGTCCGCATGACTCATCCCGTCCGGCTCGACGATCTGATCGACGCCATCAAGAAGGCGCACACCGACGCGCTCGACCAGCTCTCCGACGCGGTCATCGCCGCCGACCACCTCGGTGACGTCGCCGACCACCTCATCGGCCACTTCGTCGACCAGGCCCGGCGTTCCGGGGCGTCCTGGACCGACATCGGCCGGTCCATGGGCGTGTCCAAGCAAGCCGTCCAGAAGCGTTTCGTCACCAAGGAATCCGACCAGCCACTCGACCTCGACCCCAGCCAGGGCTTCGGCCGCTTCACCGACCGCGCCCGGAACGTGGTCATGGCCGCGCAGAACGAGGCCCGTTCTGCCGGCAACGCCCAGGTGGGTCCGGAACACCTCGCACTCGGCCTGCTCGCCGAGCCGGACGGCCTCGCCGCCAGGGCGGTCATCGCGCAGGGCGTGACCCTCGACATGGTCCGCGGCTCCGCTACCACGGCGCTGCCTGCCTCTGCCGAGGAACTGCCCGAGGTCATCCCCTACGACGCACGGGCCCGCAAGGCACTCGAGCTCACCTTCCGCGAGGCACTGCGCCTCGGCCACAACTACATCGGCACGGAGCACATCCTGCTGGCCCTGCTGGAGGCGGAGAACGGCACCGGCCCTCTGTCGGGCCTCGGCCTGACCAAGGACGCGATCGAGCAGCACATCACCGAGTTGCTCGCGCCCTTCCTCGGCACCGAGGAGGAATGAGCACAGCAGAAGCGAGCGGGCCCGCCATGTCCCCCCGCTTTCGTCGGGTCCCTCCAGCGGAGTGAGGGCATGCGCGGAGAACCGCGGAGGGACCGGCTCACGGACCTGCCCTGTGGGCGGTCCTGGCCGGTCCCTCCGTACTGAGGCACGGCACCGGGGCCGTGCCGCCACCGCCGGCACGTCCCCACCCCGGCCCACCCCGGTCCCGGCATCGGCCCGCGAAGCGGACCACGCCCGCCGCCGGGTGCGGCATGGCCCGGTCCGAGCGCATCACCGTGCCGGTGGCGGCTGACCGATGTCGACAACGAGCAGGACCGGGCCCGTTGAGCCCGACCGGAACCCGGCCTGCGGAAGCTAGATGCCGAGGAGCTGCTCCACCGGGTCGATGGCGAAGTAGACGAGGAAGAGCGCCGCGGTGCCCCACAGCAGCCAGTGCACCTCGCGGGCCTTGCCCAGGCACGCCTTGATGACCACGTAGGCGATGAAGCCGGCGCCGATGCCGTTGGTGATGGAGTAGGTGAACGGCATGACGACGATGGTCAGGAAGGCGGGGACGGCCACTTCGTAGCGGTCCCAGTCGATGTGCTTGACCTGCGTCATCATCAGGAATCCGACGGCGACGAGGGCGGGGGCCGCGGCCTGGAGGGGCACGATCGTGAGGACGGGCGCGAGGAAGAGGGCGAGGGCGAACAGACCGCCGGTGACGAGGTTGGCGAAGCCCGTACGAGCGCCTTCGCCGACACCGGCCGCGGACTCGATGTACGTCGTGGCCGACGACGAGGACGCGGCGCCACCCGCGACCGCGGCCGCACCGTCGATGAGCAGCACGCGGCCCAGGCCGGGCACCTGCCCGCGCTCGTCGAGGAGTCCGGCTTCGGCGGTGACGCCGACGACGGTGCCCATGGTGTCGAAGAAGTCCGACAGGACCAGGGTGAAGACGAGCAGGACGACGGTCAGCACACTGACCTGACCGAACGAGCCGAACAGGTCGAAGTTGCCCAGCAGTTCGAAGTCGGGGGCCGCGAAGGGCTCGTCGGGCACGGACGGCGAGGTCAGGCCCCAGGACTTGACGTCGGCCAGGGCGTCGACGACGACGGCGACCACGGTCATCAGGACGATGCTGATGAGGATGGCGCCCCTGACCTTGCGGGCCAGCAGCACGACGGTCAGCAGCACGCCGACGCAGAAGACGAGCATCGGCCAGCCGGTGAGCGCACCGGTGCCGAGCTGCACGGGCACGGTGGTGTTCGCGGCGTCCGGGATGCGCGTGACGAACCCGGCGTCCACGAAGCCGATGAAGGCGATGAACAGGCCGATGCCGACGCTGATCGCTTGTTTGAGCGGTTGCGGGATGGCGTGCATGACGGCCTCGCGGAGACCGGTCATCACCAGTACGCAGATCAGGAGGCCCTCGAGCACGATGAGGCCCATCGCGTCGTCCCAGGCCATCAGGGGAGCGACCTGGAAGGCGACGACGGCGTTGATGCCCAGGCCCGCGGCGAGGGCGAGCGGCAGATTGCCGCCCACACCCATGATCAGGGTCATGACCGCGGCCACCAGTGCGGTGGCGGTGACCAGTTGGCCGGGGTCCAGCTGCTCACCGAACTTGTCCTCCGCGCTGCCGAGGATGATCGGGTTGAGCACGAGGATGTACGCCATGGTGAAGAACGTGGCGAAGCCGCCACGTATCTCCCGGGCATATGTCGAGCCGCGTTCGGTGATGCGGAAGAACCGGTCGAACGGGCCGCCGGTTCCGGCGGGCGGCGAGTCGACCGGTCTGGTCGCGCTGTTCTGCATGACGGGGTCTCCTGGACCTGCTGGTGGGGTGCGGAAGCATGACGGACGCCGCGGGGAGAGCGCGTTCACGGCTGTTGTGCGAACGCACATGCGACACCTCGCGAGCGGATCATACGTGTCATACCGTGATCCGCAACGGACCTAAAGTGAACGGAAATTGGCCCTCTTCGAGCGCCCCTGTCGGTTCCTACGAAATCCCCGACGACCTATTCCGCATAACGGGATGCAGGCGACAGCGGCCATGGAGTAGCCCCGAGTAACTGCCTACTCTCGCACCGTGCATCCACCCCTCCCCTTCAACGCGCGCGCCGCCCGCACCCTGCGCGAGAAACTCGGGATGGCGCCCGGCCACGTCGCCTACGGCATGCGTGCCTCGTTCGGCATGGCCCACATCACCCCCGAACACGTCGCCGCATGGGAACGCGGCACAGCCCTGCCGACCTCCGAGGAACTCACCGCCCTGGCGGGCGCGCTGTGGTGCGCGCCCGCCGAACTCATGGGCAACCCGCGCACGCTGCGCGAACACCGCCTCGCCCGCGGCCTCCCCGCCGAGGACGTGGCGCGCGCCACCGGCCTCGCGCTCGACGCGTACCACCACATGGAAGAAACCGGCCGGTGGACCGGCGACAAGCGCCAGTCCGCCGCGCTCGGCAGCGTCCTCGGCCTTCCCCCGCGGGACTTCATCGCCATCACCGGCCTGGAGGACGAACTCGCCCGCCTCCTCACCGAAGCGGTCTCCACCCGCTGGCAGGCCCACGTCCGCGCCATCGCCAAGCTCGTCTCCATGGACCGCCGCGATCTGCAGGACCCCCTGCGCGCCATGCAGCAGGAGTACCAGACCCTCATGGCCGCCACCCTCAGCCGAGCCGGCGGCACCACGGCCTCGGGCGAGGCCGGCCGACGCTACGTCGAGGAGATCGTCGACCACTTCTGGTCCCGGCTCCCGGACCGCTGACCCGGCCTCCGACAGCACCCGGACCGCCGGTGATCGGGCGGCCCATCCCCGGCAGAGGTGTGGCGGCTTCTACCGTGCTTCCCGCACATGGTCGGCAAGGTGGCTCACCTCGTCGTACTTCTCTCCCTCGGCCACCATCGTGTCGGACGTCCCGTCCTCGCCCACGATGGGGTTGATGACGTCCTGCTCGTCCTGGACGAAGAGCCCCTGGGAGGAGACGACACGGTAGTAGGGCCTGTCCCCCTCGACGGCCCTGACCCAATCGGCCGAGGGCGTCCTGCCGGCCTGCTTGAGCTCCTCCAGAAGGCGCTCGCCCTCCTCCGCCTTGGAGCGGAGGAACCAGACCGACTCCCTCTCGGGCAGCTGTGACTTCATCTGCTCGACGGCCGCCGCCGGGTCCTCGCCGCCCCCGGTGAACTCGACCGTGAGCTGCTGCTGCGACGCCTCACCGAGCGCACCGTCCAAAATCTCGACCGGCCGCACGATCACGCCGATCATGTACAGACGGTCGCCTCCCTCGCCTTCGATGACCCTGGTCATGCGAACGTCGACGACTTCCGCCATCACCACGGCGGAGGCCGCTTCGGCCGCGGCATCGAGCGAGTCGTACTGCTCCACCTCCCGCATGCCCGAGCCGAACCGGAGCGGCTCGAAGAACGCCGAGGCCGACTGCTTCCCCTTGCCGGCTGCCGTGTCGTCCTGGCCGAAGAGTTGCGGACCCGCGAGCAGGGCGACGGCCGTCGTCGCCGCTACGGCGCCGACGGCGATCAGTGCCATCCGGGCAGGACGCCGACGCGTGGGAGGCGTCATGTGAGTCTCCTCTTTTGGGGTGGTGCTGAGGATGTGCGCCAGGATCTGGCGTCCGTCGGCGGTGTCGTGCCATCCGTCGTGCGCGGGTGGGCGGGCGCTGCGCAGGACGTGGTGGATGTCGCGCTTCTTCACCGGTCTACCTCCTGGACGGGATACGAGGGTCGGTCCTCGGCAGCGGCCTGTCCCATCCGGCGGTGAAGTCTGCGGCGGGCCCGGTGAAGCCGGACCGCGTAGGTCCCGGCGGAGCAGCCCAGCACCTCGGCGGCCTCGGGGCCGCTCAGGTCGTACCAGGCCGACACGGTCAGGACTTCCTGGTCCGCCTCGGACAAGTGGCGCATCGCGGCAAGAACGGACTGCCGGTCCGCTGCGGACGTGGACTCGTCCGTGTCCCGTTCCGCCGTCATGACGACGAGGCGTTCGGTCAGAGCGGTCTGGCGGCTGTGCCTGCGGAGCTCGTTGGCGATGATCTTCCTTGCTGTGCCGAGCAACCACGGCAGGGCGGGATCACGGATCTCGTCGATGCGGCGCCACGCCGCAAGGAACGTCTCCGACACGACGTCCCGCGCGGCTTCCGGATCCAGCCTGTGCACGGCGAAGGCGTAGACACGATCGGCGTGTGCGGTGAACAGCCCTTCGAGCCGGCGCTGCATGCCTGTGCTGTCACCTGCGTCCGTCACCCCGCTCCCCCACCCTCTCCAACGCCGTTCCACCGGAACGGTGGGGACGCCGGTTCGCGCCCCCATCTTGTTGTTGTCCGTCAAGGCAGCCTGCATTACAGGTCTGGCGTGATGCTCGGTGCTCGGTGTTGGCGTGAGCGTCGTCGTGGGGTCCCGGCGGTCCGGGAAACGGGGCCGGATAGAGTCGAACGTGAGAACGGTCTGCCGCCTGTCGCACGGCTGTTTGGGGCACCGGAAGCCAGGCGGAGAGCCGGGGCTGCTTCCTTCGTGGGGACGCGGGAACGGGCCGGACGCCCGCCGGCGGGCGTGGTCCGGGCTCCGGAACAGGGGAGGGACCCGTCAAAAGGAACACGCGCCTCTACGGCTTGCTGTCCGTCGCCGTCTGCTCGGCAGCGGCCGTCATCAGCACCCTGGCCGTCGCGGGCGGCAGCGAGCCGCCGTCCAGCGCATCCCGGCAACCGGTCGAGATCGAGGGCGGCGCCTGGGAGTCCGGTCACCTGCAGGGTACGGCCCTGGACCGCGCCAAGGGGTTCATGTACTTCTCGTTCACGAACCTCCTGGTCAAGACGGACCTGGAGGGGCATCCGGTCGGCTCGGTCACCGGCTTCACCGGGCACCTGGGCGATCTCGACTTCAACGCGGAGGACCGGCGGGTCTACGGCTCGCTCGAGTACAAGGACGCCGAGGCGTTCTACATCGCGATCCTGGACGGCGACCTGATCGACCGCATGGACATGGACGCGGCCACCAGCGGGGTCGTCTCCACCGTTCACCTCCAGGAGGTGGTGGACGACTACACGGCGGACATGGACGCCGACGGCTCCTTCGACGGCGACACCGCGCGCACGGCGGACCACCGCTACGGGTGCAGCGGCATCGACGGGCTGGCATTCGGCCCGGCGTTCGGCGCGGCGTCGGGCAAGGAGGGCGGGCAGCAGAAGCTGACCGTCGCGTACGGGGTGTACTCCGACGCCGGCCGCACGGACAACGACCATCAGGTCCTGCTCCAGTACGACGTCCGCGGCTGGGGCCCGCTCGAGCGCCCTCTGACCGAGTCGCGGCCGCACCGCAGCGGGCCCTCCGCTCCCGACGGCAAGTACTTCGTGTACACGGGGAACACGAAGTACGGCGTGCAGAACCTCGAGTACGACGCGCACAGCCGCAACTGGCTGATGGCCGCGTACAAAGGGACCAAGAAGGGCTTCCCCAACTCGTCCCTCTTCGTGGTCGAGGGCGACCGCGCCCCGCGACGCGGACCGCTCCGCGGCCAGCCGGAGCCGGAGCAGGGACGGTTGCTGCACCTCGTCCCGCAGGGGGTGCACCACAAGGCGTCGGGCACCTACGGCTGGGAGTCGCCCGGCCAGTTCGGCCTGGTCGCGCTCGACGACGGCCGGTTCTACGTGGGCGACGCCGCCAAGGTCCAGGTCGGCGGTGTCACCCGGCAGAGCGGGAAGGCCGTGCTGCACCGCTGGACGGGCGACGCGCCGACACCGTTCACCGCCGTCACGCCCGGTGATCCGGAGGCGTGACGGCGGCGACCCCCCGCAGGACCGGCCGACGCGTCAGTCGGTCAGATGCCGCTCCGCGTAGACCTTGAGGGCGTCGCGGACGAACTCGGCCGCGCCCTCGGCATGCTGGTCGTACAGCACGGTGAACCGCGGGTCGGCGACGTACATCTCGCCGAGACCGATGACGTACGAGCGGCTGACCCGCACCGGTCCGGACAGCCACTCGCAGTGGCGCCGGGCGATGCCCTGCACCTCGTCGTCGTCCGCCGCCCGGCCGGCCCGGAAGGCGGCGGCGAAGTCCGTCGCGATCGCCGTCTGCCGCTCCTTGAAGTCCCGCTTCTCCGCGTCCGTGAGCGACCGCCACCAGCGGTCGCCGTTCACGTACGCGTCCCGGCCCCAGCGCTCGGTGACCTCCTGCTCGTACTGGGTGTGGTCGAAGCCGTCCAATACTTCCTCGGGCATGAGCTGTTCTCCTCTCGTCGTCTTGTCGAGAGTGGTCCGCACCGCGGCGATCTGCCGGCCGATGCGCTCGCGCTCCTGTTCCAGCAGCTCCAGGTGCGTCCGCAGAGCGGCGGCGGTCTCCTGCTGCCCCGCGAGCACCTCGGCGATCGCGGGCAGCGAGAGCCCCAGCTGGCGCAGCAGCAGAATCCGCTGCAGGCGCACGAGCTCGTCCTGGCCGTAGTAGCGGTAGCCGTTGCTGCCGATGCGGCTCGGGACGAGCAGCCCGAGCTCGCCGTAGTGCCGCAGCGTCCGGCTCGTGGTGCCGGCGCGCCGCGCGATGTCCTGGATCGACCACTCCATGACGTGAACGGTAGAAGTTGACGTTACGTAAAGGTCAACCGCGATCCGGAGCCGTCGCCCGGACCCGCCGGGCGTGCACCAGTCCGGCCACCAGGCGTGCCCGTTCGGCCATCGCGTCGACCACCAGATACTCGTGGTCGGCGTGGGCGCCGCCCCCGACCGCTCCGAGGCCGTCGAGCGTCGGCACCCCGAGCGCGGCCGTAAAGTTGCCGTCGCTGCCGCCGCCGACCGCCACGCCTTCGATGCCGGGAAGCAGCCGCTCGGCCAGCGCGAAGAGCTCCGCCGACGCCGATTCGGGCATCGGGGGCCGGCCGACACCTCCCTGAACCGCGATCCGTGCCTCGTCGAGATGCGGGGCCAGTGCCGCGAAGGCGGCTTCGACGCGCTCCTTCTCACCGGCCGACTCGACGCGGACATCAACGAGGACGGTCGCCTCCGCGGGGACGACGTTGTCCGACGTACCCGCGGTCGCGACGGTCGGGGTGACCGTCGTGCCGATCTCGGGGCGTCCGAGCGCGGCGATGTCCAGCACCTGGTGTGCCGCTTCGACCAGGGCGTTCACCCCGGCCGCGGGCTCGAGGCCCGCGTGCGACGCCCGGCCCGTGACGGAGACCTTGAACGAGCCGCAGCCCTTGCGCCCGGTCTTCAGCGCCCCACCGTCGGCGGCCCCCTCGAGCACGAGCACCGCGCCGCAGGCCATCGCCCGCTCTTCGAGCAGGGCCCGGGAGGCGTGGGACCCGACCTCTTCGTCGGCGGTCACCAGGATCTCGACGCCCGACCGGTCCTCCAGCGTCGCCAGGCCGTGCACGGCCTGCACCAGTCCGCCGAGCATGTCGAACACCCCGGGCCCGGTCGCCCGCCCGTCCCCCACCTTGAACGGACGGCGCTCAAGGGTGCCGAGCGGGAACACCGTGTCGTGATGACCGAGAATCAGTACGGCCGGCTCGCCGCCACCGGACCAGTGGACGTGCGGCCCGGCCGCACTCTCGACCAGGAGGGCCTGCCCGCCGAGACGGCTCTCGATGATCGCCGCGACGGCTTTGGCCGACGCCGTCAAGGCGTCGAGATCACGCGAGGGAGACTCGATCTCGACAAGCGTCCTGAGGTCTTCGAGCATCGCGTCGACGTTCACATCGACCGTGTTGTGCATCGTCACGCGGCCAGGGTACGTGGTGGCGGCGATCACGGGCTTCCGCCCGCACCCTGCCTGCGTCAGCGGGGTATGCGGCGACCTTGAACCCAATGTGATCCGGCCGACTGTCCCTCGAAGCGACGCTCGGGTATGCAGTAGCCTCGCTCCGGCTGCTGTTCTCCTGAAAATGCCCGGCCCCACGTCGGAGGAGTTTCTGCGGAGCAGCCGCAGCTCCAATGGCAGCACTCTCTCAGGACAAGGGGCCTGCAATTCATGGAATCCAAATCCAACCACGTCCGCCCGGAGAATCCGCAGGCTGTGGACAGCCTCCCCCACACGTCGGAGAACTACCGGACCGCGACGATCCGCAGCCCCGAGATACGCATCGAGAAGTGGGGCAAATGGGAGATCGAGTACGAGTTCACGCCCGCCTCCGGCGACCATGGAAACCTTCTCGTCGTCTTCTCCTCCGTGGGCTCGAAGTACGGATTCGGGAAAGCCCTCTCGGGCGTCCAGTGCAACGTCCTGCGGATACGTGACCGGTTCGACGGAGGAACGTCCTATTACGTGTGCCGGGACATGGACTTCTCCGTTTCCGACGCGATCGAGGAACTGATCTCCACGTACGCACAGAAGCTGGGCCTGTCGCGCGACGCGGTCGTTCTCGCCGGATCCTCCAAGGGAGGCAGCGCCGCCATCATCTACGGCCTGAAGTACGGCTACCGGAACATCGTCGCGTCAACCCCGCAGTACTTCATCGGCAGCTACTCGCAGGGACACGGAAACCTCGGCGCGTACGTTCTCGGCGAGGGGGAGCCCCAGGAGAACGTGGACACGCTCGACGCCCTGCTGCCGACGCTGCTGGCCGAGGACGAGGACCGCGACCGCAACATCTACCTTCTCTCGTCCACCCGGGACTACCAGTACGAGCAGGAAGTCGTTCACTTCCTCCCGGCCCTGCGAAAATACTCCAATTTCAACCTGGTCATGGTGGAGTCCCCCGCTCTGGTCAAGCATGCAGAGGTGACGCGGCAGGGGCTTTCCGCGATTCTGAGCATCATCTACGCGCTGACCGAAGGCGCCGCTCCGAAATGGGGCGAGGTCCAGATCGGCTCCGACGACGTGGACGAGCCCGCCGCGGCCACGTATCTGGCGGATCTCCGGAGGCGGGACACCGCGCTGGCCGTCCTGACCGGCGCCGCCCTCACGCACCAGCAGGCCAGATTGACGGGTCATGCCTTCATACCCGGCGCGGCCGCTGCCACGGAGGACTCCGGGAACGGCGGGTCGCGGGAGACCAAGCAGCTCGTTCTTGTGCGGGACGGGAAGGCCTGGGCGGCCGATGCGGACACCGTGCCGGTGGACCAGCTCTACCTCAAGTACTTCGACACGTACTTCACCGCGTACGAGAACGGCGGGTTCGCATGCGATGCGCGGGAATTGTTCGACTCTTTGCCTCAAGGGGCATATGACGTGTTCGCCCGGGTGATGAGCGAGAGCGAGTCCATCGACCGAAGGGTCCCCCTGGTCGCAAACGAGCCGATCGACCGCCGAAGTGCCTCCCACGGCTTCGAAGTCGTACTCAAGGGCGATCAGCAGGGCGTCCGGCTGATCAAACGCAGCTTGGCCGACGGCGGTCCCGGCGGAACCGTATTCTCGCTGCAGCGCTTTCTGATGGACGCCCAGAAGCTGCGTGCGTACGGCGTCTTCTACCTCCCCGGCCGCAACGCGGACCACAAGAACCACGCCACGTACTACCTGACCCTGCAGGGCCCGGATGCCGCCCATACCTTCGACCTCAAGCCCCTGCGGATGACCGAGAAGGTCCGCCCGCATGTGGGGCCGGGCGACTTCGGCTCGTACGGATACGGGTTCTTCACCTCACCGGACGGCAAGGGCGTCGACCTCTCCGCCCTCCCGGCGGGCACCTACACCGCCCACCTCACGATGAGCGCCGGCGGTGCCCTCTTCTCCCACCAGGCAGGCCGCGTCGACCTGCGCCAGGACGGCGACGAGTCGAGCGCCTACGCGAACGGCACCCAGGAGAACGCGAAGACCAGCGGGCGGAAGGCTCTACGGGCGAGGCTCTGGCGGTCCTGAGGGCTGTCCCGTGACGTTGCGGCGGGCGGTTGAGAGACCGAGAGGTTCGCCGCCCATCCTCCTGTTGTGCAGTTGCCTCGGGATCCGTCGAACGTCGCTCCTGACCTGGTGGCAGCGCCTCCGACCCGTCTTGCCGGTCTGACAGACGCCCCGGGAGCTTGCCCGGGGCCTCCTGAGCGGATCATCACCAATGCCACAGTCCGTTGGCTCGCCCCGTGGGCCGTTACTGGGCCTTGGGTCTCGCTTCTACGAGGGTATTGCCTTGCCTCGGTCCAGCATCCGGCTCAGCAAGAGTCACGCCGGCGGCTGCTGCCGTTCCGAGAGGCCGCCGGCCGTGACAGCCATCGGACTTCCGCCCTGTCCGACGCGGAGTACGGCCCAGACGCACTTCCCGGGCCCCTCCCGGCCGGCGACACCCCACTTCGAGGCCAGCACGTCGACGAGGGGCAGGCCCCACCCGCCTGTCGCGTCCTCGCGCGGGAGCGCCATCAGGGGACGGGCCTCGGACGCGTCGTGGACCTCGATACGGAGACCGTCGGGCACCTGGAGGTACCGGGTCTCGATCTCCCTGCCGGGGGCTGTCGCGTGCCGGACTGCGTTGGTCAGCAGCTCCGAGAGCACGAGCGACGCCTCGTCCTCGATGCCGCTCATCCCTCAGTCCGCGAGCACCGCGCGGAGTTCTGCCCTCGCCCGGCCGACGTTGCGCCGGCTGCGGCTCCAACGTCGGGCGAAGACGCCCGGCACGACTGTGATCCGGTCCTTCCAGCCCCTGCTGATTACCGGCCTCTTTCAGACCCCCGACTACGCTCGGGCTCTTTACAGGGCGAACCCTGAAGTGCTCAGCAGCGAGCGGGTGGACGAACTCGTGGACATGCGCATGCAGCGCCAGCGGATCCTGGAGGACGACAGTCCTCCCCGCATCTGGGTCATCGAGGGCGAGGCTGCGCAGTCAGGTCGGCGGCAGCGCCGTCATGGGGCCGCAACTGGACAACCTTGTGAAGGCGGCTGATCGCCCCAACATCGACATTCAGGTCCTGCCGTTCAGCGCCGGTGCCCATGTCGGCCTGGTCGGCGCCTTCGTGCTCTTCGGGTTCCCGACTGCGGCCTTCTCGGACGTTGTTTGCGTCGAGCATGTGACCGGCACCCTGCACATGGAGACGGCAGAGGAGACCAACCGGTATACGCTCGCGTTCGATTCGCTGAGATCTGCCGCCTTGAGCCCTGCGGAGAGTCTCACTCTGATCCAGCGCATCAGGCGTGAGTTGTAGCCGAAAGGAAGAGGTGCCGACCATGCAGGCCGCGATATGGGCCAACGCCACGTGGCGAAAGAGCAGTTACAGCGGTGGAGGCTCATCCGGCGGCGACTGCGTCGAGGTGGCCGGCCTCACCGGTAGAGCGGCCGTACGCGACAGCAAGAACGCACCGGCCCCGTACTGGCCTTCGGCCGCGCCCCCTGGCACACGTTCCTCACCGGCCTGAGGGGCGATCAGCCCGGCTGAACCGACTAACGTCGCGCGCACTGCCGTTCAGCGGCGGTTGGTGGCGGTGTCTGCCGACCGCGAGAGGGAGAGGATGGGGTGATTGCCCTCTACCTGATCGGGGTCCGTGGTGAGTCTGACCGGCCAGATACTTCCGCTCGTCGGTGTCGCCCTCGGCGCTGCCACGTCGTTCCTGGTGAGCAGCTTGAACGAGCGGACGAGGTGGCGCAGGCAGCAGGCCGTGCGGTGGGACGAGCACCGCTTGGCGGCCTATGCCGAGTACGCCCACGCCGTCAAGGAACTGGCCGCCGGCTACCAGCGGATCGCTGCCGCGCGGGGTCTGGTGTCCGGGCCCGTGCCGCTGGAGCCGACTCCCGAAGTGCTGGCGGAACTGGCCACGTCGGAGTCCCGCCGGTCGGCCCTGTCGGAGACGCTCGGGCTGCTGGGTGACACGGAGGCGAACACCGCGTCCAAGACCCTGGACCACTGTCTGTGGCGGCTCGAGTGCCTGGCCCGGGGCACGGCCATGGAAGTCGACCAGAGCTGGGACCAGGCGTATCAGGAGTTCCGGGACGCGCGGAGCCGCTACGTCGAGCGTGCCCGGACCAGTCTCGGTGTGCCGGGGGCCGTCGCCCAGGACGTCGTCTGGCCGGCCCCCTGGCGCCCCGCGGCCCGGTCGTCGTCCTCGCCGTGACACGTGGAGGACGCATCACGGGCCGCCGTCGTGCTCGACCGGGACGGACACGTGCGGTCCGGACAGGGGACGGCGCCCCCGCCCGGCCACCCGGGCAGAAGACGCCGTCCCAGTAACCGCGTCAGCCCGTCACCGCAGCAGCACGCCGCCCGACTCCTCCGTCGCCGACTCCGTCGGGACGGTGACCAGGCCGAGGTCCGCGCCCGCCGGGATGAGTCGGTGGGAGGGGAGGATGCGGACCGTGTAGCCGAATGGGCCGGTGCGGTCGAGGGCGAGAGGGCCCTCGTAGGTCCAGCGGCCGTCCAGGTCCGGGCCGCTCGCCGGTTTCAGCGGGAAGGTGCGGGCGTCGCGGATGGCGTCGTCGGAGTCGACGCGGCCCGCGACCACCTGGACCTCGACGTCCTCCGGCTGCAGTTCGCCGAGCGCCGCCTGGACGCGCAGCGTCAGCGTCGAGCCGAGACCGGCCGTCGCGGAGGCGCCCGCCGCCGCGTCCTGGTCGACGGCCTCCACGTGGTCGACGGCGACCTGCCGCCACGAGGCGCGCACCCGGGACTTCCAGGCGGCGAGTTCCTGGGCGCCGGCGGCGTCCATGGACCGGTGCGCCTGCGCGGCCGGCGCGTACAGCCGCTCCACGTACTCGCGCACCATGCGGCCGGCGAGGACCTTGGGGCCGAGGGTGGTGAGGGTGCGGCGGACCATCTCGATCCAGCGGTCGGGCAGGCCGCCGCTGCCCCGGTCGTAGAAGCGGGGGGCGACCCGGTCCTCGATCAGTGAGTAGAGCGCCGCCGCCTCCAGCTCGTCGCGGCGGTCCTCGTCGGTGGACGCACCGTCGGCGGTGGGGATCGCCCAGCCGTAGTCGGGCTCGTACCACTCGTCCCACCAGCCGTCGAGGACCGACAGGTTGAGCGCGCCGTTCAGCGCGGCCTTCATGCCGCTGGTGCCGCAGGCCTCCAGGGGGCGCAGCGGGTTGTTCAGCCAGACGTCGCAGCCGGGGTAGAGCTTCTTCGCCATCGCCATGCCGTAGTCGGGCAGGAAGACGATGCGGTGGCGCACGCGCGGGTCGTCGGCGAAGCGGACCAGTTCCCGCACCAGCCGCTTGCCGCCGTCGTCGGCCGGGTGGGCCTTGCCGGCGACGACGATCTGGATCGGCTGGGTGGGGTGGAGCAGCATCTCGGTGAGGCGCTCACGGTCGCGGAGCATCAGGGTGAGCCGCTTGTACGAGGGGACCCGACGGGCGAAGCCGATGGTGAGCACGTCCGGGTCGAGTACGCCGTCGATCCAGCCGAGTTCGGCGGAGCCCGCGCCGCGCTGGCGCCAGGAGGCGCGCAGCCGGTCCCGTACCTCGTGCACCAACTGCTCGCGCAGGGAGCGGCGCAGCTCCCAGATGTCGGCGTCGGGGATGTTGCCGACGGCGTCCCAGCGGCCCGAGCCGCCGACGGACAGGGCGTCCTCGGCGCGGGCGGCGCCGATCTGACGGGCGCCGAGGCGGAACACCTCGGGCGCGACCCAAGTCGGGGCGTGCACCCCGTTGGTGACGGAGGTGATGGGCACTTCCGTGGCGTCGAATCCCGGCCAGAGTCCGGCGAACATGCTGCGGCTGACCGCGCCGTGCAGTTCGGAGACGCCGTTGGCGCGCTGGGCGAGCCGCAGGCCCATTACGGCCATGTTGAAGAGGCCGGGCTCGCCGCCGGGGTAGGTCTCCATGCCGAGCTGGAGGACCTTGTCGACGGGCACGCCCGGCAGTTCGGCGCCCTCGGCGAAGTGGCGTGCGACGAGTTCGCGGTCGAAGCGGTCGATGCCGGCCGGTACGGGGGTGTGGGTGGTGAAGACGGTCCCGGCCCGCACCGCCTCCAGTGCGGCGTCGAAGCCGAGGCCGCTGCCGCCGTGTTCGGGCGTCTCGCCCAGCTCGCGGATGCGTTCGAGGCCGAGGAAGCCGGCGTGGCCCTCGTTGGTGTGGAACACCTCGGGCGCGGCGTGGCCGGTGAGCCGGCAGTACGTGCGGACGGCCCGGACGCCGCCGATGCCGAGCAGCATCTCCTGGAGCAGCCGGTGTTCGCTGCCGCCGCCGTAGAGCCGGTCGGTGACGTCGCGGGCGCCGGGGCCGTTGTCCTCGATGTCGGAGTCGAGCATCAGCAGCGGTACGCGGCCGACCTGGGCGACCCAGATGTGCGCGTGCAGCGAGCGCCCGCCGGGCAGGGCGAGGGACACCCGGGCGGGGGCGCCGTCCGCCTCGCGCAGCAGGCTGACCGGCAGCTCGTTCGGGTCGAGTACGGGGTAGTGCTCCTGCTGCCAGCCGTCGCGGGACAGCGACTGGCGGAAGTATCCGTGGCGGTAGAGCAGGCCGACGCCGATGAGCGGTACGCCGAGGTCACTTGCCGCCTTGAGGTGGTCGCCGGCGAGGATGCCGAGGCCGCCGGAGTACTGCGGCAGGGCGGCGGTGACGCCGAACTCCGGTGAGAAGTAGGCGATGGCGGCCGGGAAGGCGGGGGTGTCGGGGCCGCTGTCACCGCCGTGGGACTGGTACCACCTGCGGCCGTGCAGATAGTCGTCGAGGTCGTCGGCGGCGGCGGTGAGCCGGCGGAGGAACCGCCGGTCCTTGGCCAGTTCGGCCATGCGGGTGGCGGAGACGTTCCCGAGGAGCCGCACGGGGTCGCCGCCGACGGCCCGCCACCCCTCGGGATCGACACAACGGAAGAGCTCTCGCGTCTCGGTGTGCCAGGACCAGCGCAGATTGCGCGCGAGATCGCTGAGCGGCCCGAGCGGTTCGGGGAGGACGGGGCGGACGGTGAATCGACGAATGGCCTTCACAAGTTCCACCTTCGCAGGGGAGGTACGCATCCGAGGGGACGCACGACGGTGCGTCCTTTTCCGTCATTTCCGACGGTATCGGTCCGCGCCGTACGTAACCACGGCGCACTGACGTGCGCCCGGCGCATTGGCGCACCCGGCGCGCGACGAGCATCGGAAAAGACCGGTTCCGGCCTCGTGTCGGGCCGGTCTCTTCACGTGTGTCTTGTGCGACCCCGTACGTCCTAGTAGTTAACACATCACCGGATTGCCCACCCGAACGGCGTGGGTAGGCCTCACCCGGAACGCAGGCGAGAGCACCCCCGATCGGCCTCCCTACCGTCCAACCGAGTGAACGCGGACAGGAGCGGACATGCCCGCAGCCCGCCAGTCACCGACTCAGCAGATACAAATAAAACCTAGTCAAATGAGACTGGGTCCGCACAAACGAGACATTCCGCTCCATCCGACCTGCCCGCACAGCCCTCAGGTGATGTTGTGAACTCGCTCATCGGTCGCATCCCCGTCCTGGACGTCCGCCCACTCGTCGACTGCGGCAGAAGGCCCGCGAAAGCCGTGGCGGGTGAGACCTTCCAGGTCACCGCCACGGTCTTCCGCGAGGGCCATGACGCTGTCGCCGCCAATGTCGTGCTGTACGACCCGAAGGGCCGCCCCGGTCCCTTCACCCCCATGCGGGAGCTCGCCCCCGGCACCGACCGGTGGGGAGCGGAGGTCACCCCCGCCGCAGAAGGCCACTGGACCTACACCGTCGAGGCCTGGAGCGATCCCGTCGCCACCTGGCGGCACACCGCCGACATCAAGATCCCTGCCGGGATCGACACCGAACTGGTGCTGGCGGAGGGCGCGGAGCTCTACGAACGCGCCGCCGCCGGGGTGCCCAAGAAGGACGGCCGGGAGGCCGTGCTCGCCGCCGTCGACGCGCTGCGCGACACGGCGCGGCCGGCGAAGGCGCGGCTCGCCGCGGCGCTCGCCGCCGACGCGGACGCCGCTCTCTCCCGTCATCCGCTGCGTGAACTGGTCAGCGCCTCCCCGCCGCTGCCCCTGCTGGTGGAGCGGCGAAGGGCGCTCTACGGCTCCTGGTACGAGCTGTTCCCGCGGTCCGAGGGCGCCGTCGTCAAGGAGGGCGAGCCGCCGGTCTCCGGTACCTTCCGCACCGCCGCGGAACGGCTGCCCGCCGTCGCCGCGATGGGCTTCGACGTGGTGTACCTGCCGCCGATCCACCCCATCGGCACCACCCACCGCAAGGGCCCCGACAACGCCCTCACCGCGGGCCCCGACGACGTCGGCGTGCCCTGGGCGATCGGGTCCGCCTTCGGCGGGCACGACGCCGTCCACCCCGACCTCGGCACCCTCGCCGACTTCGACCACTTCGTGACGGCCGCCCGGTCGCTGCGGATGGAGGTGGCGCTCGACTTCGCGCTGCAGTGCTCCCCCGACCACCCCTGGGTGAAGGAGCATCCGGATTGGTTCCACCACCGGGCCGACGGGACCATCGCGTACGCGGAGAACCCGCCGAAGAAGTACCAGGACATCTACCCCATCGCCTTCGACGCGGACATGGAGGGCATCGTCCGCGAGACGGTGCGGGTGCTGCGGTTCTGGATGGACCACGGTGTACGGATCTTCCGGGTCGACAATCCGCATACGAAACCGGTCGTCTTCTGGGAGAAGGTGATCGCGGAGATCAACGGCTCCGACCCCGGCGTCATCTTCCTGGCAGAGGCGTTCACCAGGCCGGCGATGATGCACACCCTCGGCGCGATCGGCTTCCAGCAGTCGTACACGTACTTCACCTGGCGCAACACCAAGCACGAGCTCACCGAGTACGTCACCGAGCTGTCCGGCGAGGCCGCCGCCTACATGCGGCCCAACTTCTTCGTGAACACCCCCGACATCCTGCACGCCTACCTCCAGGAGGGCGGCCGGCCGGCCTACGAGGTGCGTGCCGTGCTCGCCGCGACCCTCTCCCCGTCCTGGGGTCTCTACGCGGGCTACGAGCTCTGCGAGAACGTCCCGCTGCGGGTCGGCAGCGAGGAGTACCGGCACTCGGAGAAGTACCAACTCAGGCCCCGTGACTGGGAGTCGGCCGAACGGGAGGGCCGCACGATCACCCCGCTGATCACCACCCTCAACCGGATCAGGCGCCGCCACCCGGCGCTCCAGCAGCTGCGCGACGTCCACTTCCACCACATCGACAACGACCGGATGATCGCCTACTCGAAGCGCTCCGGACCGGACGTGGTCCTCGTCGTCGCCAACCTCGATCCCCACCACACCCAGGAGGCCACGGTCTCGTTGGACATGCCGCAACTCGGTCTCGAGGGGGACGAGACCGTACCGGTGCGCGACGAGCTCACCGGCGAGACCTATCACTGGGGCAGGGCCAACTATGTGCGCCTCGAGCCGGGTACCGCGCCCGCGCACATCTTCACCCTGCGACCGTCCCAGCAGACCGGAGGGTCACCCACATCATGATCGTGAATGAGCCCGTCCACGACACGTTCGAGGACACACCCGCACGCGACCGCGACCCCGACTGGTTCAAGCGGGCCGTCTTCTACGAGGTCCTGGTCCGCTCCTTCCAGGACAGCAACGGCGACGGCGTCGGCGACCTGAAGGGCATCACCGCGAAACTGGACTATCTGCAGTGGCTGGGCGTGGACTGCCTGTGGCTGCCGCCGTTCTTCAAGTCCCCCCTGCGGGACGGCGGCTACGACGTCGCCGACTACACCTCCGTACTGCCCGAGTTCGGCGACCTGGCCGACTTCGTCGAGTTCGTCGACGCCGCCCACCAGCGCGGCATGCGCGTCATCATCGACTTCGTCATGAACCACACCAGCGACCAGCACCCGTGGTTCCAGGAGTCCCGCGCCGACCCGGACGGGCCCTACGGCGACTACTACATCTGGGCCGACGACGACAAGCAGTACCAGGACGCCCGGATCATCTTCGTCGACACCGAGGCGTCGAACTGGACCTTCGACCCGGTGCGCAAGCAGTACTACTGGCACCGGTTCTTCTCCCACCAGCCGGATCTCAACTACGAGAACCCCGCCGTGCAGGAGGAGATCATCTCCGCGCTGCGGTTCTGGCTCGACCTGGGCATCGACGGCTTCCGGCTGGACGCCGTGCCGTATCTGTACCAGGAGGAGGGGACCAACTGCGAGAACCTGCCGCGCACCCACTCCTTCCTCAAGCGGGTGCGCAAGGAGATCGACACCCACTACCCGGACACCGTGCTGCTGGCCGAGGCCAACCAGTGGCCGGAGGACGTCGTCGACTACTTCGGCGACTACCGGGTCGGCGGCGACGAGTGCCACATGGCGTTCCACTTCCCGGTGATGCCGCGCATCTTCATGGCGGTCCGGCGCGAGTCCCGCTACCCGGTCTCGGAAATCCTGGCCAAGACGCCGGCCATCCCGAAGAACTGCCAGTGGGGCATCTTCCTGCGCAACCACGACGAACTGACGCTCGAGATGGTCACGGACGAAGAGCGCGACTACATGTACGCGGAGTACGCCAAGGACCCGCGGATGCGCGCCAACATCGGCATCCGCCGGCGGCTCGCCCCGCTGCTGGACAACGACCGCAACCAGATCGAGCTGTTCACCGCGCTGCTGCTGTCGCTGCCCGGCTCACCGATCCTCTACTACGGGGACGAGATCGGGATGGGCGACAACATCTGGCTCGGCGACCGGGACGCGGTCCGCACCCCGATGCAGTGGACGCCCGACCGCAACGCGGGCTTCTCCTCCTGCGACCCGGGACGGCTCTACCTGCCGACCATCATGGACCCGGTCTACGGCTACCAGGTCACCAACGTCGAGGCGTCGATGTCGTCGCCGTCGTCGCTGCTGCACTGGACGCGGCGGATGATCGAGATCCGTAAGCAGAATCCGGCCTTCGGGCTCGGGTCCTACACGGAGCTCCCGTCGTCCAATCCGGCCGTGCTCGCGTTCCTGCGGGAGGCCCCCTCCCAGGAGGAGGGCGGTGACGACCTGGTGCTGTGCGTCCACAACTTCTCGCGGTTCGCACAGCCGACGGAGCTCGACCTGCGGACGTTCGCCGGACGGCATCCGGTGGAACTCATCGGCGGCGTGCGGTTCCCGCCCATCGGGCAGTGGCCGTATCTGCTGACCCTCGCGGGGCACGGCTTCTACTGGTTCCGGCTGCGCAAGGAGGCGAAGGCCATCGGGGAGACGAAGGCCGTCGTGACCAAATCCTGACGTGCCCACCAGGGGGATCCGTCCCGTCCGAAAGGCGCCCCCTACTCCGGCGGGGCGGTTTCCGCCGCCCCGCACCGGGCACTCCCCCCTCATCCCCGCGCGCCGCCGGACAGCCACAGCTGCAATCCGGGACACTTTGCGCATTCGTGGTGTACCCGGGGAAAGGACGCGATGCCCATGTCGGAGGCTGCATCCACCCGGACTCCGCTCGGCCTGCTTCCCTCGCTCGCCCCGCTGCTGCGCCGATGGCTGCCCGGCCAGCGCTGGTTCGCGGGCAAGGGTTGCGCGGTCGCAGGCTTCTCGCTCGTCTCCGCGACGGAGCTGCTGCCCATGAACGGGCCTGGTCCCGGACTGCTGCATCTGCTCGTACGGGTCCGGCAGCGGGAATCGCCGTCGCCCTCGTCCGACGACTGCTACCAGCTGCTTCTCGGCGTCCGCGAGACCCTGCCACCGGCCCTCGCGCCCGCGCTGATCGGCCATCTCACCGAAGGACCGCTCGCCAGGCGGACCGTGTACGAGGGGACCCGCGACCCGCGGCTCGCCAAGCTGCTGCTGGAACGGCTGCGCACGCCCGGCTCGCTCGGGCCGCTGCGCTTCGACCGGTTCGACGGCGCGCCGGCGATCCCGGCGGAGCTGGCCGCCCGGCCCCTGGACGCCGAGCAGTCCAACTCCTCGCTCGTCTACGGCGACGCCTTCATCCTCAAGCTCTTCCGCCGTATCCATCCGGGCCCCAACCCCGATCTGGAGCTGCCGCTCGCCCTCGCCCGGGCCGGCTGCCGGCGGGTGCCGGTACCGGTCGCCTGGTACGAGGCAGCCGCGCCGGAACCTTTCACCCTGGGCGTGCTCCAGCCGTTCCTGCCGGGCTCGCGCGACGGCTGGGTGCTGGCGCTGGAGGCCCTGGCGGACGGCCGGCCCTTCCTCGGCGAGGCCCGCGCGCTGGGCCGGGTCACCGCCGAGGTGCACACCGCGCTCGCCGACGCCCTGCCGACGGTCAAGCTCGGCGGCCCGCACACCGAGCGGCTCGCGGCGGCCATGGTCCGGCGGCTGGACGCGGCGGCGCAGGCGGTGCCGGCGCTGCTGCCGTACGTACCGGGGCTGCGCGCCGCCTTCGACGCGGTCGAGGCGCTCGGCGCGCGCGGCCGCACCTGGTCCGCCCAACGGGTCCACGGGGACCTGCATCTCGGCCAGATACTGCGGGGCCCCGAGGACACCCCGTGGTCCGTCATCGACTTCGAGGGCGAGCCCGCCAAGCCGCTCACCGAACGGTGCCGGCCGCAGCCCGCCGTACGGGACGTGGCGGGCATGCTCCGGTCGTTCGACTACGCGGCCCGCACCCACCGGCCCTGGAACCCGGCCTGGGCCGAGCGGTGCCGCGAGGCGTACTGCGACGGGTACGCCGAGGCCGGCGGCGACGATCCGCGCGAGGAACCCGAGCTGCTGCGCGCGTACGAGACCGACAAGGCCGTCTACGAGGCCGTCTACGAGGCGCGGCACCGGCCGGACTGGCTGCCGGTGCCGATGGCCGCGATCGAACGTCTCGCCGCACTGGACTGACCGACCGTCCGCCCCCGACCGACCCGTCCCACCGTCAGTTCGCCCGCCGTTCACCGCAGTCCGCCGCCGTTACCGCAGTTCGCCGCCTGAGGAGGCAGAATCCGTGACCGCCCGACCGTCGTCCCGCAAGTCCTCGGGACCGGAAGTCCCGCACCAGCCGACCGAGACGCACAGCGCAGAAACCGACCCCGCCGTGCCGGCCGGGCCGGATCCGGTGCGCGGTACGGGAGCACGCCCCGCCTCCGCCGGAGACGACGACAAGCCCGGGCCCGCACCGGCGACCAAGCGCCGCCGCGCCGGGCGGGCGGGCGCCGCCGCGGCGGATGCGGCGGATCCCGCAGGGCCGCGGGACGCGGAGGGGCCGGAGCACCCGGGTGGTGACTCCCCGGCGGCCGCGACCCGCGCCCGTGCCCTGACGGTGCCGGACGGCGGCGAGCCCGCGGCCGGTACGGGGCGGGCCAAGGGCGCCGGCCGTACGAAGCGTGCCCGGGCGGGGGCGGCCGCCGCGGTCGTCACCGCGGAGGCGGTCGCGACGGTGCCCGAGCCGGTCGGGCCGAGCGCGGACGAGGCGGCCGCCGCGGAGACCGCGCTCGCCGCCCGTACCGGTTCCGCCGAGGCGGAGCCGGCGGGCCAGGCGTCGGCCGGGGCCGGCCGGATGCCCGCCCGCAAGGGCACTTCCCGGGCGAAGACCGCTCGGGCCGGGTCCGGCAAGACCGGCGCGAGCCGGCCGGCCGCGGCCGGCAAGAGCGCCCCCGCCCGCGCGGGCGGATCGAGCGGGACCGGAGGTTCCGCCGTTGCCGAGGCCGACGCGCCGACGGGCGGCGCAGGTACGGGTGCGGCAGGTACGGGCGGTGCAGGAGCGGGGGCGAACGGGCCCGGGAAGGCCGGCCGTGCCAAGCCCACCGGCGCGCCCCGGCCGCGGGACGGGCAGCGCGGGGTCCGTGCGGCGCAGCCGCTCGGCGACGAGGACCGGGCCCGGCTGCTGAGCGGCGGCCACCACGACCCGCACGCCCTGCTCGGCGCCCACCCGGTGCGCGGCGGCGTCCAGTTGCGGGTGCTCCGGCCGCACGCGCTGACCGTCACCGTTCTCGCCAAGGGCCTGCGCGCCGAGCTGCACAGCGAGGGCGACGGCCTCTTCTCCGGTGTCCTCCCGCTGACCTCCACGCCCGAGTACCGCCTTTCCGTCACCTACGAGGGCCACGAGGACGGCTTCGAGGTGGAGGACCCGTACCGCTTCCTGCCCGCGCTCGGCGATCTCGATCTGCATCTGATCGGCGAGGGCCGGCACGAGGAGCTGTGGACGGCGCTCGGCGCGCACCCGATGACCCACCAGAAGGTCACCGGCACGCGGTTCACCGTCTGGGCGCCCAACGCGCGCGGTGTGCGGGTGGTCGGCGACTTCAACTTCTGGGACGGCACCGGCTTCCCGATGCGCTCGCTCGGCGGGACCGGGGTGTGGGAGCTGTTCCTGCCCGGCATCGGCGACGGCGCGCTGTACAAGTTCGAGATCACGCGCCCGGACGGCTCGTACACGCAGCGGGCCGACCCGATGGCCCGGCGCACCGAGGTGCCGCCCGCCAACGCGTCGATCGTGACCGAGTCGCACCACGAGTGGGGCGACCAGGAGTGGATGACGCACCGCGGCGACCGGCCCCTCCACGAGGCGCCGATGTCGGTCTACGAGGTGCATCTGGCGTCCTGGCGACCGGGGCTGACGTACCGCCAGCTCGCCGTGCAGCTCCCGCAGTACGTGAAGGACCTCGGCTTCACCCATGTGGAGTTCATGCCGGTGGCCGAGCATCCGTTCGGCGGATCCTGGGGTTACCAGGTGACCGGCTTCTACGCGCCGACGTCCCGGATGGGCACCCCCGACGACTTCCGGCACCTGGTGGACAGCCTGCACCGGGCGGGCATCGGGGTGCTGGTGGACTGGGTGCCGGCGCACTTCCCCCGGGACGACTGGGCGCTCGCGGAGTTCGACGGCCGCCCCCTGTACGAGCACAGCGACCCGGCGCGGGCGGCGCACCCCGACTGGGGCACGCTCGAGTTCGACTACGGGCGCAAGGAGGTCCGCAACTTCCTGGTGGCGAACGCAACGTACTGGTGCGAGGAGTTCCACATCGACGGGCTGCGGGTCGACGCGGTCGCGTCCATGCTCTACCTCGACTACTCCCGCGAGGACGGCCAGTGGTCGCCGAACGAGCACGGCGGCCGGGAGAACCTGGACGCCGTCGCGTTCCTCCAGGAGATGAACGCCACCGTCTACCGGCGCAATCCGGGTGTCGTGACGATCGCCGAGGAGTCCACGGCGTGGAACGGGGTGACCCGGCCGACGGACCACGGCGGGCTCGGCTTCGGTCTGAAGTGGAACATGGGCTGGATGCACGACTCGCTGGTGTACGTCTCCAAGGAGCCGGTGCACCGCAAGTACCACCACAACGAGATGACGTTCTCGATGGTGTACGCCTACAGCGAGAACTACGTGCTGCCGATCTCGCACGACGAGGTGGTGCACGGCAAGCGGGCGCTGGTGAGCAAGATGCCCGGCGACTGGTGGCAGCAGCGGGCCAACCACCGCGCGTACCTGGGCTTCATGTGGTCCCACCCGGGCAAGCAACTCCTCTTCATGGGCCAGGAGTTCGCCCAGGGCGCGGAGTGGTCGGAGGGCCACGGCCCCGACTGGTGGCTGCTCGACCCGTCGTACTCGGCGGAGCCCGACCACCGCGGCGTACGGGAGCTGGTGCGCGAGCTGAACGGGGTGTACGGCGCCACTCCCGCGCTGTGGCAGCAGGACACCGTGCCCGAGGGGTTCGCGTGGGTGGACGGCGGGGCCTGGGAGGACAACGTCTTCGCCTTCCTGCGCTTCGACCGGCACGGCGCGCCGCTGCTGGTGGTGAGCAACTTCTCGCCAGTCGTCCGGCACGGCTTCCGCCTCGGCGTCCCCGAGTCGGTCTCCGCCTGGAGCGAGGTACTCAACACCGACGAGGAGCGCTTCGGCGGCTCCGGCGTGCTCAACCCGGACCCGCTGAAGCCGGAGCAGGTCGAGTCGCACGGCCGCCGTACGTCGATCGCGCCGACGCTGCCGCCGCTGGCGACGGTCTGGTTCCGCCCGGCGTGAAGCGCTCCGGGACGGTCACGGCCCCTCGGTCCGTGACCGTCCCGGGCGCCTACCGGGCGGTGCGGACCACGCCCAGGCGCTGAGTGGCCCGGGTGTACGCGACATACAGGTCGTTCACCCCGTGCGCGGAGCCGGAGCGGATCAGCTCCGGCTCCACCACGATCACGGTGTCGAACTCCAGGCCCTTGGCGGCCCTCGCGTCGAGCAGCACGACCGGCCGCGTCAGGTCGGGCTCGCCGGTGGCGGTCACGCCCGGGAGGGCGTCGGCGAGGGCGGTGTGCAGCGCGGTCGGGGCGATCACCGCGATCCGGCCCTCGTGGGGCCCGTCGGCGACCCGGGCGGCGACGACCGGGGCGAGATCGGCCGGCTCCACGGTGACCTGCCACGGCTCGACGCCCGTCGACCGCACGGAGCGCGGCGGCCGGAACCCGGGGTCCTCGACGCGCCGCACCTCGGCGGCCAGTTCCATGATCTCGGCGGGCGTGCGGTAGTTGACGCGGAGCGTCGTGTGCTCGAAGCGGTCGCCGACGTACGGCTCGAGGATGTCCTGCCACGAGCCGCAGCCCGCCGCGTCCCCGGTCTGCGCCGGGTCGCCGACCAGCGTCATCGACCGGGTGGGGCAGCGCCGCATCAGCAGCCGCCACGCCATCTGCGACAGCTCCTGCGCCTCGTCGACGATGATGTGCCCGAAGGCCCAGGTCCGGTCGGCGGCGGCGCGTTCCGCGGCGCTGCGGTGGTCGGCCTCCTCCTGCCGCTCCGCCATCCGCTCGGCGTCGATGATGTCGTGCGCGGCCAGGATCTCCGAGTCCTCGTCCTCCTTGTCCTCGAACTCGTACGTCCGCGAGGCGTACGAGACGTCCAGGACGCCCTGCGCGTAGGCGATCTGCCGTGCGCGTTCGGCCTCCGCGTGGGCGCGGGCGGCCGAGTCGTCCTCGCCGAGGAGCTCCGCGACCTCGTCGAGGAGCGGCACGTCGGCGGGGGTCCACTGGCCCGTCTCGCGCCGCAGCAGCGCGGCCTCCTCCGCGGACAGATGGGCCGGCTCCGCGAGGAAGTCCGCGAGGAACTCCTGCGGGGTGAGCGGCGGCCACAGCGTGGCGATCGCGGCGTGCACGTCGGCGCTGGCGGCGATCGCCTTGCCCAGCTGGGCGATGTCGTCGGGGCCGAGGAAGTTGGGGCCGCCGTACGGGTCGGCGCCGATACGGTCCGCGAGCTGGGAGGTCAGGTCGTCGATGATCCGGAACACGAAGTGCGGCCGGGCGAGGTTGTGCGGCAGCCCGGTCTCGCGGGCCTTGTGGCGCGCCTCGACGGCCATGCCCCAGTCGATGACGAGATCGCCGTCGTCGTGCGGGACGACGAGCGGCGCGTCCCTTTCCGGCACCCGCTGCCGGTCCCGTACCGCCTCGGCCAGTACGCCGGACATGGCGGCGCCGCCCTTGACGGCAGCGGCGGCGGGGGTGTCGGCGCCGGTGGCGTGCACGCCGGGGAACAGTTCGCCGACCGTCGACAGCAGCACGCCGGTCTCACCGAGCGAGGGCAGCACCTCCCCGATGTAGCCGAGGAAGGCCGGATTGGGCCCGACGATCAGCACCGCGCGCTTGGCGAGCTGCTCCCGGTGCGCGTACAGCAGATACGCGGCCCGGTGGAGCGCCACGGCGGTCTTCCCGGTCCCGGGGCCGCCCTCCACGACGAGCACGCCGCGCTGCGGGGCGCGGATGATCCGGTCCTGCTCGGCCTGGATGGTCGACACGATGTCGCCCATCCGCCCGGTGCGGGCGCTGTTCAGCGCGGCGAGCAGCACCTCGTCCGCGTCGTGGGACTCGTGCCCGGTGCGGGTGGTGTCGGCGAGATCCATGATCTCGTCGTGCAGCGCGGTGACCGTCCGCCCCTGCGTGGTGATGTGCCGGCGGCGGCGCAGCCCCATCGGCTCGTAACCGGTGGCGAGATAGAACGGACGCGCGACCGGCGCGCGCCAGTCGATCAGCAGCGGCGCCCTTTCCGCGTCGTCGCGGCGGATTCCCGTACGCCCGATGTGATGCGTCACTCCGTCCCGCCGGTCGATGCGCCCGAAACAGAGCCCGGTGTCGGCGGCATTCAGCGCGGCGAGTGTCGCGGAGTGCTCCACGACCCCGACGTCCCGCTCCACCCGCGCCTGCCGACCGGTCCCGCTCTGCGCGATCGTGCTGCTCAGAGCGGCCTCGGCCTCGCCACGGAGCTGGTCGAGCCGCTCGTGCACGAGGGAGACGAATTGCTGTTCCCGTCGCAATTCCTCGGTTGACAATTCAGCTCCTGACGCGGTAAGGTACGTTTATTGAACTTCTCCGTGACGTTGTCCATTCACGAACACGGAAACCCCTAATATACGCAGCGAAATACCCCGGCCGTCAATTCGGACCGGGGTTTCTTGTGTCCGGCGGCGGCCGAGGATTCATGGTGGATGCGGGCCGCTCCTCCCCGGCAAGGGGCCGAAGGGGACCCCTGCGACCGTCGGCCCGCGGACCGGCCGTTGTCAGTGGCGGCCCCTAACGTTCTTCGCAGTGGGAACGGGCGGGGACGACCGTCTGTTCGGTCCTGGGGAGGGGTCTGTCGTGTCGCGGACGAAGACGTATCTGGAGCTGTCGCAGGACGACGGCACGGCGCACAAGTTCTACGAGGTGGTCGTGGAGGGGACGGTCGTCTCGGTGCGGTACGGCCGGATCGGAGCCGCCGGCCAGCTGCAGACCTCTTCCTTCCCGACCGCCCAGAAGGCACAGGCCGCCGCGTCGAAGAAGATCGGCGAAAAGGTGCGCAAGGGGTACGCGCCGGCCGTGCAGGGACAGCGCGCCGCCCGTCCGGTGACACGCCGCCAGGTGACGTCGGCACCGTCCACGGCCCGCTCCACCGCGCCGGTCCTGTGGCGGTTCCGGACGGGCTCCGCCGCCTTCGGCATCCACGTCGACGAGGACCGCTGCTGGGTGGGCAACCAGGCCGGCGACGTCTACACCCTCGGTCACGACGGTGAGGTGCTGGCCCGGTACTCCCTGCCGGACGGCGTCAAGTGCCTGGTGGCGGACGACTTCTGGATCTACGCGGGCTGCGACGACGGCAAGGTGTACGACCTGTCCTCGAAGCTGCCGTTCGCCGCTTACGACATCGCGGCGGACGTCGACATCTTCTGGCTCGACATCAGGGAGGGCGTCCTCAACGTCTCCGGCGCCGACGGCGGTCTCACCGTCATCGACCACGAGGACGAATACCAGTGGGCCCGGAAGTCGTCCGGCGGGCAGGCCTGGATGGTGCGGGCCGACGAGCAGGCCGTCTACCACGGTCACCAGAGGGGCGTCACCGCCTACTCCCCCGACGGCAGCGGCGAGTTGTGGCACACGCCGACGACCGGCGCCGTGCTCTTCGGCTGGCAGGAGGACACCTCCGTCTACGCCGGCACGGCGCGGAACGTGGTGCAGCGCCTGTCGAAGCGGACGGGCGCCGTCGAGGCGACGTTCCGATGCGACACCGCGGTGTACTCGTGCGCCACTTCGCCGGACGGGCGGTACGTGTTCGCCGGCGACTCCTCGTCCTCGGTCTACTGCTTCGCCGCCGACGGCACCCGCCTGTGGAAGCTCCGCACCGGCGGAGGGTCGGCGCTGTCCATGCAGTACCTCCAGGAGAAGCTCTACATGGTCACCACCGACGGCTCGCTGGTGTGCATGGACGCGAGCGAGGCGGCGGTCGCCTCCGCCCAGCAGGGCACCGTGCCCGTCGCGAAGGACATCAAGTCCGCTGCCGCGCTGCCCACCTACACTCCCGCGGCCTCCCTGAGGGCGGTGGCCACGGTCTCGGCGCCACCGGCCGGCGGCGTCGTGGTGGAGTGCGTCCAGGCGGGCGGGAAACTGCGGGTGCACGTCGTCTCCGACGGCTTCGAGCCGTCGTGGAACGTGCAGTTCCCGCGCGGAATACGCGAGCCGGGCGCTCGCTACGTGGTGGACGCGCTGCACCCGGCGCAGTCCGGTTTCTATCGTGTGCGCGGCGAGATCCGCCGACTGGTCTGAGAGGGCAGACGCCCGGCGGGGGCCTTACGTCAGGACGTCCTCGAGTTCCTGGAGGAGACGGCGCTTGGGGCGGGCGCCCACCAGGGACTTCATGGGCTCGCCGGCGTCGAAGACCAGCAGGATGGGCATGGACGGCACGCCGTAGCGGGCCACCGTCTCCGGGTTGGTGTCGGCGTCGATCTGGAGGACCTTGAGCCGTGCCGCCTCCTGCTTCGCGACGGCGCTCAGGACCGGGGCGAGCCGGCGGCAGGGACCGCACCAGTCCGCGGTGAACTCGACGAGGACCGAACGGCCCGGTCTCCTCCAGGTCGAACCCGAAGTCCTGCAGGGTCCGGATCTGCCGGAGGAGCCGCAGGTCGTCATCGTCGTAGGTGCGGTAGCCGTTCACCGCACGCCGGGCGGACAGCAGCCCGCGTGACTCGTAGTAGCGCAGGGTGCGGGTGGTCGTCCCGGCCCGCTCCGCGAGCTCGCCGATTCGCATGTCCCCGACCGTAAGCCTTGACGCCGATGTCAAGGCAACGGCCGCCGGCGGACCGGTCAGCGGCTCACCACTTCGGCCGCCGCTTCTCCCAGGTGGGCTCCACGCTCCGCATGTACGCCGTGTCGTCGCGCTCCGTGATGCCGCACCGCAGGTAGTCCTCGTGCATACGGGCCAGGGCGTCGCGGTCCAGGGTGACGCCCAGGCCGGGGCCGGTGGGGACGGTCACGGCGCCGCCGGTGATGGGGAGGGGCCGTTCGACGACGTCCACGCCGCCCTGCCAGGGGGTGTGGGTGTCGGCGGCGTGGTCGAGGTTCGGCACGGCGGCGGCGAGGTGGACCATCGCGGCGAGGCTGATGCCCAGATGGCTGTTGGAGTGCATCGACACCCCCACGCCCCACGCGCGGCAGATCGCGGCCAGTTCCATGGAGCGGCGCAGCCCTCCCCAGTAGTGGTGGTCGGCGAGGACGACCTGCACCGCGTCCACCGTGAAGGCCTCCGCGATGTCGTCGAAGCCGACGACGCACATGTTGGTCGCCAGCGGCAGCCCGGCCCGGCGGGCGACCTCGGACATGCCGGTGATGGTCGGGGTGGGGTCCTCCAGGTATTCAAGGAGCCCGTCCGTCTCGGCGGCCACCTTGAGCGACGTCTCGACCGTCCAGGCGCAGTTCGGGTCGATCCGCAGGGCGTGGTCCGGGAAGGCGTCGCTCAGGGCGCGGACCGTCTCGATCTCCTGCGCGGGCGGCATGGCGCCGCCCTTGAGCTTGACGGACTCGAACCCGTACCGGTCGATCATCGTCCTGGCCTGGGCGACCACGCCCTCCGGGTCGAGCGCGGGGCCCCAGGCGTCGGGTCCGTGCCCCGGGTGGGCCGCCCACTTGTGGAAGAGATAGGCGGAGAAGGGGACGCTGTCGCGGTTCCGTCCCCCGAGGAGGTCGCTGACGGGGCGGCCCACCGCTTGGCCCTGGAGGTCCAGGCAGGCCACCTCGAAGGGGGAGAACACCCGCAGCAGGGTCTTGGCCCGGCTGGAGGGGCCGGTGAGGCCGTGCCGGTCGGAGGCGTCGGAGTCGCCGACCGCACCCGCGACCCGCCGGTGGACGCCCGCGACGTCGAAGACGTCCAGACCGGGCAGGGCGGCCGCGGCGCGGCGCAGGAGTTCCAGGTGGGGCGCGTCGCCGTACGTCTCGCCGAGGCCGGTGAGGCCGTCCGCGGCGCGTACCTCGACGATCGCCCTCAGCGCCCACGGCTGGTGCACACCGGCCGAGTTGAGCAGGGGCGGGTCCGGGAAGGCGATCGGGGTCACGACCACGTCGGTGATCCGCAGGACTGACGAACCGTGGGTCTCCGTCATGCCGCACACTCCTCGATGTCGGCCGAAATGCCCGTTTGGTCCGCGTGATCCGCGAGGGTGGTGGTCCCTGCACACAGCATCGATTGTCTCCGTCCGTGGTGGGGCGGCCAAGACCGCCCGTCGAGGCGGCGCGCCCGGCACCTTCGCCAACGGCTACGAGACGCACCACCCGGCCACCTCGCCGTCGTTCCCGAACGGCTGCGGCACGGTGTGGCGGAACAACGACTCCGGCCTCGGCTACGTGGGCGAATACGCCATCAAGGTCACGTCCACGTCCACGTGCCCCGAGCGCCCGGACGTCGTCCACTCCTCCGACACCGTGACCGGAGAGACGAGAGGGCTCACCAGCATCGGCGCCACCCCGTAACACCGGCGCCGGACAGCAGACAGCGGCGTGTGCCGGACCCGAGGGGGGGAAGGGGTTCCGGCACACGCCTGGGAGTGAAGGTCCGCGGGGAGTCGGACGGGTCAGACCTTCACGGGCTCGCGCTCGTCGTCCCGCGGCGCGGGAACCTCCGCCGCGTCGTCGCCGCCGTGCGCGGCGTGGTCGTCGACCAGGGTCTTCTCGTCGAAGGGGACCTTGCCCGCGAGCACCTGGGCGGCCCGGTCCTTGTCGATCTCCTTCGTCCAGGTGCCGACCAGGACGGTGGCCACGGCGTTGCCCGCGAAGTTCGTCAGGGCGCGCGCCTCGCTCATGAAGCGGTCGATGCCGACGATCAGACCCACGCCGTCGACCAGGTCCGGCCGGTGCGACTGCAGTCCGCCGGCCAGGGTCGCGAGGCCCGCTCCGGTGACGCCCGCCGCGCCCTTCGAGGCGATGATCATGAAGATCAGCAGCGAGATCTGCTCGGAGGCGCTGAGCGGCGCTCCCGTCGCGTTGGCGATGAACAGCGAGGCCATCGTCAGATAGATCGCGGTGCCGTCGAGGTTGAAGGAGTAGCCGGTCGGGACCGTGATGCCGACCACCGGCTTGCTCACGCCCATGTGCTCCATCTTCGCGATCAGCCGGGGCAGCGCGGACTCCGAGGAAGAGGTGGAGAGGATCAGCAGGAACTCACGGCCCAGGTACTTGAGCAGCGTGAAGATGTTCATTCCGGCGATGAGGCGCAGCAGCAGGCCCAGCACCACGAAGACGAACAGGGCGCAGGTGACGTAGAAGCCGATCATGATGACGGCCAGCGACTTCAGCGCGTCGAGACCGGTCTCGCCGACCACGGCGGCGATGGCGCCGAACGCTCCGACCGGCGCGACCCACATGATCATGGCCAGGATGCGGAACACCAGGCGCTGGATGTGCCCGATGCCGCGCAGCACCGGCTCGCCCGCCGAGCCCATGGCCTGGAGCGCGAAGCCGGCCAGCAGCGCGACCAGCAGCGTCTGCAGCACCTCGCCCTCGGTGAAGGCGGAGACCAGCGTCGTCGGGATGATGCCCAGCAGGAAGTCCGCGGTGCTCTCGCCGCCGCCGGCCGCCTGCTCGGCGCCCGCCTCGCGTGCCGCGTCGGTCAGGTGGAGACCGGAGCCCGGCTCCAGCACGTTGCCGACGACCAGGCCGATGGCGAGGGCCACGGTCGACATGACGAGGAAGTAGCCGAGGGCCAGTCCGCCGACCGCGCCGACCTTGGCCGCCTTCCGCACCGAGCCGATGCCGAGCACGATGGTGCAGAAGATCACCGGCGAGATCATCATCTTGATGAGATTCACGAAGCCCTTGCCGATGGGCTTCAGTTCGACGGCCACCCCAGGGGCGGCGAAGCCGACGATGATGCCGAGCACCACCGCGGCGATGACTGCCAGATACAGATAATGGGTACGGTCCCGCCGGCCTGCGGCTGTAGTCGCCACGGGGTGCCTCCTCGTTGGATTGTGCGTCCACGTCCCGGTGGATCTCAGCGACTATCCATCGGGGCGTGACGCCGGTCACCCTTGCGTTCCTTTCGTTCACACAAATCCGGCCAGGCAGACTGAACCCATGCGCATACCCCGTCCTCGCAGCCTCGCGGCCCAGCTCTTCGCGATGCAGGCCGTGCTCGTCGCCGCGATCGTGGCGGGCTTCGCGCTCTTCGCATATCTGACCGACCGGTCGCAGGCCGAGGAGAGCGCCCGCCTGCAGTCGCGGGCCACCGCGGCGGCCGCCGCCCGCTCGCCGTCGGTCGCCGCCGCCGTGCGCTCCCCCGACCCGTCGGCGGCGCTCCAGCCGTACGCGGAGGGCCTGCGCGAGGACGCCGACATGGACTTCGTCGTGATCATGGACCCGGAGGGGCGGCGCTGGACGCACCCCGTGCCCGAGCGGATCGGACGCACCTACCTCGGCCACATCGAACCCGCGCTGGCCGGCCGGATCTACAGCGAGCAGTACGTGGGGACGCTCGGCCTGTCCGTACGCACGGTGGCCCCGGTGTACGACGGCGGGAAGGTCGTCGCGCTGGTCAGCGCCGGCATCACCGTCGAGGAGATCACCGAGCAGGTGCGCGACCAGGTCACGGCGCTGTTCGCCATGGCCGGGGCGGCGCTCGCGCTCGGCGGGCTCGGCACGTACGTCATCAACGCGCGGCTGCGCCGCCACACCCACGGCATGAACGCGACCGAGCTCGGCCGCGTCCACGACTACCACCAGGCCGCCCTGCACGCCGTACGGGAAGGACTCGTCATGCTCGACGGCAGCCGCCGGATCGCGCTCGCCAACGACGGCGCGCGCGAGCTGCTCGGGCTGGGCGAGGACCCGGTGGGACGCCCGGTCGCCGACCTCGGCCTGCCGCCGCCGCTGACCGGTGCGCTGCTGGCCTCCGAGCCGCGGGTCGACGAGGTCCATCTCTCCGCGGACCGGGTCGTCGTCGTCAACACCCGGCCGGTGGTGGGCGGCGAGCGGCGCGGCACGGTGATCACCCTGCGGGACCACACGGAGCTCCAGGCGCTCTCCGGTGAGCTCGACTCCGAGCGGGGCTTCACCCAGGCCCTGCGCTCCCAGGCCCACGAGGCCGCCAACCGGCTGCACACCGTCGTCTCCCTGATCGAGCTGGGCCGGGCCGACGAGGCGGTCGACTTCGCCACCGCCGAGCTGGAGCTGGCCCAGGCCCTGACCGACCGCGTCGTCGACGCCGTCGGCGAACCGGTGCTGGCGGCGCTGCTCCTCGGCAAGGCGGCGCAGGCGAACGAGCGCGGTGTGGAGCTGGTCCTCACCGAGGACAGCCGCATCGACGACGGGGTCCTCCCCCGCACCCTCCCGTCCCGCGACCTGGTGACCATCCTGGGCAACCTGATCGACAACGCGGTCGACGCGGCCTCCGAGCCGCCGGCCGGCGCCGAGGACGTGCCGCCGCCCCGCGGCGAGCGCCCGCGGGTGAGCGTCACCGCCCGGGTCGACGGCGGTGAGGTGCTGCTGCGGGTCGGCGACACCGGGGCCGGCGTCGATCCCAAGGACGCCTCCGAGGTGTTCCGGCGCGGCTGGTCCACCCACGGCGCGGGCCGCGGACTCGGGCTCGCGCTGGTGCGGCAGGCGGTGCATCGCGGCCGCGGCACCGTAGAACTGGCCCAAGGCCCTGACGGCGGCGCCCAGTTCACCGTCCGGCTGCCGCTGAGACCTGTGGAGGTGACCGCGTGACGATCAAGGTGCTGGTCGTCGAGGACGACCCCGTCGCCGCCGACGCGCACGCCCTGTACGTGGGCCGGGTCACCGGCTTCGAGGTCGCCGGGATCGCCCACTCGCGCGCCGAGGCCGTACGGGTCCTGGAGCGCAGGGAGGTCGATCTGCTGCTGCTCGACCTCTACCTCCCGGACGGCCACGGCCTGGCGCTCGTACGGTCGCTGCGCGCGGCCGGCCACCTGGCGGACGTCATCGCCGTCACCTCCGCCCGCGATCTGGCGATCGTCCGCGAGGGCGTGTCCCTCGGCGTCGTGCAGTACGTCCTCAAGCCGTTCACCTTCGCCACCCTGCGCGACCGGCTCACCCGGTACGCCGAGTTCCGCTCCTCCGCCGGTGAGGCCAGCGGGCAGGACGAGGTCGACCGTACGCTCGCCACCCTGCGCACCCCCCGCAGCGGCGCGACGCTCCCCAAGGGACTCAGCGGCCCGACGCTCGAAGCGGTCACGCGGACGCTGCGGGAGTCGCCGGAAGGGCTCACCGCCACGGAGGCCGCCGCCGCCGTCGGCATCGCGCGCATCACGGCCCGCCGCTATCTGGAGCACCTCGTCACCGCCGGGCGGGCGGTCCGCGCTCCCCAGTACGGCCAGATCGGCCGCCCGGAACTCCAGTACCGCTGGATCAGCACGGTCCGCTGAACCCGGTCCGGTCCGGTCCGGGGATCGCCGCCGCCGACCGGCCGGTAACCGCCGTCGACACATTCTCGGCGTGCCCGAGTCGGACGATTCCACGAATCGTGGCTTTATGCGTACGCACCGTAGTCACCGGCGGTCCGCCGCCCCTAGGTTGTGCGCGTGCAGCACAACCCTTCCCCGCCCTTCAACGCCCCCGCCGCGCGCCGTCTGCGTGAGGCCCTGGGGATGGCGCCCGGTCATGTGGCGTACGGGCTGCGCGCCCAGTACGGCATGCAGGTGACCCCCGACACGGTCGCGGCCTGGGAGCGGGGACTGGCCGCGCCGGACGCACGGGAGCTGACCGCGCTCGCCGGGGTCCTGTGGTGCTCACCCGGTGAACTGCTGGCCGCCGCGACGACCCTGCGCGAACACCGGATCGCCCGCGGTCTCGCGCCGGACGAGCTGGCCCGGCGGGTGGGCATGGACGCCTCCGCGTATCTGCAGATGGAGGAGTCGGGCTCATGGCGGGGGAACGGGCGGCAGACCGCCGCCCTCGCCGGCGCGCTCGGCCTGGCTCCCCGCGAACTGCTCGCCGCCACGGGCCTCGACCGGCAACTGGCCGAGCTGCTGCAGAGCGCGGTGACCTCGCGCTGGCAGGCGTACGTACGGCCGGTCGGCAAGATGATTCCGCTGGAGCGCGACCACATCGAGGATGTGCTCCAGCAGCTCCACACCGACTACCAGGCCCGGATGGTGGCCACGCTGAGCTGGGGCGACGCGGCCCAGGACACGGGCGAGCCGGGGCGGGAGTTCCTGGCCCGGATCGTCGACCACTTCTGGGAACTGGCGCGCGGCCAAGGGTCCGCGACGGGCCGTCAGGTCTGACGCGGCGCTCGCACGGGCGGAAGGCGGGAAAGGCTCAGAACACGGACTCCGCCTCGACCATCCGGCTCTCCGGAACGGTCTTCAGCCGCGTGACCGCCTCCGCCAGCGGCACCGTCACCACGTCCGTACCGCGCAGGGCGGTCATCCTGCCGAACTCGCCCCGGTGCGCGGCCTCCACCGCGTGCCAGCCGAAGCGCGTCGCAAGCACCCGGTCGTACGCCGTCGGCGTGCCGCCGCGCTGCACATGGCCGAGGATGACCGGCTTGGCCTCCTTGCCGAGCCGGCGCTCCAGTTCGGTGGCGAGCCGGTTGCCGATGCCCTGGAAGCGCTCGTGGCCGAACTGGTCGATCTCGCCCTTGGCGTACTCCATCGAGCCCTCGGCCGGGTGCGCGCCCTCGGCAACGCAGATGACGGCGAACTTCTTGCCGCGGGCGAACCGCTCCTCGACCATCTTGATCACGTCGCTCACGTCGAAGGGCCGCTCGGGCAGGCAGATCCCGTGCGCACCGCCCGCCATGCCGGACTCCAGCGCGATCCAGCCGGCGTGCCGGCCCATGACCTCGACGACCATGACCCGCTGGTGCGACTCGGCGGTGGTCTTGAGACGGTCGATGGCCTCGGTGGCGACCATGACCGCGGTGTCGAAGCCGAAGGTGCGGTCGGTGGAGGAGATGTCGTTGTCGATCGTCTTGGGGACGCCGACGACCGGCATCCCGGCGTCGGCCAGCATCCGGGACGCCGTGAGCGTGCCCTCGCCGCCGATCGGGATGAGCGCGTCCAGACCGTGCTGCTTCGCCAACTCGGCCGCGTTCTCCGCCGCTTCGCGCAGCCGGCCGCGCTCCAGGCGGGCCGAGCCGAGGATGGTGCCGCCGCGGGCGAGGATGCCGCTGACGGCGTTGAGGTCGAGCGGACGGTAGTGGCCGTCGAGGAGGCCCTTGAAGCCGTCCTCGAAACCGATGACTTCGTCGCCGTGACCCGTCATGGCGCGGTGCACGACCGACCGGATCACAGCGTTCAGACCTGGACAGTCGCCGCCTGCGGTGAGAACTCCGATGCGCATCGTGCCGTCTCTCCTGCTCGTCGGTCGTCCGGGTGAGCCACGTCCGATTGTCCCACGCACCCGGGAGCGGCCGCGCTCCCTGCTACTCCGCGCCCGCCGCCGTGGCCCGCTCGCCCGGCGGGCGCCTTAGCCACCCTCGGAGGTATTGTCAAGAGGGCATTGCCGCCCCGAGCGGCTCTCCGGCGCGCCCGTCCCGCCGCCCCGCCCGCGGGCGACGGGCGGGTCCGCCCAAGCGCTCGGGGCGGTGGCACGCCCGGGCTCCGGACGTCGGGGCATCGGGGACGTCATGAGCACGGACGGGAGAACACGCGTGACACGGAGCGTGTACGTGACCGGGATCGACCGCGGCGACGGACGGCAGGTGGTCGAGCTGGGGGTCATGGAGCTCCTGACCCGCCAGGTGGACCGGGTCGGCGTCTTCCGCCCCCTCGTCCACGACGGCCCCGACCGCCTCTTCGAACTGCTGCGGGCGCGCTACCGGCTCTCCCAGGACCCCGCCTCCGTCTACGGCATGGACTACCACGAGGCGGCCGCGCTCCAGGCGGAGAAGGGCGCGGACGAACTGGTCGCACGCCTGGTCGAACGCTTCCTGGCGGTGGGCAGGCAGTACGAGGTCGTCCTCGTCCTGGGCACCGACTACGCCGACACGCAGTTCCCCGACGAACTGGCGCTCAACGCCCGGCTGGCCAACGAGTTCGGCGCCTCCGTGATCGCGGTGGTCGGCGGCAAGGACCGGCCCCAGGAGTCCGTACGGGCGGAGACGCGCAACGCCTTCCGCGCCTACGAGGGCCTGGGCTGCAACGTCCTCGCCATGATCGCCAACCGGGTCGCCCCCGACGAGCGCACGGGCATAGCGGAGCGGCTCACGGCCCGCCTCCCGGTGCCCTGCTACGCGATCCCCGACGAGCCCGCGCTCTCCGCGCCCACGGTCGCCCAGATCACCCACGCCCTCGGCGGCACGGTCCTGCTCGGCGACGACGCCGGCCTCGCGCGCGACGCCCTGGACTTCGTCATCGGCGGCGCGATGCTCCCGAGCTTCCTGCCGGCCCTGACCCCCGGCTGCCTCGTCGTGACGCCGGGCGACCGCGCCGACCTGGTGGTGGGGGCGCTCGCCGCGCACTCGGCGGGGACCCCGCCCATCGCGGGCGTCCTGCTGACGCTGAACGAGCGCCCGAGCGACGAGATCCTGACCCTCGCGGCCCGTCTCGCCCCCGGCACCCCGGTCGTCTCCGTGGCCGGCAACAGCTTCCCCACTGCGGGTCAACTCTTCGCGATGGAGGGCAAGTTGAACGCCTCCACGCCGCGCAAGGCGGAGACCGCGCTCGGCGTCTTCGAGCGGCACGTGGACACCGCCGACCTGCTGGCGCGGCTCGCCGTGGCCCGCAGCAGTCGGGTCACACCGATGATGTTCGAACACGAGCTGCTGGAGCAGGCGCGCGCCGAGCGCCGCCGGGTGGTGCTGCCCGAGGGCACCGAGGAGCGGGTGCTGCGCGCGGCCGACGTGCTGATCCGCCGGAACGTGTGCGACCTGACCCTGCTCGGCGACACGGAGACCATCCGCAAGAAGGCCGCCGACCTCGGCATCGACCTGTCGGCCGCCCAGCTCATCGACCCCGCGACCTCCGAGCTGCGCCAGTCCTTCGCCGAGCGGTACGCGGAACTGCGCGCCCACCGGGGCGTGACGGTCGAGCTGGCGTACGACGTGGTGGCGGACGTGAACTACTTCGGCACCCTGATGGTGCAGGAGGGCCTGGCCGACGGCATGGTGTCGGGCTCCGTCCACTCGACGGCGGCCACGATCCGTCCGGCGTTCGAGATCATCAAGACCCGGCCGGCGGAGGAGCACGGAGGAGCGTCGATCGTCTCGTCCGTGTTCTTCATGTGCCTGGCCGACAAGGTCCTCGTGTACGGCGACTGCGCGGTCAACCCCGACCCGGACGCCGAGCAGCTCGCCGACATCGCCGTCCAGTCGGCCGCGACGGCGGCCCGCTTCGGTGTGGAGCCGCGGATCGCGATGCTGTCGTACTCGACGGGCACCTCGGGGTCGGGCGCCGACGTGGACAAGGTGCGGGAGGCGACCAAGCTGGTGCGCGCGGCCCGTCCGGACCTGAGCATCGAGGGCCCGATCCAGTACGACGCGGCCGTCGAGCCGTCCGTCGCGGCGACCAAGCTGCCGGACTCGGAGGTCGCCGGCCGGGCGACGGTCCTGATCTTCCCGGACCTGAACACCGGCAACAACACGTACAAGGCCGTGCAGCGCTCTGCGGGCGCCGTCGCGGTCGGGCCGGTCCTCCAGGGCCTGCGCAAGCCGGTCAACGACCTGTCGCGCGGCGCGCTGGTCAGCGACATCGTCAACACGGTCGCGATCACCGCGATCCAGTCCCAGGACCCGTCGAAGGCCCAGGAGCCCTCCGTATGACCGCCACCCGCGTCCTCGTCCTCAACTCCGGCTCGTCGTCGGTGAAGTACCAGCTGCTCGACATGCGGGAATCGTCCCGGCTGGCGGTCGGGCTGGTCGAGCGGATCGGCGAGGCGACGTCCCGCCTGGTGCACACGCCGCCGGAGGGCAAAGGCTCCGGGCGCCGCGAGCGCCTGGGTCCGGTCGCCGACCACGAGGCGGCGCTCAAGGCGGTGGCCGACGAACTGGCGCTCGACGGCCTCGGCCTGGACTCCCCCGAGCTGGCCGCGATCGGCCATCGCGTCGTCCACGGCGGCCTGCGGTTCAGCGCCCCGACCGTCGTCACGGACGAGGTGCTCGCGGAGATCGAGCGGCTCATCCCGGTCGCGCCGCTGCACAACCCCGCGAACGTCACCGGCATCCGTACGGCCCGGGCGCTGCGCCCGGACCTGCCGCAGGTCGCGGTCTTCGACACGGCCTTCCACACGACGATGCCGGAGGCGGCGGCCCGGTACGCGATCGACGTCGAGACCGCGGACGCGCACCGGATCCGCCGCTACGGCTTCCACGGCACCTCGCACGCGTACGTCTCCCGGGCCACGGCCGCGCTGCTCGGCAGGGACCCGTCGGAGGTGAACGTCATCGTGCTGCACCTGGGCAACGGCGCGTCCGCCTCCGCCGTGGCCGGCGGCCGGTGCGTGGACACCTCGATGGGGCTGACGCCCTTGGAGGGCCTCGTGATGGGTACGCGCTCCGGGGACATCGACCCGGCGGTGACGTTCCACCTCGAGCGGGTCGCCGGGATGAGCACGGACGAGATCGACGCGCTGCTCAACAAGAAGAGCGGTCTGGTGGGTCTGTGCGGGGACAACGACATGAGGGAGATCCACCGCCGCATGGAGCAGGGCGACGAGCGCGCACAGCTGGCGTTCGACATTTACGTCCACCGGCTGAAGAAGTACATCGGCGCATATTTCGCGGTGCTCGGGCGGGTGGACGCGGTGGCGTTCACGGCCGGCGTCGGAGAGAACTCGGCGCCTGTGCGGGAGGCCGCGATCACCGGCCTTCAGGGCCTCGGCCTGGCGCTGGACACCGCGCGGAACGCCGCGGCACCGGGCGGGGCACGGCTGATCTCGCCCGTGGGCGCGCGGGTGGCGGTGGCCGTGGTCCCGACGGACGAGGAGCTCGAGATCGCGCGCCAGACCTTCGAGCTGGTGAAGTGAGTGGTGAAGTGAATTGGTGAACGCCTGAGCGGGCTGGCGCCCATTTGTACATTCCACCAGACGGAATATTCCGCAGGGAAACAAACCGATAGGATCCGCCTTATGCGCCGTTCCAAAATCGTCTGCACACTGGGCCCCGCCGTCGACTCATACGAGCAGCTGAAAGCGCTCATCGAGGCCGGTATGAACGTGGCCCGCTTCAACTTCAGCCACGGGACCCATGCCGACCATGAGGAGCGGTACCACCGCGTCCGCCGTGCGTCGGAGGACACCGGCCGCGCCGTGGGCGTGCTCGCCGACCTGCAGGGCCCCAAGATCCGCCTGGAGACCTTCGCCGAGGGGCCGGTCGAACTGGTCCGCGGCGACGAGTTCACCATCACCACGGAGGACGTCGCCGGCGACAAGTCCATCTGCGGCACCACCTACAAGGGCCTGCCGCAGGACGTCTCCAAGGGCGACCAGGTCCTGATCAACGACGGCAACGTCGAACTGCGCGTCGTCGAGGTCGACGGCTCGCACGTCAAGACGATCGTCGTCGAGGGCGGCGTCATCTCCGACCACAAGGGCATCAACCTGCCCGGCGCGGCGGTCAACGTCCCCGCCTTGTCGGATAAGGACGTCGAGGACCTCCGCTTCGCGCTCCGCATGGGCTGCGACATGGTCGCCCTCTCCTTCGTCCGCGACGCGGCCGACGTCAGGGACGTCCACAAGGTGATGGACGAGGAGGGCCGCCGGGTCCCCGTCATCGCCAAGGTGGAGAAGCCGCAGGCGGTCGACAACATGCAGGACGTCGTCGCGGCCTTCGACGCGGTGATGGTGGCGCGCGGCGACCTCGCCGTCGAGTACCCGCTCGAGCGCGTCCCGATGGTGCAGAAGCGCCTCATCGAGCTGTGCCGCCGCAACGCCAAGCCGGTGATCGTGGCGACCCAGATGATGGAGTCGATGATCACCAACTCCCGCCCGACCCGCGCGGAGGCGTCCGACGTCGCCAACGCGATCCTGGACGGCGCGGACGCGGTCATGCTCTCCGCGGAGTCGTCGGTCGGCGCGTACCCGATCGAGACCGTCAAGACGATGTCGAAGATCGTCACCGCGGCGGAGGAGGAGCTCCTCTCGAAGGGCCTCCAGCCGCTGGTACCCGGCAAGAAGCCCCGCACGCAGGGCGGTTCGGTCGCGCGCGCGGCCGCCGAGATCGCGGACTTCCTGGGCGGCAAGGCCCTGATCGCCTTCACCCAGTCCGGCGACACGGCCCGCCGCCTCTCCCGCTACCGCGCCGAGCAGCCCATCCTCGCGTTCACGACGGACCAGTCCACCCGCAACCAGCTCACGCTGAGCTGGGGCGTGGAGTCCTTCCTGGTGCCGTTCGTCGAGACGACGGACGCGATGGTCGACCTGGTCGACGCGGAGCTGCTGAAGCTCCAGCGCTACAACGCGGGCGACATCATGGTCATCACGGCCGGCTCGCCCCCCGGCGTCCCGGGTACGACGAACATGGTCCGCGTCCACCACCTGGGCGGCCAGGCCAACGACTGACGGCCGCGTCCCCTCGGCGTCACGGGCGGCCTCCGGACCCTTCGCGGTCGGGGGGCCGCCCTCTTTCGTCGCGCCTGGGGCGGAGTGGCCCGCTCTTCGCCGCCCTGACGCGGGAAGGTGGAAGGAGCCCGCCGTTCAAGCCACTACGACAAGGTCCGGCAGATGAGAATCCGAGTATCCGCTGCGAACGACCCGCTCACGGTTCAGTTCGAACCGTCGGGAATGGAGTACGAGCTCGCCCCCGGGGAGCACATGGACGTGGAATGGCCGCAGGTAGTCCCCGGTGAGGTCGCGGGTGACATCGACCACGGTGCCGGGATGGTGACCATTTCGGCACGTGGCACCGGGTTCACCCGCGCCTGGGACACGGCCGGGATCGAAGTCACGACCTGAGAACGGCTTCTCCATCGGCGACGACCGGTGCCCGGCAACGGCTGTGGGCCGCACCCCCTGAACGGGTGCGACCCACAGTCCTTTTCCCGGCTCCCGGTGGTTCCGGGTCAGCTGTTGCCGCCGGTGAAGTAGTTGTGCAGGCCGGGGACCGTCAGCGTCCCGCCGAACTGGCCGGCCTGGGTGACCTTCACGTTGGTGAACATCGCGAAGGGGACGTTCACCGGCGGCGGGGTCTCGGGGCTGAACGTGATCGGGATGATGCCGAAGAGGTTGCCCTTCAGCTCCTCCGTGTACATCGTCACCGTGCCGTCGCGGATCGTGGATGTGGAGCCCGAGCGCGCCTCGACGTGGGCGGTCGTGCCGGCCGGGCCGACCGTGAGCTGGTGCAGGTCCTTGATGTCCACGCCCGTCGCGGTGAACTTCAGGGCCTTCTTGATCTTGCCACTGCCGGTCTTCACCTCGACGATGCCGTGGTACTCGAGGCCCGTCAGGGTGAGCATCGAGCTCTCGAGGATCCACGGCTCGTCCGGGAGCAGCGGGAGGCCCGGTTCGACCTCGGCGGCCGCCAGGGCGTCCGGGTCCGGGGTCGGGCACGGGAAACGGGGCTTGGCGCCGTCGGGGATGTTCTCGTCCTTGACGGGGTCGAGTCCCTTGACGTCCTCGTCCAGCTCTTCGACCTCGGCGCCGGCCTTCTCGGCGGCGTCCTTGATCGCTTCCTTGGTCTTGTCGACGGTGCCGTCCACCGCGTCGGTGGCCTTCTCCACCGGCGTGTCCGCCGGCTTGTCGGCGGGCTCGTCGGCAGGCGCCGCCGCAGCGGGCTCCTCGGCCGGCTTCGTCGCGGTCTCGCCCGGAGACGGTGTCTGCGCCGGCTCCGTCCCGCCCCGCAGCGCGTCGCCGACGCCGTCGAAGAAGTCCTTGACCTTGTCGCCCACACCCAGCGGGTCCAGCGGGTTCTTGGTCTCGCTCGCGGACGGCTCGGGCGCGAGCGCCTCCGGCTCCGTACCGGCCGCGGAGGCGGACGGGCTCTCGGCGGGCTTCGGCTCCTCCGCCTGGTCGTCCGGTCCGGACGAGGACGTGGCGCCCGGGGTGGGCTCCGGTGCGGCCGTGTCCGTCGGTGACGGCGACGCGGACGGCTTCGCCGACTCCGAGGCGGACGGCGAGGCGGACTCCGACGGCTCGTCCGAGCGGGTCACGCACGGGCCGGGCGCGAAGGGGATCTCCTTGTCGTCGGCCAGGGCGAGCTTGGGCGTGAGTCCCATGCCGACGAAGACGGCGGTGGGCATCGCGGCCAGGGCTATCGCCCTGCTCGCGGGCAACTGGAGCTTGGTGAGCAGCGACTTCCTGGGGGCGGCGTGCCGCGGCCCTTTTCTCTCCCGCGAGCCGTCGCCGCCCGCGGCCGCGGTCAGCGGTGGTGTCACGTCACCCGGCACTGTTCCTCCCGCCGTTGCCTTCGATGAATGTCTCGTGCGTGTCCGTGCCGTGGCCGTCCCACTGCTCGGGTACGGCCGGGGTGTCGCTGTCGTCGCCGGCCGGTTCCTCGGCCTCGGCAGCGGACCGCGGGGTCTTGTCCGGCACCCACGACAGCGAGAGCGCGCCGCCGGTGAGCGAGAGGGCGAAGCCGACGAAGAAGCCGCCGAAGTTGGCGATCGGCAGGGAGACCAGCGCCAGGAGAATCGAGGCGACGCCCGCGAACACCCGTACGATGTGCTGGAACCACATCGTCAGACCCAGCGTGACCAGCAGCACGCCGATGATCAGCGAGCCGGCCCCCGCCGTCGTCTGCATCGCGAGGTTCATGTGGCCGATTTTGAAGGTCGCGTACGGGATGTAGGCGATGGGGATCCCACCGAGCAGGGTCAACAGACCTGCCCAGAACGGCCGCTGTCCCCGCCAGATACGGAAGTTCCGCCGAAGGACGCGGATGTAGTGCTCGTCCTGGCCCTGTGCCACTGCAGTCTCGGCGCTCATGGAAAACAGCTCCCTGGTACTGGCGTTGCTGTGTGAAGAGAGTGGCGGGCGGGCGAAGCTGCCAGAGTTTCACCCGCCCGCCCGGACGGGGCTACCGTCAGTAGCACTCGACCTTGGGACCGTCGCCCTTGTGCAGGCGCATGCTCAGGCCGCTGAGCTCGAAGGTGCCGGCGGTCGTCGCCCACGCCTTCTGCTTGACACCGGTCAGGGTCGCCCGGTCGGCCTGCTGGGCGAACCCGTTGGGCAGGATCGAGGTGTCCTTGACCGCCGGGCCCTTGCCCGCGGGGCCGGGGCCGCCTGCCGGGTTGTCCGTGTCCTTGGCCGCGACGCCGATGTCGATGTTCTCGAACTTGGCGTTCGCGTCCAGCTCGGAAATGTCCAGGTAGAGCTTCTCTGCCCGGACGTCGGTGCCCTTGTCGCCGGCGGTCAGCCGCAGCGTGACCTTGCCGACGAACGGGACGTCGGTGACGACCGACTGGCACATCTTGGTGATCGACGCGTTCTTGAAGGTCGAGATCGCAACGGGGTGCGCGACCTTCTCGTCACCCTTGAGGTCCTTGTACCCCATGTCGACGCCGCCGTACTGGGCGAACCCATCACCGACGAGCTTTCCGGCCGTGACCTTGAACTCCTGGCCCGACACCGCGAAGGACGCGGCGAGCGCCCCCTGTGCCAGGCCGACGCCTATCGCGGCCGTCGCGGCCACGCTCGGCACCATGACCAGGGCGAACCGCTTCCATCTGGTTCCACCACGAGCCATAGACTCCATGACTTTCCTCCTTCTCGGACGTACATCTCCGGTCCGGGCGTGGGCCCGGCCTGGGATGGGAGAAGTGCTACGTCCTCGGGAAGGAGAGCGCCCGCTCTCCCGGGCACGACTGTGCGTCCGAAAGACACCGGCGATCACCCCCGAGCGACAACCACTGGTCGCGCCTGACTCGTCACGCACAACCTGATCGGACAGGCCCTGCCGTTCCTGTGGCAGGAACCCCCCTGTCCGCGACCGGTGCCACTGCCACCGGCCGGCCCGGTGGGGACCCAAGGGGCCGCGGCACGGCTGGAAGCCGGGCTGGTGCGGTATTGGACCGAGCGTCGCCGATCGTTGTCCATTCCAGGCCAAGGCACAAGGGGGTTCGTTACTGGGCAGTAATGGTGCGATAACTTCGTCACGACCGCGCGATGTCGCGCGAGCACGCACGGTGCCGCCCGGGCCGCACCCAGAGAGGTCGATAGGCGGCGATTTCCGGACAGACCTCGGGGGTTGCCGTACTCCGAGTAACCCGGCCGGGCGTTTGCCAAGTTTTGGCAAAGGCGGGCCGCGATTTGTCACTGTGTCGCCAAAGCGGCGGTGACGCCTCGTCAGCGCCACCGCCGCAAATCCGTCAGAACGGCATCCTCAGGACACCCTTGTCATAACGGCTGTCAATGAAGCGTCAACAAAACGCCCCTGAGCGGCCGGTGAAACATCAGGGACCCCACAGGACTGCCCCGGCGCCGCCCCGGCCCGACCTCAGAAGAGCACCCGCGCCAGCGCCTGCCGCGCCGCGGTCACCCGCGGGTCGTCGGGGCCGACCACCTCGAAGAGCTCCAGCAGCCGCACCCGGGCCGCGTCACGCTCGTCGCCCGCCGTGCGCCGCACCGTCTCGACGAGCCGGCCGAAGGCGTCCTCCACATGACCACCGACGAGATCCAGGTCGGCCGCGGCGATCTGCGCGGCGGCGTCGGAAGGATCACCGGCGGCGTCCTGGCGGACCTGAGCCGGGTCCATGTCCTTGACGCGGCCCAGCAGTTCGGCCTGCGCGAGGCCGAGCTTGGCCTCCGTGTTGCCCGGGTCGTCCGAGAGCACGTTCTTGTACGCCTGGATCGCGCCGCCGAAGTCGCCCGCGTCCAGGGCCTGCACCGCCGCTTCCAGCAGTGCGTCGTAGGGGCCGGCCGGCACCGGGGCCTCGGCCGCCTCCTCGGCGCCGGCCGCGTCGACCGCGACACCGGTCAGACCGAAGCGCTCCTCGGCCACCTGCACGAGCTGGTCCAGCGTCTGGCGGATCTGGGCCTCGGGGGCCGCGCCCTGGAAGAGGGGCAGCGCCTGACCGGCCACCACCGCGAACACCGCGGGGATGCCCTGGATCCCGAACTGCTGCATCAGCATCTGGTTGGCGTCGACGTCGACCTTGGCGAGAACGAAACGGCCGTTGTACTCCGTGGCGAGGCGCTCCAGCAGCGGGCCGAGCTGCTTGCACGGTTCGCACCACTCGGCCCAGAAGTCGATGACGACCGGGACCTCGGTGGAGCGCTGGAGGACGTCACGCTCGAAGTTCGCCTCGTCGGTGTCGATCACCAGGGCGGCGGGGGGCACGGCACCGCCGCCCCCCTGGCGCGCGGATTCGGCCCTCGCCTGCTCCGCCTTGGCCTTGGCCTCGTTGGCCGCCTTCACCGCGGCGAGGTCGACGACGCCGCTCATGGACATGTTCCTAGGCTGCATGCGTACATCCTCCCCCTTCCGCGCGCCCATGTGAAAAAGACGGCGCCTGGTCCCCACCTCAGCGCCTCGTGGCTGTCGCGTCGAGCCCGTCATGGCTTTCGCTACGAGCCGTAGCGTATCGGCGCGCGGTCCGCGGCGTGAGAGCTTTTCCGGTGAGCTGCCTCACAGCCGCCTTTCCCATTACTGACCGGTATGGTCACGGGCATGTCCAGCCGCACCTACCCCGAACCCGCACGTACGGGTCGTACCGGGCGCCCCCGCAGCGTGGAGGCCGACGCCGCGATCCTGCAGGCGACCCGCGCCTCCCTCGTCGAGCTGGGCTGGTCGAAGCTGACCATGGGGGACGTGGCCACGCGGGCGGGGGTCGCCAAGACCACCCTGTACCGCCGCTGGGCGAACAAGAACGAACTGGTCGTCGACGCCGTCGCGGTCCTCTTCGACGAGCTCGAACTCCCGGACCGCGGCAGCCTGGCCGCCGACGTCGAGGGCGTCGTCCTGCAGTTCGCCGATCTCCTCGGGCGGCCGGAGACCAAGACGGCGCTGATGGGCGTCATCGCCGAGTCGACGACGGACGAGGCGCTGCGCGGACGTATCCGTACGGCGATCGTCGAGCGGCAGAAGCGTCTCGTCCTCGAGGGCCGCGAACGCGCTCAGGCCCGCGGCGAGTTGCCGTACGAGGACGACCCCGGGGCGGCAGCCCGCAACACGGACCTGATCTTCGACGTGGTGGCGGGCGCCGTCGTCCACCGGGCGCTGGTGAGCGCGGAACCGGTGGACGAGGAGTGGGCCCGCCGCTTCACCGGCCTGCTGGTGTCGGGGCTGGCCTCCCTGACCGGCTGAGCGCAGCCCCGAGCAGCAGGCCGGCGGGCCGGCTCAGAAGCCCGGCGGCTCCGTGTAGACGCCCCACTCGTCGCGCAGGACGCCGCAGATCTCGCCCAGCGTGGCCTCCGCCCGTACGGCGTCCAGCATCGGGCCGATCATGTTCGAACCGTCGCGGGCGGCGGCGAGCATGGCCTGGAGCGAGGACTGGACGAGCGCGTCGTCGCGGCCCGCCTTGCGCTCGGCCAGCACCCGCACCTGCTCCCGCTCGACCTCGTGGCTGACCCGGAGGATCTCCAGGTCGCCGGTGACCGAGCCGGTGGCGGTGTTGACGCCGACGACCTTCTTCTCGCCCTTCTCGAGGGACTGCTGGTAGCGGAAGGCCGATTCGGCGATCTCGCCGGTGAACCAGCCGTCCTCGATGCCGCGCAGGATGCCCGAGGTGATCGGACCGATCGGGTGCTGCCCGTCGGGGTGCGCCCGGCGGCCGCGCTCGCGGATCTGGTCGAAGATCTTCTCCGCTTCGGCCTCGATGCGGTCGGTGAGCTGCTCGACGTACCACGAACCGCCCAGCGGGTCGGCGACGTTGGCGACGCCGGTCTCCTCCATCAGCACCTGCTGGGTGCGCAGCGCGATCTCGGCGGCCTGCTCGCTGGGGAGGGCGAGGGTCTCGTCGAGGGCGTTGGTGTGCAGCGAGTTGGTGCCGCCGAGGACCGCGGACAGCGCCTCGACCGCCGTGCGCACGACGTTGTTGTACGGCTGCTGGGCGGTGAGGGAGACACCGGCTGTCTGGGTGTGGAAGCGCAGCCACTGCGCCTTGTCGGTCTGCGCGCCGTACACCTCCTTCATCCAGCGCGCCCAGATCCGCCGTGCGGCACGGAACTTGGCGATCTCCTCGAAGAAGTCGAGGTGTGCGTCGAAGAAGAAGGACAGGCCGGGCGCGAAGGTGTCGACGTCCAGGCCGCGGGACAGGCCCAGCTCCACGTAACCGAAGCCGTCCGCGAGGGTGTACGCGAGCTCCTGCGCGGCCGTCGCACCGGCCTCGCGGATGTGGTAGCCGGAGACCGACAGGGGCTTGTACGCGGGGATGCCCTGCGCGCAGTGCTCCATCAGGTCGCCGATGAGGCGCAGATGCGGCTCGGGCTGGAAGAGCCACTCCTTCTGCGCGATGTACTCCTTGAAGATGTCGGTCTGCAGCGTGCCGTTGAGCACGCCCGGGTCGACGCCCTGGCGCTCCGCGGCGACCAGGTACATGCAGAAGACCGGGACCGCCGGGCCGGAGATCGTCATCGACGTCGTCACGTCGCCGAGGGGGATGTCCTTGAACAGGAGCTCCATGTCGGCGGCCGAGTCGATGGCGACGCCGCAGTGGCCGACCTCGCCCAGGGAGCGCGGCTCGTCGGAGTCGCGGCCCATGAGGGTGGGCATGTCGAAGGCGACGGAGAGCCCGCCGCCGCCGGCGGCGAGGATCATCTTGTAGCGCTCGTTGGTCTGCTCGGCGTTGCCGAAGCCGGCGAACTGCCGGATGGTCCAGGTGCGGCCGCGGTACCCGGTGGGGTGCAGCCCGCGGGTGAAGGGGTACTCACCGGGCCAGCCGATGCGCTCGAATCCGTCGTACGTGTCCCCGGGGCGGGGGCCGTAGACGGGCTCGACCTCGTCCCCGGAGAGGGTGGTGAAGTCTGCGTCCCGCTTGCGGGCCTTGTCGTAACGGGCCTGCCAGCGTCGGCGGCCTTCCTCGATCGCGTCAGCGTCCATACCTCAAATTTACTAGGACGTCCTAGTAAATGTCGATGGCAAAGCGCCGCGAGCCTCTCGCGGCGCTTTTTCGCTGCTGCTACGCCCCCGCCGTCGCGGCGGCCGGCTCGCCCGCGATCAGGGCGCGCGCCTCGCGCGTCACCTTCGGCTCGACGAAGAACGAGGCGAACGGGATGCAGCCCGCGGCCAGCACCCACAGCAGCCTGCCGAACGGCCACTTCGCCTTGGAGCCGAGGTCGAAGGCGAAGATCACGTAGACGATGAAGAGCACACCGTGGATCTGCGAGATCAGCATGGTGTCGCCGGTGTCGAACCCGTACTTCAGGACGATCGCGCCGGTGAACACGAGGAGCCACACGGCGGTGATGTAGGCCATCACCCGGTAGCGGGTCAGCACATTCGCTTTCATGGCTTCGAGCGTAACCGGGCGCAAGGGGCGATCTTCGCCCGGGTGGCCCGGGCTCCGCCCCTCGGAATCCGCCGGCTACTTCTCCTCGAAGTCCGCCGCCGCGACCCGCAGCGGGCGCAGCATCGCGAAGATCTCCGCGCACTCCTCCGCGTCGTACACACCCAGGCCGAAGTCCATGGCCATCAGGTCGCGGGTGGCCGCCTCCACGACCTCGCGGCCCTTGTCCGTGATGGAGGCGAGTGTGCCGCGGCCGTCGTTCGGGTTGGGGCGCTTGTCGACCAGGCCGGAGCGCACGAGCCGGTCGACCGTGTTCGTCACGGAGGTGGGGTGCACCATCAGCCGCTCGCCGATCTTGGACATCGGGAGCTCGCCCGCCTTGGAGAAGGTGAGCAGCACCAGCGCCTCGTAGCGGGCGAAGGTCAGCCCGTACGGCTTGACCACGGCGTCGACCTCGGCGAGCAGGATCTGGTGGGCGCGCATGATGGAGGTGATCGCCGCCATGGAGGGCACGGGCCCCCAGCGCTGCTGCCAGAGCTCGTCGGCGCGGGCGATGGGATCGAAGGGAAGACTGAGCGGCTTCGGCACGGCACCGACCTTACCGACTGGTCACATGGTGGTCAGCCCCGTCTCGCGCCTCGGTCGTTCCATCCTTTGATCCGACAGTCCGACCGGTCCGACCGACCCGGCGCGCCCGGACGACGAGCACCAGCGAGCAGAGGGTGCCCAGCGCTCCCGCCCCGGTGACGACGCCGTGCACCGGCCAGAACTCCGCTGCCAGACCCGCCAGCGCCATGCCGACGCCCTGGACCGTCATCAGCCCGGCCGTCAGCAGCGTCATCGCCCGGCCGCGCAGCTCCTCCGGGACCGCCTCGACGAACCACTGGTCGAGGCCGATGACGTACGCCGCGCCCGCTCCTGCCAGGACCAGCAGCGCGAGCGTCCAGGCCAGGCCGGGGCGCACGGCGTAGCCCAGCAGCGGCAGCAGGCCCACGGCGGCGACCGGCAGCACGATCCGGGAGCGGCCGCGCGGGCTGAGCACAGAGCCCGCGAACAGCTCGGCGGCGATGTGGCCGACCGGCATCGCGCACATCAGCAGGCCGAGGGCGGCGGGGCCGATGCCGAGTTCCCCGGCGTACGGGGCGGCCAGCGCCTCCGGGGCGACGACGAACATCGGGGGCAGCCAGAACAACAGCAGCAACACCCGGATCCGGCGGTCGCGCAGGAGCAGCCGGGCCCCGGCGAGTGAGTCCGCCATGAGCGCCCCGCCGCCGCCCGTACGGGCCGGACGGTCCTTGGTGCCGAACCGCAGCAGCAGCGCCGAGCAGAGGAACGTCACCGCCGTCACGCCGATCGCCTGCCGCGGGGAGACCACGGCGAGCAGCAGTCCGCCCGCGCCGAACCCGGCGAGCAGCGCGCTCTGGGAGACGATCCGCAGCAGCGAGCGGCCGAGGACGTACAGCTCGCCCTCGCCGAGGATGTCCGTGAGGGCGGCCATCCGCGTGCCGGTGAAGACGGGCGACACGGCGGCGACGGCGCAGCGCAGCGCGAGCAGGCCGGCGACGGGTGTGCCGGGCAGCACCATGACGGCGATGCAGGCGGCGCACACCAGGTCGCAGACGACGAGCACCCGGCGGGCGGGGTAGCGGTCGGCGACGCCCGCGAGGAGCGTGCCGCCGAGGAGGTACGGGAGGAAGCCGAGCGCGAAGGTGAGGGCGCTCAGGAGCGGCGAGCCGGTCAGGTCGTACACGAGCACGGTGAGCGCGATCTCGCTGACGACGACGCCGAGGAGGGAGAGGACGTGCGCGGCGAACACGGCACGGAACTCCCGCACGGCGAAGACGGCCCGGTAGCCGGCGGCCGGCGGGGGCGTCCGGGACGCGGGGGGCGAAGGGGTCTCGGTCGGCATGCGGATCAGCGTCGCGCCGTCCGCCCGGCGGCCCTAGACTTTCGGCTCACGCCGAATCTCCGGGCCGGGTGCCATGCCGTTCCATCTCCACTTCGCCGAGCAGGACCTGCTGCGCTGCCGGTTCGCGATCTCCCCGCTCTGGGAGACCCAGGAGGCGGTCCGCACCCTCGCCCGGCCCGAGCGCCACGGCTACCACCTGCCGTGGCTGCGGCGGATCCGGGAGGCGGCGGCCGGGCTCGACCTGCGGCCGCTGTGGCTGCTGATGCCTGCTGGGGGCGGCCACAACCCCGACTTCCTCTGCCCGCCGCCGCTCGGTCCGGCCGTCCCGTTCGAGGAGGAGATCGCGGTCGTACGGGCCACCCCTCCCGGGACGGCGCGCGCCGACATGTCCGCCGCCCTCGCCGGGACGCCCGGCGCCTCGAACAGTCCCCTGGGGCGCTCGCTGCTCGCGGATCCGGCCCGTACCCTCGGCCGGCTGGCTGATCTGCTGGAGCAGGTCTGGCACACCCTGATCGAACCGGAGTGGCCCCGGCTGCGCGCGCTGCTGGAGGCGGACGTCGCGTACCACTCACGGCGGCTCGCGGAGGGCGGCCTCGGCCGGCTGGTCGGCGAGCTGAGCCCCCGGCTGGCCTTCGAGGACACGACGCTGACGATCGCCGCCATGCGCGGCGACCATGTGCGGTCACTCGACGGGCAGGGGCTGGTGCTGATGCCGAGCGTGTTCTGCTGGCCGGATGTGATCAGCGGCTTCGAGCCGCCGTGGCAGCCGGCGGTCGTCTATCCGGCGCGCGGTGTCGGCGCTCTCTGGTCGCCGCCGGCGGACCGCACCCCGGCGGCGCTGGCCGCGCTCCTCGGCCGGGCGAGGGCGGACGTGCTCTGCGCGCTCGGTGAGCCGGCGTCGACGTCGGCGCTGGCGCGGCTGCTGGGGCTGGCGCCCTCGTCCGTGTCCGCGCACCTGTCGGTGCTGCGGGCGGCGGGCCTGCTGACCTCGCGCCGGTACGGCCACCAGGTGCTGTACGAGCGGACGCCGCTGGGCATGGCGCTCGCGGGGCCGCAGCCCGGCGGTTCCTGACCCGCGGGAAAGCCCCCGGACCCGCGGAGTGCGGGCCGGGGGCTCGGCGGCGGTCAGGCGGAGAGGTGCCGCTCGACGGTGTCGACCTTGGACGTGAGGCCGTCGGTGACGCCGGGCCGGACGTCGGCCTTGAGGACGAGGGAGACGCGCGGCGCCCGGGCCTCGACGGCGGCGACCGCGCGCTTCACCACGTCCATCACCTCGTCCCAGTCACCCTCGATCGAGGTGAACATCGCGTCCGTGCGGTTGGGCAGCCCCGACTCCCGCACGACGCGGACCGCGTCGGCGACGTACTCCCCCACGTCCTCGCCCACCCCCAGGGGCGTGACGGAGAAGGCGACGATCATGCCTCGACCGTGTCCTCGCGGCGGGTGCGGGAGGCGGCGACCGCGTCGTCGGCCTCGCGCCTGAGCCTGCGGTCGGCGAAGAAGCCGCCGAAGGGCAGGACGGAGAGGACGAAGTAGAGCGCCGCGGTCTTCAGGTCCCACTTGGTGCGGTTCCAGGCGTCCAGCCAGAAGAGCACGTACAGGACGAAGAGCAGGCCGTGGACCGCGCCCATCACCGGGACCGCGTTGAAGTCCGTCGTGCGCTTGAGCACCGAGCAGACGAGCAGCAGGAGGAACGAGACGGCCTCCGGCGCGGAGACGAGGCGCAGGCGGTGGAGGGAGGCGGCGGTCTTGATGTCCACGGTTCACCTTCGTTGGGATGGAGGGTCGGTGGCATGGATCTTGTGAATGCATGCACAAACTTCCGGACCATTGTGGCAGCCCACTTTACGAACTCTTTGTCAGGGTCGGGATCCTCCTCCAGGACCCTGCCCTGCGCCGTTGTGACCCGATAACGTCGGTCCGTGGCAATGTTCCGGCTCCAAGAGAGCAAGGTGCTCGCGGTCGACCTGGCCGGCGACACCGTCAAGGCGAAGAACGGGTCGATGGTCGCGTACGACGGCCAGATGGCCTTCAAGAAGATGACCGGGGGCGGTGAGGGAATCCGCGGCATGGTCACCCGCCGGCTCACCGGCGAGCAGATGACCATGATGGAGGTGAAGGGGCAGGGCACCTGCTACTTCGCCGACCGGGCGAGCGAGATCAACCTGGTGCAGCTGCACGGCGACACGCTCTACGTCGAGTCGAGCAACCTCCTGTGCACCGACGGCGCGCTGCGCACCGGCACGACGTTCACGGGGCTGCGCGGGGGCGCGAGCGGCAACGGCCTGTTCACGACCACCGTCGAGGGCACCGGTCAGGTGGCGATCATGTCCGACGGCACGGCCGTGGTGCTGCGGGTGACGCCCCAGTACCCGCTCTCCGTCGACCCCGGCGCGTACATCGCCCACCAGGGCAGTCTGCGGCAGGACTTCCAGTCCGGTGTGACGTTCCGCACCTTCCTCGGCGAGGGCGGCGGCGAGGCGTTCCAGATCCGCTTCGAGGGCGACGGGCTGGTCTACGTGCAGCCCAGCGAGCGCAACACTCTCGGAGGCGACGTCTGATGCCGTTCCGTGAGATCAACTCCAGGATGGTCGAGGCGACCGTGACGCCCGGCCAGAAGATGTTCAGCCAGCGCGGCGCGATGCTCGCCTACAAGGGCGACGTCAGCTTCACCCCGAACCTGACCGGCGGCCAGGGCGGACTGTCGTCGATGATCGGCCGCCGGGTGGCGAACGAGGCGACACCGCTGATGACCGTCGAGGGCAACGGCACGGTGATGTTCGGCCACGGCGGCCACCACATCCAGGTCGTACAGCTGTCGGGCGACACCCTCTACGTGGAGGCCGACCGGCTGCTCGCCTTCGACGGCACGCTCCACCAGGGCACGATGTTCATGGGCTCCGAGGGCGGGGTCATGGGCATGGTGCGCGGGCAGGTGACGGGCCAGGGCCTGTTCACCACGACCCTCCAGGGGCACGGCGCGGTCGCGGTGATGGCCCACGGCGGTGTCATCGAGCTGGCGATCACACCCCAGCGCCCGGTGCACGTGGACCCGCAGGCGTACGTCGCGCACCACGGCGACGTACGGAACAAGCTCTCCACGGCGCTCGGCTGGCGCGACATGGTGGGGCGCGGCTCGGGCGAGGCGTTCCAGCTCGAGCTGAGCGGCAGCGGTGCGGTGTACGTCCAGGCGTCGGAGGAGAAACTGTGAGCACCCCGGTATGGGGCATCCCCGGGGCCCCTGGGCCCCAGGGGACCTTCGACCCGATGACGCTGCCGAGCGACGACAACGTCAACTCGTACACCTTCTGCGTGGAGCTCAAGGGCTCCCAGTGGTTCCTGCAGAAGGGCAAGATGATCGCCTACTACGGGCGGATCGACTTCAACGGAATCGGCCACGGCCGTCTCGACCGGCTGCTGCGGACGTCGTTCCACTCGCCGCTGCACGCGAGCGACTGGGTGGTGGCGGAGGGCAGCGGCAAGATGCTGCTGGCGGACCGCGCGTTCGACGTGAACTCCTTCGATCTCGACGACGGCAACCTGACCATCCGGTCCGGCAATCTGCTGGCGTACCAGCCGTCCCTGGCGCTGAAGCAGTCGATCGTGCCGGGGTTCCTGACGCTGATCGGCACGGGCAAGTTCGTGGCCGCGTCGAACGGGCCGGTGGTCTTCATGGAGCCGCCGATCCGAGTGGATCCGCAGGCCCTGGTGGGCTGGGCGGACTGCCCGTCGCCCTGCCACCACTACGACCACGGCTATATGACCGGGGTCATGGGCGGGGTGCGGGCGCTGACCGGGATCGGCGGGGCGTCGGGCGAGGAGCACCAGTTCGAGTTCGCCGGCGCGGGGACGGTGCTGCTGCAGTCCAGCGAGGCGCTGATGCCGGAGCAGCCGATCGGCCGGGTCGGTGCGGAGCCGGGCGTTCCGGGCGGCCACGGGGCGGGCGGTGCGGCCGGACGGCCCGGTGCGCAACCACGCCTTCCCGGCCAGCTGGGGGACCTCCAGCGTCGCTTCGGGCTGTGAGCGGTAGTCTGCGGAGTGTGACGTCGAACGTCTGCGCCCCCGTACACCCGCAGGGCGTACGGGGTGCCAGACGTCACAGCCCCCGACTTCGTCCGCTTTTCAACTTCTTAGGTAGAATCCATATATGGAGACCGAGACGGCCACTCGCTGGCTGACCGATGACGAGCAGCGCACGTGGCGCACGCATCTGGAAGTCAACAAACTGTTGATGCACCAGCTCGAGAAGGACCTCCAGCCGTTCGGCCTGACCATCAACGACTACGAGATCCTGGTCAACCTCTCCGAGTCCCCGGACCGGCGGATGCGGATGAGCGACCTCGCGGCGGCCACGCTCCAGTCCAAGAGCCGCCTCTCGCACCAGGTCACCCGCATGGAGAACGCCGGCCTCGTACGGCGCGCGAACTGCGAGTCGGACCGGCGCGGGCTGTACGCGGTGCTCACCGACGAGGGCGTGGCGACGATGCAGAAGGTCGCGCCGCACCATGTGGCGTCGGTGCGCAGGCACTTCATCGACCTGCTGTCGCCGGAGGCCCTGGCGGACCTCCGCGAGTCCCTGACCCCGGTCGCCGACCACCTCCGCGGCCGCCGCGGCAAGCTCTAGCCGCCCGGGCCGGACGTACGCCGGCCCGTACCCGTGCACCTCAAACGCCGGCGGGGCCGGGTCGGCCGGTCTTGTCGGGGCGCTGCCCCGAGCCCTGCGCCTCGTTCTCCCCCTACGGCCTGGCGGCCGTGGGGGGAGATTGAGGCGCCGGTCCGGGCAGAGCCCGGTTGCGGGAAGGTGGGGCCCCCGCGGCCGCCAGGTCGCAGGGGGAGGGTAGGGGAACAAGCCCCGCCGCAGGCGCCCACGCACCCCGCCTACGACTCCGTCAGCCCCGCCACCAGCTCGTCCGCCGCCCGGTACGGGTCCAGCTCGCCCGCGACGATGCGCTCCGCCAGCGCGCCCAGCCGGCGGTCGCCGTGCAGGTCGCCGATGCGTTCCCGCAAAGCTGTGACCGCGATCGTCTCGACCTCCGTCGCCGCCCGGCGGGCACGGCGCTCGGAGAGGACGCCGTGCTCCTCCATCCACGCCCGGTGCTTCTCCAGCGCCTCGACGACCTCGTCGATGCCCTCGCCCCGCGCGGCGACCGTCTTCACGATCGGCGGGCGCCAGTCGCCCGGGCCGCGGGCCTCGCCGAGGCCGAGCATGTGGTTGAGCTCGCGGGCCGTCGCGTCCGCGCCGTCCCGGTCGGCCTTGTTCACGACGTACACGTCGCCGATCTCCAGGATGCCCGCCTTCGCGGCCTGGATGCCGTCGCCCATGCCCGGCGCGAGGAGCACCACGGACGTGTCGGCCTGGGAGGCGATCTCCACCTCGGACTGGCCGACGCCGACCGTCTCGACGAGGATCACGTCGCAGCCGGCCGCGTCGAGGACGCGGACGGCCTGCGGCGCGGACCAGGCCAGGCCGCCCAGATGGCCGCGGGTGGCCATGGAGCGGATGTAGACGCCCGGGTCGGACGCGTGGTCCGACATCCGGACGCGGTCGCCGAGCAGCGCCCCGCCCGAGAAGGGCGAGGACGGGTCGACGGCGAGGACGCCGACCCGTTTCCCGGCCTTGCGGTAGGCGGAGACCAGCGCGGAGGTGGACGTGGACTTGCCGACGCCGGGCGAGCCCGTCAGGCCGACCACGTACGCGCCTCCGGTCAGCGGCGCGAGCGCCGCCATGACCTCCCGGAGCTGCGGGGACGCCCCCTCGACGAGTGAGATCAGCCGGGCCACGGCCCGTGGCCTGCCCTCACGTGCCTGGGCGACGAGTTCGGGGACGTCCACCATCGTGCTGCTCCGTTTTCTCTAGGACTACTTGGCCGGGACGCGGACGATCAGCGCGTCGCCCTGACCGCCGCCGCCGCACAGCGCCGCCGCGCCGACGCCGCCGCCGCGGCGCTTCAGCTCCAGCGCCAGGTGGAGCACCACGCGCGCGCCGGACATGCCGATGGGGTGGCCGAGCGCGATCGCGCCGCCGTTCACGTTCACCTTTTCCGGTGTGACGCCGAGGTCCTTCATTGACTGGTGGGCGACGGCCGCGAACGCCTCGTTGATCTCGATGAGGTCCAGGTCGGAGACGTCCAGGTTCTCCTTTTTCAGCGCGTGCCGGATGGCGTTGGACGGCTGGGACTGGAGCGAGTTGTCCGGACCGGCCACATTGCCGTGGGCGCCGATCTCGGCGATCCACTCGAGGCCCAGCTCCTCGGCCTTGGCCTTGCTCATCACGACGACGGCCGCGGCGCCGTCGGAGATCTGCGAGGACGTGCCGGCGGTGATGGTGCCGTCCTTGGCGAACGCGGGGCGCAGCCTGCCGAGCGACTCGGCGGTCGTCTCCGCGCGGATGCCCTCGTCCTTGGCGAAGAGGATCGGGTCGCCCTTGCGCTGCGGGATCTCGACGGGCGTGATCTCCGCCTCGAAGAGGCCGTTCTTCTGCGCGGCGGCGGCCCGCTGGTGGGAGAGCGCGGCGATCTCGTCCTGGACTTCGCGCGGGATGCCGAGGCGGGTGTTGTGCTTCTCCGTGGACTCGCCCATGGCGACGTTCTCGAAGGAGTCGGTCAGGCCGTCGTGCGCCATCGAGTCGAGCATCTCGATCGCGCCGTACTTGTAGCCCTCCCGGGACTTCGGCAGCAGATGCGGCGCGTTGGTCATGGACTCCTGGCCGCCGGCGACGACGATGTCGAACTCGCCGACGCGGATCAGCTGGTCGGCGAGCGCGATGGCGTCGAGGCCCGACAGGCACACCTTGTTGACGGTGAGAGCGGGGACGTTCATCGGGATGCCCGCCTTGACGGCGGCCTGGCGTGCCGGGATCTGGCCCGCGCCGGCCTGGAGCACCTGGCCCATGATCACATACTGCACCTGGTCGCCGCCGATGCCCGCCCGGTCGAGCGCGGCCTTGATGGCGAAGCCGCCGAGGTCGGCACCGGAGAAGGACTTGAGGGAGCCGAGCAGACGGCCCATGGGAGTACGGGCTCCCGCAACGATCACGGAGGTGGTGCCGGTCGTTCCTGACATGAGGACGATCCCCTTTCAGCCGAGGCTGAGGAGTGAACGAGGGTTTACTCAAATGTACTGAGCGGTACTGCTCCGGGTCACCGGCCGACCGGTGTGACGGCGCGCACGTTGCGTAACCGCCCGGGTGACGCTGCACTGGTCGGATGCTGACGCGAATCGACCACATCGGGATCGCCTGCTTCGACCTCGACAAGACCGTCGAGTTCTACCGGGCCACATACGGCTTCGAGGTGTTCCACTCGGAGATCAACGAGGAGCAGGGCGTGCGGGAGGCCATGCTCAAGATCAACGAGACGTCCGACGGCGGCGCCTCCTACCTCCAGCTGCTCGAGCCCACCCGCGAGGACTCCGCGGTCGGCAAGTGGCTGGCCAAGAACGGCGAGGGCGTCCACCACATCGCCTTCGGCACCGCCGACGTGGACGCGGACGCGGAGGACATCCGCGGCAAGGGAGTACGGGTGCTGTACGACGAGCCGCGGACCGGGTCCATGGGGTCCCGGATCACCTTCCTCCACCCCAAGGACTGCCACGGCGTTCTCACCGAACTCGTCACGTCTGCAACGGAGCACTGACCTGAGGATTCCCGGCCCGGTAGAGTGGGCCGTTCCGGGCCGGGGCCGGGTCGGGGCCGTGCCGCGTCTCCGTCGTTGATCTGTCACCATTCCCCGGGGGGCCGTTCGCCGGCGAACGGTGCTCGCTTGGAGACAGTTGCGACCAGGGGACGGATGGGACCGCGCAGTGCGGGGCTACGAACGCCAGGAGAGCCACCGAGCTGACGACGACCACCTCTCGCGGTTCGAAGCCGAGATGGACCGGCTGAAGACCGAGCGGGAGAAGGCCGTCCAGCACGCCGAGGACCTCGGCTACCAGGTCGAGGTCTTGCGCGCCAAACTCCACGAGGCACGGCGCAATCTCGCCTCCCGTCCGGCCTACGACAGCGCCGACATCGGTTACCAGGCCGAGCAGTTGCTGCGGAACGCCCAGATCCAGGCCGACCAGCTCCGCCAGGACGCCGAGCGTGAACTGCGTGAGGTGCGGGCGCAGACCCAGCGCATCCTCCAGGAGCACGCCGAGCACCAGGCCAGGCTCCAGGCCGAGCTGCACGCAGAGGCCGTGCAGCGCAGGCAGCGTCTCGACCAGGAGCTGGCCGAACGGCGCCAGACCGTCGAGTCGCACGTCAACGAGAACGTCGCCTGGGCCGAGCAGCTGCGCGCGCGCAGCGAGTCGCAGGCCCACCGGCTGCTGGAGGAGTCCCGCGCGGAGGCCGAGCAGTCGCTCGCCGCCGCCCGCGCGGAGGCCGCCCGTATCGCCGAGGAGGCCCGCCGACGGCTCGGTTCCGAGGCGGAGACCGCCCGCGCCGAGGCGGAGGCGATCCTGCTGCGCGCCCGCAAGGACGCGGAGCGGCTGCTGAATGCCGCGTCCAGCCAGGCGCAGGAGGCCACCACCCACGCCGAGCAGCTGCGTTCGTCGACCACCGCCGAGTCCGACCAGGCCCGCCAGCACGCCACGGAGCTCAGCCGCGCCGCGGAGCAGCGGATGCAGGAGGCCGAGGAGAAGCTGCGCGAGGCGCGCGCCGAGTCGGACAAGCTGCTCAACGAGGCCAAGGAGTCGGCGGCCAAGCAGCTTTCTTCGGCCGAGTCGGTCAACGAGCAGCGCACCCGTACGGCCAAGGCGCAGATCGCGCGGCTCGTCGAAGAGGCGACCAAGGAGTCCGAGACCCTCAAGGCCGAGGCGGAGCAGGCGCTCGCCGACGCCCGCGCCGAGGCCGAGAAGATGGTCGAGGCGGCGACCGAGAAGGCCAGGGCCGCCGTCGCGGAGGACTCCGCCGCGGCGCTCGCGAAGGCCGCCCGCACCGCGGAGGAGGTGCTGACCAAGGCGTCCGAGGACGCCAGGGCCACCACCCGCGCGGCGAGCGAGGAGGCCGAGCGCATCCGGCGCGAGGCCGAGGCGGAGGCGGACCGGCTGCGCGGCGAGGCCGCGGAACAGGCCGACCAGCTCAAGGGCGCCGCCAAGGACGACACCAAGGAGTACCGCGCCAAGACGGTCGAGCTCCAGGAGGAGGCCCGCCGGCTGCGCGGGGAGGCCGAGCAGCTGCGCGCGGAGGCCGTCGCCGAGGGCGAGCGGATCCGCGGCGAGGCCCGCCGGGAGGCCGTCCAGCAGATCGAGGAGGCGGCGAGCACCGCGGAGGAGCTGCTGACCAAGGCGCGTACCGACGCCGACGAACTGCGCTCCAAGGCCGGCACCGACAGCGAGAAGGTCCGTACGGAGGCCATCGAGCGCGCCACTACCCTGCGCAAGCAGGCCGAGGAGACGCTGGAGCGCACCCGCGCGGAGGCCGACCGGCTGCGCGCGGAGGCCGAGGAGCAGGCCGACGGTGTGCGCACGGCGGCCGAGACGGCCGCGGCCGAACTGCGCGAGGAGACCGAGCGCGGCATAGCGGCCCGCCAGGCGGAGGCGGCCGAGGAACTGACCCGGCTGCACACCGAGGCGGAGGCACGGCTCGCCGCCGCGGAGGAGCGGCTGGCCGAGGCCCGCGGCGAGGGCGAGCGGATCCGCCGGGAGGCGGCGGAGGAGACCGAGCGGCTGCGCGCCGAGGCCGGCGAGCGGCTGCGCGCGCTCCAGGAGCAGGCCGAGCAGGAGGCGGAGCGGCTGCGGACCGAGGCCGCGTCCGACGCCTCGGCGGCCCGCGCCGAGGCCGAGGCCGTCGCCGTACGGCTGCACAGCGACGCCGCCGCGGAGGCCGAGCGGCTCAAGACCGAGGCCCAGGAGACCGCCGACCGGGTACGGGCCGAGGCCGCGGCCGCCGCCGAGCGGGTCGGCACGGAGGCCGCGGAGGCGCTGGCGGCCGCCCAGGAAGAGGCGGCCCGCCGCCGCCGGGAGGCCGAGGAGACCCTCGACTCGGCGCGCGCGGAGGCCGGCCAGGAGCGCGAACGGGCCCGCGAGCAGAGCGAGGAGCTCCTCGCGTCCGCCCGCAACCGGGTCGAGGAGGCGCAGACCGAGGCACAACGGCTGGTCGAGGAGGCCGACCGGCGTGCCACCGACATGGTGTCGTCCGCCCAGCAGACGGCCCAGCAGGTGCGGGACTCCGTCGCCGGGCTGCAGGAGCAGGCCGAGCTCGAGATCGCCGGGCTGCGCAGCGCCGCCGAGCACTCGGCGGAGCGCATCAGGACAGAGGCGCAGGAGGAGGCGGACCGGGTCCGCGCCGACGCGTACGCGGAGCGCGAGCGCGCCGCGGAGGACGCCGGCCGGCTGCGGTCCCGCGCCCAGGAGGAGACGGACGCCGCGCAGGCGCTCGCCGAGCGGACCGTCACGGAGGCGATCACCGAGGCGGACCGGCTGCGTACGGAGACCGCCGAGTACGCGCAGCGGATGCGGACCGAGGCGGCGGACGCCGCCGCGTCCGCCGAGCAGGACGCGGCACGGACCCGGGCCCAGGCCCGGGAGGACGCCAACCGGATCCGTTCGGAGGCCGCGTCGCAGGCGGACCTGCTGATCAACGAGGCAGCGAGCGAGAGCGAGCGGCTGCGTTCCGAGGCGGCGGAGCTGCGTGCGTCGGCCGACGCGGAGGCGACCCGGCTGCTCACCGAGGCCGAGCAGATCAAGGTGGACGGCGAGGCCGAGATCGAGGAGCTCCGGGCGGCCGTGCGGGCCGACCGCGAGCAGGTGCTCGACGAGGCGCGGCAGGCGGCGGACAAGCGGCGTGCCGACGCGGCCGAGCAGGCCGACCAGCTCATCGGCGAGGCGCGCGGCGAGGCGGAGCGGATCACGTCGGAGACCGCCGCGGAGACGAAGCGGCTGCTGGCGGACGCCACGAGCGACGCGGAGCGGCTGCGGGCGGAGGCGAACGGCGACGCGGAGCGGCTGCGTGCCGAGGCCGCGGAGACGGTGGGATCCGCGCAGCAGGCGGCGGAGCGCATCCGGGCCGAGGCCGAGCGGCACCGCGCCGAGACGGAGGCGGCGGTCGAGCGGCTGCGCGCCGAGGCCCGCGCGGAGGCGGACCGGCTGCTCGACGAGGCGCGGCAGGCGGCGTCCAAGCGCCGTGCGGACGCGGCGGAGCAGGCCGACCAGCTCATCGCCAAGGCCCAGGAGGAGGCGCTGCGCGCCGCCACCGAGGCCGAGGAGCAGGCCGACACGATGGTCGGCGCGGCCCGCAAGGAGGCGGAGCGGCTGGTCGCGGAGGCGACGGTCGAGGGCAACTCGTTGGTGGAGAAGGCCCGTACGGACGCCGACGAGCTGCTCGTGGGCGCCCGGCGCGACGCGACGGCCATAAGGGAACGCGGCGAGGAGCTGCGGGCCCGGGTGGAGAGCGAGATCGAGGAGCTGCACGAGCGTGCCCGCCGGGAGACCTCCGAGCAGATGAAGACGGCCGGCGAGCGCGTCGACAATCTGGTCAAGGCGGCAGAGGAACAGCGCGCGGAGGCCGCGGCGAAGTCCAAGGACCTGCTGGCCGACGCCAATTCGGAGGCGAGCAAGGTCAGGATCGCCGCCGTGAAGAAGGCGGAGGGGCTCCTCAAGGAGGCCGAGCAGAAGAAGGCCGAGCTGATCCGCGAGGGCGAGCGCGCCAAGGCGGAGGCGGACCGCGAGGCGGTGCGCACCGTCGAGGAGGGCAAGCGGGAGCTGGACGTACTGGTGCGCAGGCGCGAGGACATCCAGACGGAGATCTCGCGGGTCCAGGACGTCCTGGAGGCGTTGGAGTCCTTCGAGGCCCCGTCGGGCGGCAAGACGCCGTCCGGCGGCTCCACCGGCGTCAAGGCCGGTGCGTCAGCAGGGAGTACCCGTTCGAGTGGCAAGTCATCCGACGGCTAGCCACTCAAAAGGCTGCACATTCTCCAGATCAAACCGGCATCCGCTCGATGACACACCGCTTCGACCCCTAGGATTCCCTCTAACACCTCACCGGTCTCATTGACAGGAACCCCATGAGCGACACTTCCTCCCCCTTCGGCTTCGAGCTCGTGCGGCGTGGTTACGACCGCGGTCAGGTGGACGACCGCATTACCAAACTCGTCGCCGACCGTGATAGTGCTCTGGCCCGAATCACCTCTCTGGAAAAGCGCATTGAGGAGCTCCACCTCGAGACGCAGAACGCCCAGGCCCAGGTCAGCGACGCCGAGCCGTCGTACGCGGGTCTCGGTGCGCGTGTCGAGAAGATCCTCCGTCTCGCGGAGGAGGAGGCGAAGGACCTGCGCGAGGAGGCCCGTCGCGCCGCCGACCAGCACCGTGAGCTCGCCGAGTCCGCCGCCCAGCAGGTGCGCAACGACGCCGAGTCGTTCGCCTCCGAGCGCAAGGCCAAGGCCGAGGACGAGGGCGTCCGCATCGTCGACAAGGCCAAGGGCGAGGCGCAGACGCTGCGCAGCGAGGCGCAGAAGGACGCGCAGTCCAAGCGCGAGGAGGCCGACGCGCTCTTCGAGGAGACCCGCGCCAAGGCCGCCCAGGCCGCCGCGGACTTCGAGACGAACCTCGCCAAGCGCCGCGAGCAGTCGGAGCGCGACCTGGCGTCGCGTCAGGCCAAGGCCGAGAAGCGCCTGGCGGAGATCGAGCACCGTGCCGAGCAGCTTCGCCTCGAGGCGGAGAAGCTGCGTACGGACGCGGAGCGCCGCGCCCGTCAGACGGTGGAGACGGCGCAGCGCCAGGCCGAGGACATCGTGGCCGACGCGAACGCCAAGGCCGACCGGATCCGCAGCGAATCGGAGCGCGAGCTGGCGGCGCTCACCAACCGCCGCGACTCCATCAACGCCCAGCTGACCAACGTCCGCGAGATGCTGGCGACGCTCACGGGCGCCGCTGTGGCCGCGGCGGGCACGCCCGCCGACGAGGAGCCCGTCTCCCGCGGCGTCCCGGCGCAGCAGACGCGCTGACGCCTTCCGGCTCGTGTCGCTCACACGGATGCCCGGTGCCTTTCGGCGCCGGGCATCCGTGCGTCCGCACGGAACCGGCCCTCAAGTTGGGGGGAACAGGGTGGCGCCGCCCCGGCGGCGCCCGTAGCGTGAACGCATGATCGAGCTCGAGGGACTCACCAAACGCTTCGGTACGAAGGTCGCCGTCGACCATCTCTCGTTCAAGGTCCGCCCAGGCGTGGTGACCGGCTTCCTCGGTCCCAACGGCGCGGGCAAGTCCACCACGATGCGCATGATGCTCGACCTGGACAACCCCACCAGCGGGCGGGTCCGGATCGACGGCAGGCACTACCGGGACCTGGACGAGCCGCTGAAGTACATCGGCGCGCTGCTCGACGCCAAGGCGATGCACGGCGGCCGCAGCGCGTACAACAACCTGCTCTGCCTCGCGCAGTCGAACCGGATCCCGGAGCGCCGGGTCGGCGAGGTGCTCGACCTGGTCGGGCTGACGCCGGTGGCGCGGAAGAAGTCCAAGGGTTTCTCGATGGGGATGGGCCAGCGGCTGGGAATCGCCTCCGCGCTGCTGGGCGATCCGGAGATCCTGATGTTCGACGAACCGGTCAACGGCCTGGACCCCGAGGGAATTCACTGGATCCGCAATCTGATGAAAACCCTCGCGCAGGAAGGCCGGACGATCTTCGTCTCCTCGCACCTGATGAGCGAAATGGCCCTGACCGCCGATCACTTGATCGTCATCGGACAGGGCCGGCTGCTCGCCGACACCTCCATGGCCGATTTCATTCACGAGAACTCCCGCAGCTATGTCCGGGTGCGCTCGCCGCAGCAGGAGCAGCTGCGGGACGTACTGCACGCCGCCGGCATGACGGCCGTCGAGACCGGCGCAGGCACGCTGGAGATCGACGGCGCGAGCACGGAGCAACTCGGCGAGCTGGCGGCCGAGCACCGGATCGTGCTGCACGAACTCAGCGCCCAGCGGGCCTCGCTGGAGGAGGCTTTCATGCAGATGACGGCGGGCGCGGTGGAGTATCACGCGCACTCCGGCCCCGAGACCTTCGACGCCGCGCAGGCGCCACCGCCGGAAGCCGCCGCCCGCCCCGCCGGCCAGGGCGCCCCCCAGTGGGCCCCGCGCGACAAGGGAGCCTGACCGATGGCCTCGACACCCGCCGTCCTGCGGTCCGAGTGGACCAAGATCCGTACGGTCGCGTCGACGCGCTGGACGCTGATCAGCGCGCTCGCCGTGACGGTCGCGATGAGCGCGGCCCTGTGCGCGCTGATGAACGCGACGTTCGACGACCTGCCCCCGGCCGAGCGGCTGACCTTCGACCCGACGCTCATCAGCTTCTCCGGAATGGTGCTCGGACAGCTGGCGATGGTCGTCTTCGGGGTGCTCGTCGTCGGCACCGAGTACAGCTCCGGCATGATCCGCACCTCGCTGGCCGCGGTGCCGCAGCGCGCCACCTTCATCTTCAGCAAGATCGCCGTGGCCGGGCTGCTGGCGCTGGCGGTGGGGATGGCGACCAGCTTCCTCACCTTCTTCCTCGGCCAGGCGCTGCTCGGTGAGCACCGCACGACGATCGGCGAGGAGAACGTGCTGCGGGCCGTCGTCGGCGGCGGCCTCTACATGGGCCTGATCGCGCTCTTCTCGATGGGCGTCGCCACGATGCTGCGCAGCTCGATGCTGTCGCTGGGCATCCTGATGCCGTTCTTCTTCCTGGTCTCGCAGATCCTCGCCGCGGTACCCGGCGCCAAGGACGTCGCGCGCTACTTCCCGGACCAGGCCGGCTCGAAGATCATGCAGGTGGTCCCGAACGCGATGAACAGCGGGGAGTCGCCGTACGGCCCATGGGCGGGCCTCGGCATCATGGTCGTCTGGGTCGTCGCGGCCCTGGCGGGCGGCTTCCTCGTACTGAAGAAGCGCGACGCGTAGACCGCCGGCGACGGTGGGGCCGGGAGTGTCCCCCGGCCCCACCGTCACCTGTCATCCGGATACGGACGTCACTTGCACTGCTTGGCGTTCACCACGGTCCATGTCTTGCGCTTCGAACCGAACTTGTTCTGGTAGCAGGTCTTGTCCTTCAGCTTCTTGGAAGCTTCGAGAGTCGGGAAGAAGACCTTTCCACCGACCGCCAGACCGCAGACAGTGCCCAGAAGCAGGCGTGCCTTTCCGCAGATGTAGGCGAGGCCGACTTCGACGCCGAATCCGACCATGGGCGCGATGATTTTCAGCTCCCGCCCCCACATGCTGATGTAAACACCCCATCCCATGGAGATCCGGGGGTCCGCGACCACGGGAAAGGCGGTCGAATCATCGGTTTTGACGGTCTGCACCAGGGTGTCGCCGTCGAGTGTGTAATACGTGGGGACGGATTCACCCCGAGCGTCCTTGGCCCACGGGGCGTCGATGGCACCGATGGCACGACCGCCGTCTTCTCCCCCGCCGCCCTGCACGATCTGGAAGCCGCCCTCGCCGTCCGGGACGAGCTCTGCTCCGTCGGGCAGGTCCAGGTCGAAGCGCTGGGTGGTCGAGGCCGTCCGGTCCTTCAGGGTCACCAGAGCGCGTACGGCACCGGTGTTCGTGGCCTGCACCGCGACATCCGTGGCCGCGCCGGCATCCGGGTAGACGACGGTCCCGCTGCCGGCCACGACGCCGGGGACGTTGTCGGTGACGGGCAGGCCGAGGCCGAGCGTGCCGCCCTCGGGGCCACGGACTTCGACGGAACCGTTGGCCCTGCCGGGCGCGGCGACGGTGACGGAGCCGCCGTCGCCCACCGGAACGGCCGTCCTGAAGGCACCCCCGGACGCATCGGAGGGACGGCCCGCCAGATCGCCGGTGCCGGTGGCCCTTTCGACGACGGCGGCCGCGGCGTGCGACGGCGCGGGAGAGTCGGCGGCGACCGCGGGGGTCGCGGCGGCCAGCAGCGAAGTGGAGAGCGCGAGAGCGAGGGTCCCCGTGGATATTTTGAACGTGGGCTTCAAGGCAGCCGGATTCCTTCTCAGAACGAAGCGGAGCGCTTCTGCGGATCGATCCGCCCATGAGGCTTTCTCGGGCAGGCCTGAGCATCCGTCGCGGACGGACGAGGCGAACCACGAATTCGACATGCGGCACCCGCACAGAGCGGTACGCACAAAGAATGCCGCGCGGAAGCGTCCGCACGGCAGAGAAATTCCCCCTGGACTCGCGGGGTGTGGTCAGCACCCGGCTGATGATCAACGTACCCACGGACCGGAGAACAATCAAATGCCGCGCCCCGAAGGCCTCCGCGACCTCTTCACGGCAATCCCGGCCCGCAGCGGGACCGCCCGGGACGGGCCGGTCACGGACGGCCGTGACCGAGGTCCCATCGTTACGCCTTCGCCGAAACCGCCGCGCCCCGGTTATCCTCCTACCACTTACGGGGGCGTACGGCTGCACTGCCTGTGCCCCGACGACCCGAAAGTCGATGGGGCTGCAGAATGATCGAGGCAGTCGGCCTGACAAAGCGCTACGGCGCCAAGACGGCCGTGTACAACCTTTCCTTCCAGGTGCGGCCGGGGGCCGTCACCGGCTTCCTCGGCCCCAACGGCGCCGGCAAGTCCACCACGATGCGCATGATCCTCGGCCTGGACCGTCCGACGTCGGGGCAGGTGACGATCGAGGGCCGCCCCTTCCGGCAACTGCCGAACGCGCCCCGCCAGGTCGGCGCCCTGCTCGACGCCAAGGCCGTGCACGGCGGCCGCAGCGCCCGCAACCATCTGCTGTCGCTGGCGCAGCTCTCCGGCATCCCGGCTCGCCGGGTCGACGAGGTCCTCGGCGTGGTCGGCCTGCACGACGTCGCCCGCAAGCGGTCCAAGGGCTTCTCGCTCGGCATGGGCCAGCGGCTCGGCATCGCCGCCGCGCTGCTGGGCGACCCGAAGGTGCTGCTCTTCGACGAGCCGGTCAACGGCCTCGACCCCGAGGGCATCCTCTGGGTCCGCAACCTCATGAAGCAGCTGGCCTCCGAGGGCCGGACGGTCTTCGTCTCCTCGCACCTGATGAGCGAGATGGCGCTGACCGCCGACCACCTGATCGTGATCGGCCGCGGCCAGCTCATGGCCGACATGAGCGTGAAGGACTTCATCTCGCACAACTCGGCGGACTTCGCCCGGGTGCGCACGCCGCAGACGGAGCCCCAGCAGCGCGAGAAGCTGCTCTCCGCGCTGACGGAGGCGGGCGGCCAGGTGCTGTCGGAGCCCGACGGCGCGCTGCGGGTGACCGGGCTGGCGCTGCCGCGCATCAGCGACGTGGCGCACGAGGCGGACGTCCGGCTGTGGGAGCTCTCGCCGCACCAGGCCTCGCTGGAGGAGGCGTACATGCGGATGACGCAGGGCGCGGTGGACTACCGCTCCACCGCGGACGAGAAGTCGGGCCTGATGCAGCAGCCGCCGATGGGGTACGTCCCGCCGCAGCCGCACGTCCCCGATGTGCCGCAGCAGGGCTTCTACGCCCCGCCGCCTCCCCAGCCCGGCCAGAACCCGTACGCGGCGCCGGCGGCGCCCTCCGCTCCGGACGCCCCCGCCGCTCCCCCGGCCGCCGCCCCCGCCGACCTGACCAAGCCCGAGGACGCACGATGAGCACCCCGTACCAGCAGCCCGGTTCGTACGCCTCGCCGATCCCGGTGCGCGGGGCCCACCTCGGTGACGCGCTCGCCTCCGAGTGGACGAAGATCCGTTCCGTGCGCTCCACGATCTGGACGCTGAGCGTGATGATCGTGCTCGTGCTCGGCATCGGTCTCGCGATCGCCGCACTGGTCTCCGCGGCCGGGCAGTCCGCCGAGCTGGGCGACGAGTCCGTGCTCGGCATGGGCTTCTTCGGCGTGCTGCCCGGCTCGATCTGCGTGATGACCCTGGGCGTGCTCACCATCACCTCCGAGTACGGCACCGGCATGATCCGCACCACGCTGACGGCCTGCCCGAGCCGGGGCCGGGTGCTGGCCGCCAAGGCGGCCGTGTTCTTCCTGCTCGTCTTCGCCATCACGACCGTGACGACCGGGCTGACGGCCGTCATGCAGAACGCGATGGTGGACGCCGGGGACCCGACCGGTGACGAGTGGCTGCGCGCCACCGTCGGCGTGGGCCTCTACATCGCCTCGCTCGGGCTGCTCGCCCTCGGCATCGGCGCGATGATCAGGCACTCGGCAGGGGCGATCACGATCATGCTCGGTCTGATGCTGATGCCCATGGTGGCCGGGGTCTTCATGCTCGGGTTCGAATCCATGTCCGGCGTGCGCGACTTCCTCTTCACCTACGCGATCCCGAGCCAGCTCATCGGCATCTACGGCGAAGCGACGGGTGGCGGCTCCGCCCCGCTCGGCTGGACGTCCGTGTGGATCATGCTCGGCGTCTCGCTCACGGCCCTCGGCGGGGCGTACGCGACGATCAGCAGCCGCGACGTGTGAGGCCGCCGCGGTTCAGTACCGCGGCGCGTTCCGGGACCGCTGCACCTTTGTGGTGCGGCGGTCCTTCGCGTTCCAGCACGCCTTGTGCCAGTGGCGCCGGTCGTCGATCCCGCCGTGGTCGGGCCAGGCCACCACGTGCGGCATGCCGGAGGGGATCTCCTGGTCGCACCCCGGGCACCTGTATCTCTTGCCGGCGGCATTTGCCCCGGCGACGTGGCGCACCGACCAGTCCTCGCCCCGCCAGGACTCGCTGCTCCCGAACCCGCCGTACCGGTCGGCTGTATCGCCTGCTCGCTGAGTCGGCTTCTCGCCGCCTCGGGGGCGGTTGCGGCGCGGGGACACGGGACACCTCACGGGGCGGGACGGGACAGTTGCCCGTCAAGCGTACGGTCCCCGGGACCGGTGGCCGTCACACGGCGGGGGCAGCCGGCCGCCGCATCAGGAGCAGTTACCGGAAAATCGCAAGAACTTCGCGAGCGGCCGTGCCTTTGGCACGTGTCAGGCGTTGTTGCCTGTGGGGGGAGTGACGCGTCGGCCGCAAGGAGGCAGAAGGCGATGCGCGTTGGAACGTTCGTACTCGCGGCACAGTTCCCGGGACAGGGGCAGGGGGAGACACTGCACCGAGCGGTGCGTACCGCCGAGCTGACGGAGGAAGCGGGCCTGGACGCCGTGTGGCTGGCCGAGCACCACTTCGTACCGTACGGGGTGTGCCCGTCCGCGGTGACCCTCGCGGCGCTGCTGCTGGGCCGCACCCGGCGGATCCAGGTGGGCACAGCGGTGAGCGTGCTGCCGACCGCGCACCCCGTGGCGCTCGGCGAGCAGACCGCGCTGCTGCACCTCACGTCCGGCGGGCGGTTCGTGCTCGGGGTGGGGCGCGGCGGCCCGTGGGTCGACCTGGAGGTCTTCGGCACCGGGACGGCGGCCTACGACAAGGGCTTCCCGGAGTCCCTGGACCTGCTGCTGCGCTGGCTGCGCGAGCCGCGGGTGGGCGCCGACGGCGAGCGGTTCGCCTTCCGGGAGGTCGCGGTCGTGCCCCGGCCCGACGAGCTGATCGACGGGCCGCCGGGCGGACCGGAGGTCGTCGTCGCGTGCACGTCCCCGAAGAGCGTCGGGCTGGCGGCGGAGCGGGGGCTGCCGATGCTCCTCGGCATGCACTGCGGCGACGGGGAGAAGGCGGACATGATCGCCCTGTGGCGCAGGCAGGCGCTCGCCGCGGGGCACTGCCCCGACCGGGTCCGGGCGGCCGGCCATGTGTCGGCCGGCGTCGTCCAGATCGCCGACCGTGCCGACGAGGCGACGGAGACCCTCGTCAAGGCGATGCCGGGCTGGCTGAAACAGGGGCTGGACGCGCATGTGACGGTCGACGGCCGGCACCGCGCGATGCGCGACCCCGTCGCGTACACGGAACTGCTCTGCTCGCTGCATCCGGTGGGGCCGCCGCGGCTGGCCGCGGACCGCCTGGCGGCGACCGCGGAGCGCACCGGCATCACCCGCTTCGCGCTGCTCGCCGAGGGCTCGGGCGACCTCGGCACCACCGAGGAGAACGTACGGCGGCTGGGCGCGGAGGTACTGCCGCTGCTCGGCTGAATCCCTTGGATGCCTCGTCATGTCACAGGTCAGGTGCCGCCGCTCCGGCACCGGTCGACGGTCCCTCGGTGCGGAGCGGCGGCAGAAGACTTCAGCAGTCGCGCAGTTCGGGCGACTGATTGAGCAACTGTCCCCGGACCGAGGTGAAGCGGGCGAGCCGCTCGTCGACCGAGGAATCCAGCGGGAACACCGCGACGCGGTGGCAGTTCTGGAATGCCAGACGCACTCCGAAGTGCCGCTGAAGCGCTCCGCGAATGGCGTCACTCGCGAGTGCGCGCAGCAGCTGACCACGTGCCTGCTCGTCCGGCGGAGGCGTCTGGTTGTCGGCGAACTCGCCGCCGTCCACCTTCAGCTGAGCCACCAGAGAACTGATCATCTCCCATGCGTAGGGCAGGGAGGTCCGGACGCAGTCGACGAAAGCTGCTTCGTCGACCTCGCCTCGCTCGGCCTGTTCCAACAGCGCCGGTGAGACGTCGAGCGACATGGGTTCTCCTCTCGCGGCCCCGTGAAACGGGGCCTTACGGGCAGGGAAGGAGGAAGCAGACCGAACGACGGCATACCAATGCTGTACGGCGACGCAGAGTGCACGGCCGACAACCTCCCGTCTTCCACGGTAAGTGCGCCGACTTGAGCGCACCAGGAGATTGGGAACACAACCGGCCAAATAACGAGGGGCGCTTACGGGGCGAATCGCGCGGTGTGGCGTGAGTCGAGTAGCGTTGCGCACCATGCGTCTCGTCATCGCCCGCTGCTCCGTGGACTACGCCGGCCGGCTCACCGCCCACCTGCCCTCCGCCCCTCGTTTGATCCTGGTCAAGGCGGACGGCAGCGTCTCGATCCACGCCGACGACAGGGCATACAAACCGCTGAACTGGATGTCCCCTCCCTGCACTTTGAAGGAGGGCGACGACAGCGTCTGGACCGTGGTGAACAAAGCGGGCGAGAAACTGATCATCACGATGGAGGAAATCCTCCACGACTCGTCCCACGAGCTCGGCGTCGACCCCGGACTCATCAAGGACGGCGTGGAAGCGCACCTCCAGGAGCTCCTCGCCGACAGGATCGAGACACTTGGCGAGGGATACAGCCTCATCCGCCGCGAGTACCCCACGGCCATCGGCCCGGTCGACATCCTCTGCCGGGACTCCGACGGCGCGACGGTGGCGGTCGAGATCAAGCGCCGCGGCGAGATCGACGGCGTCGAGCAGCTCACCCGCTATCTCGACCTCCTCAACCGCGACCCCCACCTGGCACCGGTGAAGGGCGTCTTCGCGGCCCAGGAGATCAAGCCCCAGGCCCGCGTCCTGGCGACCGACCGGGGCATCGGCTGCGTGGTCCTCGACTACGACGCGATGCGCGGCATCGAGGACGACAAGCTCCGCCTGTTCTGACGGGACCCGCACGGAACCGGGCCCGGCAGGGGCAGGGGCCGGGCAGACCCGCGTCGCGCCCCGGTGACAGCGGGTTACGCGCATCCGCCCCGCCGCACCAGGACAGGACGCCGTTCACCGTGCGGTTCAGGGCAGCACGACCAACGCGTCCCCGACCGGTCGTTCGCCCGCCGCGTCGCTCGGTCGTGACCGGAGCCGCTTCTCGACGACCATCGCGGTCGACCCTCCACCGTCGAGGTTGACGGCGTCCACGGCACCGAGATCGCGCATGACTTCGGCCGTCTCGCCGATCGTGAGCCCGACGCTGTGACCGGGCCGGTCGCCGTCGGCGGTCATGAGGATCAGCCGGCCGTCCGCGGTGACGCCGGCGGCGGTGCGGGCATTGCGCCTGAGATACCACTCGTTGTAGAACATCGCGCGGTCCGAACCGGCGATGTCCCGGGGGCTCCAGCCGTCCCGCACCGGGTCGAGCTCGAGTGCGCCGTTCCTGAGCAGCAGTGGCCCACCGTTGATCACGGAGGTTTCGGCCGACATCGGCACGACGCGGCCCGTCTCGGCGTCGGCCACTTCCTCGCGGATGTCCAGCGGCGCGCCCACCGCGGCGCGTTCACGCAGCCACGTGGCGGCGTTCCCCGTGCCCTGCAGAAGGAGGCCCTCCACGGGCACCGGCCCGCCCCGGCTGTCGCGGACGGCTGCGACGCGGCCGTCGCCGTCCACCGTCACCTGATGGCCCGTGCCCTCGGGAGCCGTCGCCCCGAAGGCCGACGTGACGAGTACGAGCTCGTTCGGGTTGGCGCAGGTGTAGTCGTGAGCAGGTCGTGTCAGTGGCGTCAGATCGCCGGCAGCGCCGCAGTTCACGACGAGTCCGGACTGCCGGTTGAGCCCGGTGATCTCCCGCACGTCACCCTCCGCGCGAACCGAAAGCCGGGTACGCAGCCGCAGCACGGCCGCGTCGGCCCCCGATCCGTCGGGGAGGACCAGCGCGGGGCGTTCGCCCACGGCTTCGGAGATCAGCTCGCCACGGACCACGGACAGACCTGCCGGATCGCCGTCGGTTCCGGCCACCCACGGGCCCGGACGGTCACGGCTCCCCATGACGAAGAAGCCGCCGTTGACCCCTGCGACGGCGCCGGTGCGCCGGACGAGGGCCGACACCGGCTCCCGTCCCGGGACGGTACCCGTGGCCAGTTCAGCCGTGAGCCGTCCACGGAAGGCGTCCGGATCGACGACGAGGACGTTCACCGACCACGGGCCCGTGGTCGCGGCCCCGTCCACAGCGGTGTGCTGGAGCCTCGTCCGGATTCCCTGGGCGGCCACATCCTCGCGGGCCCGTTCCGCGGCTGCCTCGCTCGCGTACCGTCCGACGCGGACCGCGTGCCCGAGTGGCGTGCCGCCCGCGGCCGTCGGGTCGCTTCCGTTGGCGGCACTCCGCCAGGGTGTGTAGCCGGCCTCCCGTACGCGCTGTTCGAGCCGCACGGCCTCGGCCTCCGAGGTGCCGAGGCCCACGGTGAGCGTCCAGGACTCCCCCGCGGACGGGTGCCCCCGGCGGATGGCGATGTGCTCGACGCCGGGTGCGACCGAGGTGGCCTCGCGCTGCTCTCGCAGCGCCGGGCCTCCCAGAGCGAGCGGCCCGAGCGTTGCCCCGGGCTTCGCATCGGCCACCTCGGCGGACCGGTCGGCCGGACGCACCAGGACGAACAGCGCGAGCACGACCAGCAGCGGTACGCCCAGGCCGACGCCGACGCGCAGGCGTCCGGCTCTCGATCTCATGCACGCTCCTCGACGACGCGGGGCGCCCGGCGGGAACCGGCGGCCGTCACGACCGCTCGAAGCGGCTGGGGAAGGGGAACTTCCAGTCCAGGAAGCCGTTGACGGCCCGCCGGGCCGTGTCCCGGGCCGCGACGTCCGTGTCGACGTCGTTGATACAGAAGAAGTCCACGTCGTTGTGCTTCCGCAGTCGCGCGAGCCTGTCGTGCAGATCCGGTCTGCCGACGTCCATGTACCGGAAGGAGTAGTCGCCGGGGACGGCCCGTCCGGTCAGCATCGCCCAGTGGTGGTGGAATGTGGCGGCCACCGCCACGTCGTCCGTCGAGCGGAACCGCGAGTGCGTCGTGCGTTCGACCTCCGGGAAGCCCGCCTCCGCTATCTCCCGCATGACCGGGAGCAGCTGGGGGTGCGGGGTGTGGAGGAACTTGTTCGTGATGAACCGGTCGTGGTGCTCCTGGATGACCCGGCGCACGTTCTTGCCCGCGGAGTTGGGAGCGGGCTCCATGCCGTGCGGCAGCCCCAGGCCCAGCTTGAACGGGGAGAACGGGATGCGGGCTATCCCGTTGCCGTGGAAGAAGTGCTCGGCGCGCACGGGGCGGCCGAAGAACACGTCGTCGTTGAGGTACAGGTAGTGCTCGGAGAGGCCCTCGATCCGGTACAGGCAGGTCTCGATGGCATGCGAGTTGAACACCGGGAGCGCCGACGCCGGGAGGATGTCCCGGTGGTCGACGACCGTCAGGCCGGGGGCGTTCACATCGAGCCAGGACGGAGTCTGGCCGTCCGTCACCAGATACACGTGACGGACGAAGCCGGCGTGCATCTCCAGGGACCGCAGGGAGTACCTCAGCTCGTCGCTGTCGGTGTAGCGGGACATCCCGACCTCGCGCGCGGCGATGGCGGAGGCGCCGTCCCGGTAGGCCTCACGCTTGGCGGCCAGCTCCGGCTCGTTGCCGTCGACCCAGGTGTAGACCGCGTCGACGGGGAAGGCGATCTCGTCCACGGTCCGCTGGGCGAACGCCTGGAACGTCGGCACCTGGCAGCCGCCCACGGTGACCAGCGCGGGCTTCTGCGCCTCCGCCGGCACCACCTCCGACATCCGGTTGAGGCGCGGAGCGAGCAACGACTCCGGAAACGTGTCCGCAAGCTCGCGGCCCGGGACGCTGAGCCAGACCTTCCCGTCCCACCCGGGGCCGCCGTCCGCTTCCTCTCCCCGCTGCCAGAACTCGACGTCGCAGCCGTCCTCGAAACCGCCCAGCGCCTGGCCGTGCGGGCCCAGCCGGACGATGCCCATGCGCAGCACCCTGGCCTCCCGGACGGCCTGGGGCAGCCGGCCGTCCGACCAGTGTGCCGTGACCGGCACGTCGTCGGCCCGGTTCACGGCTCCCACGTACACAGGCGTCCGGGACAGTTCCCGGGCCGCCGTGTCCAGGACGGCGGCCCGGTGCTTCTCCTCCACGCCGACCACATGCCGCCGCGGACTGCGTCCGGGAACCAGGAAGTGAGGTATGCCGGCCTTCTCCAGCACTTCCGACACAAGCTTCAGCGACTCCTCCGCGGCATCGGTGGAGACGTAGCTCTTCGCGGACATGCCGAGCACACGCCGGCCTCCGACGACGACGGGCAGCACGTCGGGGAAAGCCCGTCGCAGCGCGGCCCGGCGCCGGGCGACACGCAGCTGCCAGATCGGTGCGACGGACCGTCTCTCGGCCTTCCGGGCGGCCCGCCTGCCCACCCGCCAGACGCGGGAGGCAAGACGGCGGACGAGAATCATCTCTTCGATCCGTCGGACGGCCTCTCGAACGAACTCGGGAACGGGAAGTACCGCTCCAGGAAGCCATGCATGCGCATGCTGACTTCTTCGCGCTGGTCCGGGGAGACATCGACGTCGTTGAGGCAGAAGAAGTTGAACCGACGCGTCCTGAGGAGATCGTCGAGCCTCTGGTCGGCGTCCTCCCGGCTGATGTTCACGTAACGGAAGCTGTACTTGCCGGGAATGCCCTTCCCCGTGATCAGCGCGTACTGGTAGAGCAGCGGCGCGGTGAGCGCCACGTCCTGGGGCGAGCGGAACCGCGACGCGGTCGTCCGCGAGATGTCCTCGGGGAACATCTCCTCCAGTTCCCTCAGCGTCTGCCGCTGCTGAGGGAGGGGCGTGTGCATGAAGTTGTTCGTGGTGAGCGTTCCGAACTTCTCCATCAGCAGCCGGCGGACGTTCTTGCTGGCGGAGTTCGTCGCCGTCTCCTCGGCGTGCGGCTTGCCGACGCCGATCTTCAGCGGCGACACCGGGATCTTCATGACACCGCTGGGGTGGAAGAAGGCTTCGGGCGTGACGGGCGAACCCACGAACACATCGTCGTTGAAGTAGAGATAGTGGTCGGAAATGCCCGGAATGTGGTGGAGCCGCGTCTCGATGGCATGCGAGTTGAAGACGGGGAGGACGCCTTCGGGGAAGATGTCCCGGTGATCGACGACGGTGACGCCGTCGGCGTCCGGGTCGAGCCAGCTCGGCGCCTGCCCGTCGGTGACGATGTAGACGTTGCGTACGAACGGGGCGTACATCTGCAGCGAGCGCAGCGAGTACTTGAGCTCGTCGTGGCTGGTGTAACGGGAGGCGTTGACTTCCTTGTCCAGGATTTCGGCGGTGCCCTGCCCCTTGTACCTCGCCCGCTTCTCGCGCATGGCCGGCTCTTCACCGTCCACCCAGGTGTAGACGACATCGAGGGGGAACGTCACGTCACCGACCGTGGGAACGGTGAACGGCGTGAAGGTGGGTATCTCCCTGTCGCCGACCCGTCGGGTCGCGAGCTCCTGCTCGGAGTCGGGGAGGACATCCGCGACACGGTTGCGCCGGGGCGCGACCAGCGACCGGGTGAAGATGTCCGCCGAGGCCTGCGGCTGAACCTGGGCCAGCTTCGCGTCCCCGTCCGGCCCGGCGAGGAGTTCCGCCCCGTTCTGCCAGAACTCGATGTCGCAGCCGATCTCGGGTCCCGCGAGCACTTGACCCGAAGGCCCGAGGTGGATCTCCCCCACACGCAGCACTGCGGCCGCCCTGAGGGCCGACGGCAGCCTGCCGTCCAGGTAGAGAGCCGGGCGCTTCAGGGGACGCCCCACCGTCGGCTGTCCGATGAAGACCGCCTTGCCGGCGTACTCCTCCTCCATCGCGTCATGGAAGCGGTCGCGGTCCGCCTCGTTGACACCGATGGTGTGGCGGATCTTGGAGATGCCGGGTACGAGGAAGTAGGAAATGCCCGCCCGTTCGAGCGCCCGGGTGGCGATCTCCAGGTTCTCCGCGGCCGCGTCGGCCGCCGAGAACCCCTGCACGACACGTCCGTACAGCTCCTGGCCGTTCACCACGACCCTGCGTATGTCGGACCGGCCGCTGACGGCCCTCCGCCGACTACGCGCCGAACGCATCCGCCATGACTGTTCGGCGGCCTTCCGCTGGACTCGCGGGCCCATACGCCGGGCGAATGAACGAACAGTCACACTCTTTCCTCTCTCTACCGCCGGGAGACAGGGCGGAAGCAGTCGTGAACCCGGGTGCGATCCCGCTGCTTGGTCGGGAGCGTTCGCCGCTTCCCTCACCGCCCACTCGCCTGACCGGCGCGCTTCAGCACGGCGAAGGATAGCCTGAAGCCGGCCTTCCATTTAACGTCGGTTTAACAACTGATGGACAGCCCGGGTCCCGTGTATCTCGGGCCCCCGGAGGGCCACCGCCCGCGCCGGTCTCCCCGTCGGCCGGGGCCGGGCTGGTCAGGGCCGCGGAGTCCGCGCGTCGTGAAATGCGTCATAGCGCCCGAGCCGACGGGCGCGTGCCGTGCGACGTGACGTTTGTCGCAGTGCGGGACCGGTCGAGCGGCGGGCGCCGCTCGCGGACGGGTCAGATGACGGTCGGGGACTCGGAGCCCGAGGGCGCTCCGCTCAGGGACGCCTCTGTGGAGCTGGAAGGGGCCGCTGCCGTGTCGCTTTCTGCGGGCGGGGGTTCTTCCGTCGGCGTCTCGCTCGGATCAGGACTCTCCGGGGGCGTGGGGTCCGGAGACTCTGCAGGCGGTGTCGTGGGCGGCTTCGAGCCGGTCGGCGGCTTGGAGCTCGTCGTCGACTTCGGCGGCGACGACTTCGTCTCCGACGGGCGCGTCGAGGTCGGGGACGGGCTGTGGCCCGGTGCCGGGGCGCGGCCCGTCGAGGCCGGGCGGGTGGTCGGGGTCGCGGAGTCCGTCGGCTTCTTCGGGTCGTCCTTGTCCCCGGACGGGCCGTCGGACGGGTCGGCCGTCGGCTCCTCCGCGGTCCAGTCGTCGTCGACGTCGTCCTCGTTCACGTTCTGGCCGTTGCGGACGCCGCCGCCGGGCGGCTCCTCCTGGTCGGAGGTCATGCCCAGCGTGACCACCGTGCCGAGGACCGCCGCGAGCAGCGTGCCCGCGCCCGCCGCGACCAGGTTGCGGCGGGCGCCGCCGAGGAGGGCGGCCATACGCCGGTCCCCCGGCCGGTCGGCGGGGCCGTCCGAGGAGGCCGTCTCGACCGGCGCGGGCAGCCGCTGCGTCAGCGGCAGCGCCGGCACTCCCCGCGGGGGAGAGACGGGCCCTCCGTCGCCCAGCGCGACGGACGGCACGGGCACCGGCCCGGACTCGCGGTCGGTGACGAGGGCGAGCGCCCGGCGCCCCGCGACGGTGCCGCTCTTGTCGGCGAGCGCGCCGCGCATGCCGATCGACGTCTCGAGCTCCGCCCGGGCCCGGTCCAGACGGCCGGTGCAAAGCGCGAGGATGCCCAACTCGTGGTGGAAGTAAGCCTCTTCTGCGACCTCTCCGGCGATCCGGGCGGCCTCTGAGCCCACCCGCAGGGCGCGCTCCCACCCGGTCCAGTGCCGTCCGGCCGCGAACGCGGGCGCGGCGCTGCGGGCGAGGAGCACCGCCGTGCTGGAGTGGCTCGACTCCCGGCCCGGCACCAGCGCGCTGAGCGCGGCCAGGATGGCGTCCGCCTCGGCGACGGCCCGCTCGGGCGTGACGGAGGGGTGTCCGGCCCACCAGGCGTAGTGCTGGGCGGCGGTGTGGGCGTGGCCGACCGTGTCCTCGTCGTAGCCCTTCTCGCGGAGCTGGGCCATCACACCGGCCGCCAGCCGGTAGCGCGGGCCGGCCGGGGAGAGCAGTCCGCAGTTCATCAGTTCGCCGAGCGCGGCGTCCGCGTGGGTGTCGCCGACGAGCGCCGGCAGGTGCGCCTGGTGCGGGACCTCACCGCCGAGGGCGACGGCGATGCGCAGGGTCCGCCGGGCGGAGTCGCTGAGCCGGGAGGCGAGCAGCGCGGCGGGCGCGGCCCCTTCACCGAGCGTCGGCAGGGGTACGTCCTTGCCGCCGGCCGCCGCGAACGGCGCGAACTCCTCGAAGGCCTCCGGGTCCGCCCGCAGTTCGTCGCACTGGCGCAGCAGCGCGGCGGCCTGGATGAACCGCAGCGGCAGCCCCTCCGACTCGAACCAGAGGTCGCCCGCCCAGTTGGACTCGTCCTCCGTCAGCGGCCGGTCCACGGTCTGCTGGAGCAGGTCGAGCGCGGCGGCGCGGCCGAGGCCGCTGAGGAAGACCTCTTCGAGGTGGGAGTCGGCGGTGGGCGCGGGGACGTCGGGGGTGGTGGCCACGAGGAAGGCGCATTCCGGGGCGGCGACGAGCAGTTCGTCGAGGCCCGCGCCGCCGAACTCGAGGTCGTCGAGGACGACGACGGCGCCGATGTCGCGGACGAAGCCGGCGAGCGCGTTCCGGTCGGGGCGGTGTCCGGGCGCGTCGTAGACGACCGTGAACAGGTCTTGGATCAGCTCGGCGGGGGTCCGGTGGCAGCCGTTGAGGCGTACGACTCCGTCCGGCGCGAAGTCGCCGCACTCCGCGGCGACGGCGTCGAGCAGTGCGGTGCGGCCGGAGCCGGACGGGCCGGTGAGCCGGACGGAGCGGCCGCGGCCGAGGAGCCGTACGAGCCGTTCCCGCTCCTCGTCGCGCTCCAGCAGCGGCGGCCTGGGCGCGGCCGGGCCCGGGGGCACCGGCGGCTGCGCGGCGCGGAGGAGTTCGGCGCGGTCGGCGGCGCTGCGGCGGGTGGGACGGCCGGGCTGCTCGCCGGGCGGACAGGGTTCGATCTCGCTGCCGTCGACGGGGTTGACGGTGAGCAGGAAGTCGCCGGAGACGAGTTGGACGGTGCGCCGGGGCGCGGGCGTGGACTGCCCGGGCGTGATGGCGTCGCGTGGCGGCCGTGCCGGTCCGGTGCCCTCGCCGAAGCTGTCGTTGTCCATCGTCAAAGCTCCCAGATAAGGTTCGCTCGGCCTGCCGCCGCCAAGATCACTGCGCTCCTGGTGCCGAAGCCGCGTGCGGTGCCCTCCCGGCCTTCCCGCACGCTTCGCCGCCTCGGTCCGGAGCCCGCCTCAGGGGCGTGTCGACGGGTCTGTCGAAAGGGCAGGCGATCGAACCCTAGACGTTCGCCACTGATCGCGAAACCTTCGGGGTGCCCCCCGGTCCCTGACGTCACGGTCTCGGGAGGATTGCGCTGCTCGCCCGGTTGCTGCCCCGGTCGCCCCTGTCGGGCCGATTCATCCGGCGGGCCCGCCGCCCGCACCCCTGCCACCCGGCCGCGTGCGGCCGCACGCTCGCCGTCGAGGGCGGCCGCCGCGCTCAGGAGCGGGCGGCCGACGTCACACCCGCGGCAGCGATTCCGCCGCGAGGCCGCCTTCGATGGCGAGGATGCGGTGCAGCCGGGTGGCCACGAGCAGCCGCTGCATCTGCGGCGGCACCCCGCGCAGCACCAGTCGGCGGCCGCACCGGCCGGCCCGCCGGTGCGCGCCCATGATGACCCCGAGCCCGGTGGCGTCCCAGGAGTCGAGGTGGGTCAGGTCGAGCACCAGGTCGCCGGCGCCGTCGTCGACGGCCGAGTGCAGGACCGTACGGGCGTCCGCCGCGCTGCGGACGTCGAGGCGGCCCCCGACGACCAGCTCGGCATGGTCGCCCCTGATGTGCATATGCGCTCCCCGAGTTTGCTCGCAGTGCCCCGAGTCGACCCGTGTCCACTGTGCGGTCGGCTGTTCTTCTTCTCTTCTTCTCCGTCTTGCAACAACTGACTGCCGCGTAGGCGGAGGGGTTGCTACTTGTAAGCGAACCGATACCGAATTCACCCCGGCGGGTGATACCGAACCGGTCGATAACGCCGGTGGCGACGTCAGTGCTTGTAGAAACCCTGCCCGCTCTTGCGCCCGATGTCACCGGCGTCCACCATCCGGCGCATCAGCTCCGGCGGCGCGAACTTCTCGTCCTGCGACTCGGTGTAGATGTTGCTCGTGGCGTGCAGCAGGATGTCGACGCCCGTCAGGTCGGCGGTCGCGAGCGGTCCCATGGCGTGCCCGAAGCCGAGCTTGCAGGCGATGTCGATGTCCTCGGCGGTCGCGACGCCCGATTCGTACAGCTTCGCGGCCTCGACGACGAGCGCCGAGATGAGGCGGGTGGTGACGAAGCCCGCGACGTCACGGTTGACGACGATGCAGGTCTTGCCGACCGACTCGGCGAACTCCCTTGTGGTGGCGAGGGTTTCGTCGCTCGTCTTGTAGCCGCGCACCAGCTCGCAGAGCTGCATCATCGGTACGGGCGAGAAGAAGTGGGCGCCGACGACGCGCTCCGGACGCTCCGTCACGGCCGCGATCTTGGTGATCGGGATGGCGGAGGTGTTGGAGGCGAGGACGGCGTCGTCCCGTACGAGCTTGTCGAGCGCGCGGAAGATCTCGTGCTTGACCTCGAGCTTCTCGAAGACCGCCTCGACGACGATGTCCGCGTCGGCGACGGCGTCCAGGTCGGTCGTGGTGGTGATGCGCGCCAACGCCGCCTCGGCGTCGGCGGCTTCGAGCTTCCCCTTGGAGACGAACCTGTCGTAGGACGCCTTGATGCCGTCCTTGCCGCGGGTCAGAGCCTCGTCGGTCACATCACGCAGTACTACGTCCCAGCCCGCCTGGGCAGAGACCTGCGCGATTCCGGAACCCATGAGTCCGGCACCGATGACGGCGAGCTTCCTGGCCACTACGGCACTCCTTAACGGCCCCGAGGGCCTTAACGACTGTTTACATCTGCGCTCTCTGCCGGAGATTAGCGTCCGTGAGGCGCTCGTGTGACCGCTAAGAGATGCGCGTCACGTCCCACATGGCGGACATCACACCGGGACGGGCCGCGAAGGCCCCCGAAGGGGCGGTTCCGCGGCGCAAGCCGTGACGGCCGGCACACGTGTCCGCCGCCCGGCCGTTGCCCAACTAGGGCCTCTCGTTCGGATCTTGCCGGGCTCGCGTGCCCTGGCACCGCACCTCGCTGCGTTGCCGTCAGTCGCCGACTCCCCCGTAGCCCTTCGGGCACGGGAGGTGCCCCCACCGCGTGGACTCTCCCCCTGCCTTCGGCGGGGGAACCCCCATCCTCCGCCTTGCAAGGCGTCCCCTCGGCCCTGGCGGGCCTGGGGAGACCCCATGCACCAGACCCCGCTCACCGATCCGGCCTGATCCAAACGAAAGACCCTAGGCTGGCGGCATGGTCAATCTGACGCGTATCTACACCCGTACCGGCGACCAGGGCACCACCGCCCTCGGCGACATGAGCCGCACCGCCAAGACCGATCTGCGGATCTCCGCGTACGCCGACGCCAACGAGGCCAACGCGGTCATCGGCTCGGCCATCGCGCTCGGGAAGCTGGACGAGGAGGTCGTGAAGGTCCTCGTCCGTGTGCAGAACGACCTCTTCGACGTGGGCGCGGACCTGTCCACACCGGTCGTGGAGAACCCGGAGTACCCGCCGCTGCGGGTCGAGCAGAGCTACGTCGACAAGCTGGAGGCCGACTGCGACCACTTCCTGGAGCAGCTGGAGAAGCTGCGCAGCTTCATCCTTCCGGGCGGCACGCCGGGCGCCGCGCTGCTGCACCAGGCGTGCACCGTCGTACGGCGCGCGGAGCGCTCGACGTGGGCGGCCATGGAGGTGCACGGCGAGACGATGAACGCGCTGACGGCGACGTACCTCAACCGCCTCTCCGACCTCCTGTTCATCCTGGCCAGGGTGGCGAACAAGGAGGTCGGGGACGTGCTGTGGGTGCCCGGCGGGGAGCGCTAACGCTCGACGCGGGCGGGTTCGCGCTCGGGGGCCGGGGCCTTCTTCGGCCAGATCGCGTAGGTCAGCGCGATCAGGCCGTGGATGCCGGCCACGCGCCACGCACCGTGCGTCCAGTCCCGCAGCGACTGACTCTGCCCCGCGTCGCCCACGTACCAGATCGCGATCTGCAGCAGAGCCGTCGCGACGGCCGCGGCCACCAGGGTGCCGAGCCAGACTCTGCCCTCGTGCCGGGCGCGGGCCATGCCGTGGCGCGGCGGCTTCCGCGGGGGCGGGCCGCCGCCGAGGCGGTGGGCGGCGTGGCCGTCGAGCCACTTGACGGTGCGGTGTCCGTGGCCGGCGGTGTAGCCGATGTACAGCGCGGCCAGGCCGTGCTTCCAGCTCGGGTCCGCGCCGTTCTTGAGGTCGATAGCCGTGACCACAAGCAGCACGACCTCCAGCAGCGGCTCGCACAGCAGCAGCGCGGCTCCGGTGCGGGGCATCTTCAGTAGGTAGCGGACGGCGAGACCCGCGGCCAGCAGCACCCAGAAGCCGATCTCGCAGATCACGATCAGCGTGACGATCACGACAGCTCTCCCTTCGTACGGCTCCAGCGTGTCGCCCGGCGCGAACGGATTCGTCGTCGGCGGTGACGAGGTGGGACTGCATCGTTGGATGTACTGAGGGCTCACCCCGTACGCCGAGGCGGCAGGGCTGCGCGGCCGTGTTTGATGGTCGGGTGACGTTCCCCCGCCCCCACCGTGACGACGTGCTCATCGCGGCCGCCGGCCTGCTCGGGGGCCTGCTGCTGTGGGCGCTCGGGCTCCACACCAACGGGCACCTGGCCCCGCTGCCGGCCTGGGTGGCGCTGCTTCCGCTGGCGGCGATGTCCGGGCTGGAGCTGCTGCGCCGGACGAAACCGGCCGTGGCCCTGCTCGCCGGCACCGCGGCGCTCGTGCTGGACCCGTTCACGCCGGGCAGCATCGTGACGCTCCTGATGTTCGCGGACATCGTGTACGCCGCGGTCGTCTACGGGACCCCCGCGTCGGCCCGCCGGATCCCGGTCACCACCGGGATGATCACCATCGCGGTGACGATCGGCTTCCTGGCCTGGCTGCGGGAGCCGGTCGCCCTGCTGGTCGGCCTGGTGACCGCGATGGTGTCGTTCGGTCCCGCCACCACCGGCGCCATCGTGCGCAACCACCGCGAGGCGGCGAACGCGGCGCGGCTGCGGGCCGAGCAGACCGCGCTGCTGGCGGAGATGGACCGTACCCAGGCGATCGCGGCCGAGCGCGCCCGGATGGCGCGGGAGCTGCACGACCTGGTCGCGGGCCATCTCTCCGCGATCGCGATCCACTCGACGGCGGCGCTGTCGCTGGACGACGGGGCGACGAGCAGGCAGGCGCTGACCGTGATCCGGGAGAACAGCGTCGAGGGACTCGCCGAGATGCGCCGGCTGATCGGGCTGCTGCGCGACAGCAGCGGCGATATGGAGCCGGCCGCCGCGCCCACCCTGGCCGGTCTGGACGCGCTGGTGGAGCAGGCGCGGACGAACGGCCGGCAGAGCGGGCTGCGCTTCGTCCTGCACGACGGCCGGGAGAGCGGCACCCGGCTGCCGGCGCCGGTGGAGCTCGCGGCCTACCGCGTCGTCCAGGAGTCGCTGACCAACGCGATCAAGCACGCGGAGGCCGGCGAGGTGCGCGTCGAGGTCTCCCGGCCGGCGGGCGGTGCGCTGCGGGTGACGGTGACCAGCCCGTTCGGCCGGCGCCCGGGGCCCCGCGCGCCGGGGTCGGGCGCCGGGCTGGTGGGCATGGAGGAACGGGTGGCGCTGCTGGACGGGACGTTCGAGGCGGGCCCGGCCCCGGGCCCCGACGGCGGGCCGGAGAAGATCTGGGGCGTACGGGCGGTACTGCCCGTGGTGAACGACGAGGAGCCCTCTGCATGACGGCGGAAGCGGACACCGGGCGGGACGCGCCCCCGATCCGGGTGCTGGTCGCGGAGGACCAGAGCGCGGTACGGGCGGGACTGGTCCTGATCCTGGGGAGCGCGCCGGACATCGAGGTGGCCGGGGAGGCCGCCGACGGCGAGGAGGCGGTGCGGCTCGCCCGCGAACTGCGCCCGGACGTGGTGCTGATGGATGTGCAGATGCCCCGGCTGGACGGGGTGTCCGCGACCCGCCAGGTGGTCGCGGAGGGGCTGGCCGACGTGCTGGTGCTCACCACGTTCGACCTGGACGAGTACGTCTTCGGGGCGCTGCGGGCGGGGGCGGCCGGCTTTCTGCTGAAGAACACCGAGGCGGGCGATCTGCTGCGGGCGGTACGGACGGTGGCGGCCGGTGAGGGGCTGATCGCCCCGGCCGTGACCCGGCGGCTGATCGCGGAGTTCGCGGCGCCCCGGGCCGTACGGTCCGCCGGCGCCGCGGACCCCGCGGTGCTGGAGGCGCTGACGCGGCGGGAGCGCGAGGTGCTGTCGTGCCTGGGCCAGGGGCTGTCGAACGCGGAGATCGCGGGGCGGTTGTCGATGGCGGAGGCCACGGTGAAGACGCACGTCAGCCGGTTGCTGGGGAAGCTGGAGCTGCGCAGCAGGGTGCAAGCGGCGGTGCTGGCTCAGGAGTTGGGCGTCTGACGCACCGCCGGACAACAGTGGGTAACACCTTTGGTCTGGACCTATTGACGATTGGTCCAGACCACCCTAATCTCCACCCAGCATGCCGCGACGAGCCACGCGGTGTGCGCCAGTGCATGGACCACCCCTGACATGTCCGCACTCAACTCGAGGAGCATCCTTGAGCACTCAAGCGCCACCTTCCCCCCGCACGAGACCGAGGTTCACAGCCAGGGCGACCGCCGGCCTGACCGCGTTGCTCCTGCCTCTCGCCGCCATGGTGGGCCTCGCCTCACCGGCGCAGGCGGCCACCTCGGCGACCGCCACGTACGTCAAGTCCTCCGACTGGGGAACCGGTTTCGAGGGCAAGTGGACGGTGAAGAACACCGGCACCACGACGATCAACTCCTGGGCGGTCGAGTGGGACTTCCCCTCCGGCACCAAGGTCACCTCCGCCTGGGACGCCACGGTCACCAACTCCGGCGACCACTGGACCGCCAAGAACAGCGGCTGGAACGGCACGCTCTCCCCCGGTGCCTCCGTCTCCTTCGGCTTCAACGGCAGCGGCACCGGCTCGCCGTCCAACTGCAAGCTGAACGGCGCCTCCTGCGACGGCGGCAGCGTCCCCGGTGACAATCCGCCCTCCGCCCCCGGCACCCCCACGGCCTCTGACATCACCGACACCTCGGTGAAGCTGAGCTGGAGCGCGGCCACCGACGACAACGGCGTCAAGAACTACGACGTCCTGCGCGACGGCGCCAAGGTCGCCACGGTCACCGGCACCACGTACACCAACACGGGCCTGACGGCCGGCACCGACTACTCGTACACGGTCCAGGCCCGCGACACCGCGGACCAGACCGGAGCGGTCAGCGGCGCGGTCGCGGTCCGCACCACCGGCGGCGACGACGGTGGCGGCGGCCCCGGCCCGGGTTCCAAGGTCAAGCTGGGCTACTTCACGAACTGGGGCGTCTACGGGCGCAACTACCACGTCAAGAACCTGGTGACCTCCGGCTCGGCCGCGAAGATCACGCACATCAACTACGCCTTCGGCAACGTCAGCGGCGGCAAGTGCACCATCGGTGACGCCTACGCCGACTACGACAAGGCGTACACCGCGGACCAGAGCGTCGACGGCAAGGCCGACACCTGGGACCAGCCGCTGCGCGGCAACTTCAACCAGCTGCGCAAGCTCAAGGCGCAGTACCCGCACATCAAGGTGCTGTGGTCGTTCGGCGGCTGGACCTGGTCCGGCGGCTTCGGCCAGGCCGTGCAGAACCCGGCAGCCTTCGCCCAGTCCTGCTACGACCTGGTGGAGGACCCGCGCTGGGCCGATGTCTTCGACGGCATCGACCTGGACTGGGAGTACCCGAACGCCTGCGGTCTGACCTGCGACACCTCCGGCCCGGCGGCCTTCAAGAACATGATGCAGGCCATGCGCGCCAAGTTCGGTGCGAACAACCTGGTCACGGCGGCGGTCACGGCGGACGCCACCAACGGCGGCAAGATCGACGCGGCCGACTACGGCGGCGCCGCGCAGTACCTCGACTGGTACAACGTGATGACGTACGACTTCTTCGGCGCCTGGGCCAAGGACGGTCCGACCGCCCCGCACTCGCCGCTCAGCTCGTACCCGGGCATCCCGCAGGCCGGCTTCAACTCGGCCGAGGCGATCGCCAAGTTCAAGTCGAAGGGCGTGCCGTCGGCGAAGCTGCTGCTCGGCATCGGCTTCTACGGACGCGGCTGGACCGGTGTGACCCAGTCCGCGCCGGGCGGCACGGCCACGGGCGCGGCCCAGGGCACGTACGAGGCGGGCATCGAGGACTACAAGGTCCTCAAGAACACCTGCCCGGCCACCGGCACCGTCGCGGGCACGGCGTACGCGCACTGCGGCACCAACTGGTGGAGCTACGACACCCCGGCGACCGTCACCTCCAAGATGAACTGGGCGAACAACCAGGGACTCGGCGGAGCGTTCTTCTGGGAGTTCAGCGGTGACACCGCCAACGGCGAGCTCGTCGGCGCGATCAACAGCGGCCTCCAGTAAGCACGGGGACCACTGAAACGGCGAAGCCCGGGAGAGTCACCTCTCCCGGGCTTCGTCATGCACGCTCATACGGCCCGGCGCAACGTCACGCGGTCCAGCGGGGCTGTGCCACCCGGTCCAGCGGGGCGTCGTCACGCCACGTTGACCCTCCCCCAGAGTCCGTCCGGGGGGGACCCCCAACCAACGAGCAGCCCCTTCACGCCACATTGACTCGTTGGCCGGGCGGCGCCGCCTCCAGCCAGGCGAGGAAACCGGTCAGCGCGTCCTCGCTCATCGCCAGCTCCAGCCGCGTCCCGCGGTGCAGACACGCGAGCACGACCGCGCCGGCCGGCAGCGCCAGCTCCTCCTCGCCCTCGGGCGTGCGGCGCGCCAGCACCTCGATCGCCGAGCGCTCGAGGACGCGGCGGGGGCGCGGGGCGTACGAGAAGATCCGGAACCACTCGACCCGGTCCCCGTTGTAGCGCGCGACGCCGTACACCCAGCCCTTGCCGGAGACGTCCTGCCCCTCCGGAATGTTCCAGCGGAGGCTGCAGTCGAACGTGCCGCCGGACCGCTGGATCAGCCTCCTGCGCAGTCCGAAGACGAACAGCCCGACCACCACCAGGGCGACAACGCAACCGCTCACAAGCAGAGCGAGGAACATCTCCACCGACCTCCTCGCATCGTCCCGTAACCGAATATCACGTGCACCCGCATCGCCTCAGCCGCGGCACGGCCCAAGGAGATCGGGCCGGCCGCGGCTGAGGGACAAACCTATCCGCGGAGTCGGTGCGACTAGCGCACCGCCACCGCACGCAGACGGACGTCGGCGCGCCGCTCGGCGGCGGCGTCCGTGTCCGACTTGGCGCGATCCAGCGCACGCTCGGCGCGCTGGACATCGATCTCGTCCGACAGCTCGGCGATCTCCGCCAGCAGCGACAGCTTGTTGTCCGCGAACGAGAGGAATCCGCCGTGCACCGCGGCGACGACAGTTCCACCCTCACTCGTACGGATGGTCACCGGGCCCGACTCCAGCACACCGAGCAGCGGCTGGTGACCGGGCATGACGCCGATGTCGCCGGACGTGGTGCGCGCGACGACCAGGGTGGCCTCGCCGGACCAGACACTGCGGTCCGCGGCGACCAGCTCGACGTGCAGCTCAGCAGCCAAGGTTGGCTCCTCGGGTCACCACCCGGCGGTCATGCCGGGTGTTGGGTCATAAGTCTAATGGGGCGCGGGACGCGGAAGCGTCCCGGCCCGCCCCCGGCACAGGACCGGGGTCGGGGGATCGGTCCCCCGGAGGTGGAGCGAGAGGCGGACCGAAGGGGGCGGGACGCGCCCGCCCCCTTCAGCCGAGTCGCCGGCTCAGGAGACGCCGAGTTCCTTGGCGTTCGCCTTGAGGTCCTCGATGCCACCGCACATGAAGAACGCCTGCTCGGGGAAGTGGTCGTACTCACCGTTGCAGATCGCGTTGAACGCGGAGATCGACTCGTCGAGCGGCACGTCCGAGCCGTCCACGCCGGTGAACTGCTTGGCGACGTGGGTGTTCTGGGACAGGAAACGCTCCACGCGACGGGCACGGTGGACAACCAGCTTGTCCTCCTCGCCCAGCTCGTCGATACCGAGAATCGCGATGATGTCCTGGAGGTCCTTGTACTTCTGCAGGATCCCCTTGACACGCGTGGCGGTGTCGTAGTGCTCCTGCGTGATGTAGCGCGGGTCCAGGATCCGGGACGTGGAGTCCAGCGGGTCCACGGCCGGGTAGATGCCCTTCTCGGAGATCGGACGGGAAAGAACCGTCGTCGCGTCGAGGTGGGCGAAGGTGGTGGCCGGGGCCGGGTCGGTCAGGTCGTCCGCGGGGACGTAGATCGCCTGCATCGAGGTGATCGAGTGGCCACGCGTCGAGGTGATGCGCTCCTGCAGCAGACCCATCTCGTCGGCCAGGTTCGGCTGGTAACCCACCGCGGACGGCATACGGCCGAGCAGGGTGGACACCTCGGAGCCGGCCTGGGTGTACCGGAAGATGTTGTCGATGAAGAAGAGCACGTCCTGCTTCTGCACATCGCGGAAGTACTCCGCCATGGTCAGACCGGCCAGGGCGACACGGAGACGGGTGCCCGGGGGCTCGTCCATCTGACCGAAGACCAGAGCGGTCTTGTCGATGACGCCCGACTCGCTCATCTCCTCGATGAGGTCGTTGCCCTCACGGGTACGCTCACCGACACCCGCGAACACCGACACACCCTCGTGGAGGTTGGCGACGCGGTAGATCATTTCCTGGATCAGCACGGTCTTGCCGACACCGGCACCACCGAACAGACCGATCTTTCCACCCTTGACGTACGGGGTGAGAAGGTCGATGACCTTGACGCCGGTCTCGAACATCTCGGTCTTGGACTCGAGCTGGTCGAAGCTCGGGGCCTTGCGGTGGATCGGCCAGCGCTCGGTGGCGTTGCCGTTCTCCTCGGGGACGTTCAGCACCTCACCGAGCGTGTTGAACACCTTGCCCTTGGTGAAGTCACCGACGGGAACGGTGATGCCGTTGCCCGTGTCGGTCACCGGGGCCTGGCGGACCAGACCGTCGGTGGGCTGCATCGAGATCGCACGGACCACACCGTCGCCCAGGTGCTGGGCGACCTCGAGGGTCAGCGTCTTGAGCGCGCCCTCCAGGGCCGGGTCGGCGACCTGGACGGTCAGCGCGTTGTAGATCTCCGGCATTGCGTCGACGGGGAACTCCACGTCGACGACCGGGCCGATGACCCGGGCGACGCGGCCCGTGGCAGCGGCCGTCTCAACTGTCGTCGTCATTACTTGTCACTCCCCGCGGTCGCGTCGGCCAGGGCGCTGGCTCCACCGACGATCTCGCTGATTTCCTGGGTGATTTCGGCCTGGCGGGCCGCGTTGGCAAGCCGGCCGAGACTCTTGATGAGCTCTCCGGCGTTGTCGGTCGCCGACTTCATCGCGCGGCGGGTGGCGGCGTGCTTGGAAGCAGCCGCCTGGAGCAGCGCGTTGTAGATCCGGCTCTCGACGTAGCGCGGCAGGAGGGCGTCGAGGACGTCCTCGGCCGACGGCTCGAAGTCGAACAGCGGAAGGATCTCGTCCTTCTTGGCTGTCTCCTCCTTCGCCTGCTCGAGGCTGAGGGGCAGCAGCCGGTTCTGCACCGGTGTCTGCGTCAGCATCGAGACGAACTCGGTGAAGACGATGTGGAGCTCGTCCACACCACCCTCGGCCGTGTCCTTCTCGATCGCCGCGATCAGCGGGGCCGCGACCATCTTGGCGTCCGCGTACGTCGGGTTGTCGGTGAAGCCCGTCCACGACTCCGTGACCTTGCGCTCACGGAAGCCGTAGTACGACACACCCTTGCGACCGACGATGTAGGCGTCGATCTCCTTGCCCTCGCCGCGGAGCCGCTCGGTGAGCTGCTCGGCCGCCTTGAGGGCGTTGGCGGAGTAGCCGCCGGCCAGACCGCGGTCGCTCGTGATGAGCAGGATCGCGGCCCGCGTCGGGTTCTCCGCCTCTGTGGTCAGGGCGTGATTCGTCGTCGACCCCGTCGCCACCGCGGTCACCGCACGGGTGAGCTCGGTCGCGTACGGCGTGGAGGCCGCCACCTGGCGCTGCGCCTTGACGATGCGCGAGGCGGCGATCATCTCCATCGCCTTGGTGATCTTCTTGGTCGCGGTGACGGATTTGATGCGACGCTTGTAGACCCGGAGCTGGGCTCCCATGAGTCAGGTCCCTTCCGTCGTCTACTTGGCGGTGCTGACCGGAGCGTCCTCGCCCAGAAGCTTGCCGTCCGAGGTCTCGAACTGCTTCTTGAACGCGGCGATGGCGTCAGCGACGGACTGGAGGGTGTCGTCCGACATCTTGCCGCCCTCGGCGATGCTGGTCAGCAGCTCCTTGCGCTCACGGCGCAGGTGCTCCAGCAGCTCCGACTCGAAGCGACGGATGTCGGCGACCGGGACGTCGTCCATCTTGCCGGTGGTACCGGCCCAGACGGAGACGACCTGCTCCTCGACGGGCATCGGCTGGTACTGGCCCTGCTTCAGCAGCTCGACCATGCGCTTGCCGCGCTCCATCTGAGCCTTGGAGGCCGCGTCCAGGTCGGAACCGAAGGCGGCGAACGCCTCCAGCTCGCGGTACTGGGCGAGGTCCACGCGCAGACGGCCGGAGACCTGCTTCATGGCCTTGTGCTGGGCGGAACCACCCACACGGGAGACCGAGATACCGACGTTCAGGGCCGGCCGCTGACCGGCGTTGAACAGGTCGGACTCCAGGAAGCACTGACCGTCGGTGATGGAGATGACGTTGGTCGGGATGAACGCCGACACGTCGTTCGCCTTGGTCTCGACGATGGGCAGACCCGTCATCGAACCGGCGCCCATGTCGTCGGAGAGCTTGGCGCAGCGCTCCAGCAGACGCGAGTGCAGGTAGAAGACGTCACCCGGGTAGGCCTCACGGCCCGGCGGGCGGCGCAGCAGCAGGGACACGGCGCGGTAGGCGTCGGCCTGCTTCGAGAGGTCGTCGAAGATGATGAGGACGTGCTTGCCGTCGTACATCCAGTGCTGGCCGATGGCCGAGCCGGTGTACGGGGCGAGGTACTTGAAGCCGGCCGGGTCGGACGCCGGGGCGGCGACGATCGTCGTGTACTCGAGCGCGCCGGCCTCTTCCAGGGCGCCGCGCACGGACGCGATGGTCGAGCCCTTCTGGCCGATGGCGACGTAGATGCAGCGGACCTGCTTCTTCGGGTCGCCGGAACGCCAGTTGTCGCGCTGGTTGATGATCGTGTCGACGGCCAGGGCGGTCTTGCCCGTCTGGCGGTCGCCGATGACCAGCTGACGCTGGCCGCGGCCGATCGGCACCATGGCGTCGACGGCCTTGTAACCGGTCTGCATCGGCTCGTGCACCGACTTACGGGCCATGACGCCCGGGGCCTGCAGCTCGAGGGCGCGACGACCGTCGGTCGCGATCTCGCCGAGACCGTCGATCGGGTTGCCGAGGGGGTCGACGACACGGCCGAGGTAACCCTCGCCGACACCGACCGAGAGGACCTCACCGGTGCGGGTGACCGGCTGACCCTCCTCGATACCGTTGAACTCGCCGAGGACGATCGCGCCGATCTCGCGCTCCTCGAGGTTGAGGGCGAGACCGAGGGTGCCGTCCTCGAACTTCAGCAGCTCGTTCGCCATGGCCGAGGGAAGACCCTCGACCTTCGCGATACCGTCGCCGGCCAGGCTGACCGTGCCGACCTCCTCGCGCGAGGCCGCGTCCGGCTGGTACGACTGGACAAAGTTCTCCAGCGCGTCCCGGATCTCCTCCGGCCGGATCGTGAGCTCCGCCATCTGGGTTCCCTGCTCTCCTTGTTGGGCCCGAAGTTTCTTTGGGGGTCTGGGGGCCGACCCCCAGGAATCTTCTGCATTCTCTGCACGGCCCAACCGGGCCGCTGGTCTTGCGTTCTTTTGGTGCGCTGCGCGCGTCAGCCGGCCATCCGGCGGGTCGCCTCTTCGAGACGCTCCGCGACGGTGCCGTTGATGATCTCGTCGCCGACCCGCACCGTGATCCCGCCGAGGACCGTCGGGTCCACTTCGAGGTTGAGGTGCATGTCACGGCCGTAAATCCGCGCCAGACCCGCTCCGAGACGCTGCTTCTGCGCCTCGGAGAGCGGCACCGCCGAGGTGACGACGGCGACCATCCGGTCCCGCCGCGCCGCGGCGAGCTTGGACAGGGAGTCGAGTCCCGACTCCAGGCTACGTCCCCGCGGCTGTGTGACGAGACGGACGATCAGACGCTCGGTGACCGGGTCGGCCTTGCCGCCGAGCAGGCTGCGCAGCAGCTCGCCCTTGGCGGCCACCGTGGCCGACCGGTTGGTCAGTGCCGACCGCAGCTCGGTGCTGGACGAAAGGATCCGGCCGAAGCGGAACAGCTCGTCCTCGACGTTGTCGAGCGCACCGGTCTGCTGGGCCGCCGTGAGGTCTGCGGTGTTCGCCAGCTCCTCGAGCGAGTCGACCAGGTCGCGCGACTGCGACCAGCGGGACCGGACCATGCTCTTCAGCAGGTCGGCGGTCTCGCCGCCGACCTGACCGGCGAAGATGCGTCCGGCCAGCTCGGCCTTGGCCTGGGCGGCCTGCGCCGGGTCCGTGAGGACCCGTCGCAGGGACACCTCACGGTCGAGCAGCGTGGTGACGGCAGCCAGCTCACCGGCGAGCTTCGCCACGTCGACCGACGTGTTGTCGGTCAGCGCGTCGAGGGACTCGTGCGCGGCGGCCAGCGCCTCGCGGCTGGCTCCGTTCATCGGGTTGCCTCAGCCTTCGAAGCGCCGTCCTCGAGCGAGTCGAGGAAGCGGTCGATGGTGCGGCTCTGGCGGGCGTGGTCCTCGAGGGACTCGCCGACCAGCTTGCCGGCCAGGTCGGTGGCGAGCTTGCCCACGTCCTGACGCAGCGCCGCGGCCGCGGCCTTGCGGTCGGCCTCGATCTGGGCGTGGCCGGCCGCGATGATTTCCTCACGCTGCCGCTGGCCTTCCGCCTTCATCTCCTGGATGATCGCGGTGCCCTGCTCGGTCGCCTCCTGGCGCAGCCGAGCGGCCTCGTGACGGGCCTCGGCGAGCTGCGCCTTGTACTGCTCAAGGACGCTCTCGGCCTCGGTCTTGGCCGCATCGGCCTTCTCGATACCGCCTTCGATCGCCTCGCGACGCTCTTCCAGAACCTTGTTGATGTTCGGGAGAAGCTTCTTGGCGAGGAAGCCGAAGACGATGACAAAGGCGATCAGGCCGATGACGAGCTCGGGAATCGGCGGGATGAGCGGATTTTCCGCTCCCTCGGCCGCGAGCTGAACCATGGGGTTCACATCAGTGCCTTTCGTCGGTTCGACTGGTCGCAGTTCGTCCTAGTAGACGAACGGCATGACCAGACCGATGAGGGCGAGGGCCTCACAGAAGGCGAAGCCGAGAATCTGGTTGGCGCGGATCAGACCGGCAGCTTCGGGCTGACGGGCGAGCGCCTGGGTGCCGTTACCGAAGATGATGCCGACGCCGACGCCGGGGCCGATGGCCGCGAGGCCGTAGCCGACGGAGCCGAGGTCACCAGTGACGGCAGCAAGGGTCTGGGACATGCCAGTTCTTCCTTCTCTTTACGGACCGGCGGGGGTTGGCCACCGGACGATTGGGACAGCGAGGGGGCTCAGTGGTGCTCGGCGAGCGCGCCCTGGATGTAGGTGCAGGTCAGGAGCACGAAGACATAGGCCTGAACTGCCTGGATGAAGAGCTCGAAGGCCGTCATCACAATGACCATCACGAACGAGACGCCGGCGTAGGCGATCCCGATGCCGTTCAGCAGGTACCAGCTGGCGATCGTGAAGAGCAGCAGCAGAGTGTGACCCGCGAACATGTTCGCGAAGAGTCGCACGGCGTGCGTGAAGGGACGGACCAGGAGGTTCGAGAAGAGTTCGATCGTCGCGGCCAGGTAAGCCACGGGGCCGAGCGACTTGTCGAAGCCGGTGAAGTTCTTGAACGCTCCGACAAAACCGTGGCGCTTGAACGTGAGGCTGACCCAGGTGATGTAGACCAGCAGGGCCAGCACCATCGGGTACGCGATGATCGACGTCACCGGGAACTGCGCAACCGGAATGATCGACCAGAGGTTCATCATCCAGACGAAGAAGAACAGCGCGACCACGAAGGGGACGTACTTCTCGCCCTCACGCTTGCCGATCGTCTCGTAGACGACACCGCGGCGGATGAAGTCGTAACCGGACTCGGCGACCATCTGCAGCTTGCCCGGGACGACCTTCGGGTTGCGGAAGGCAGCCCAGAAAAACCCGACGATGATGACGGAGCCCAGGAGCGCCAGAAGCATCGTCTTGTTGAAGTACAGATTGCTGTCCCCGTCGCCCCAGAGCGGCTCGAACAGGAACGAGTGCAGGCCCGGTGCCGGAAAGCCACAACCGTCAAAGATGTGGCAGTCGGTCTCGAAGGCGAGCACCTGCGTCGGGTCAGCACTCACCGCGGGCTCCTTCAGCGTGGCGCATAGGTACGGCAACCTCGTTGTGTCGGCGCGGCACACAGCCGCGGGTCGGCACTGGACTGGTGTTTCGAATGGTGGGGCGGCAGTGGGGCATCAAGCCTCGCGAATAAGCAGGCGTCAGCTCAGATGCCCGCGCCCGCGATGCCGCAGTTGGCACCGGACGATAGCAGGATCCCGAACTCGCCCTTATACCGGCCCTACCCCTCACGACGACGGCCCCTTGTTTCCGGGCTTGCCGCCGGTCGAGGAGTCGGGTTCGACGTAAAGGATCTTGGCCTTCATGTGTGCGCGGGTCTGCGCACCGATCCAGACGAGGGTCAGTGCGACCAGCGTGATGGCAAAGGCCTTGGGGTTGAACAACGTCGTGTTCTTGAACATCGCAACAAAGATGAACAGCAACAGCAACTGCGCCGTATAGAGCATCAGACCCATCGCCTGGAACAGCTGCGGCAGCGACTTCGCCACGCGCTGCAGGACGTACAGCCCGATGCCCATGAAGAGGATCACCACCAGCGTGGCCACGATCGCCCCGATCGCGCCCTTGCCACCCGCGACCACGGCGCTGACGACGGCGGCAACAGCGCCGGCGGCTGCGGTGGGTACGGCGGCATGAACAAGGGTGCGTGCGTCGGTGGACGGCATGGCGGCATCTCCGCTTGCTGGTGGGGGCAAAGTGGTGTCGTCATGGACGAGCGTATGCCCGGTCCCGAGATGGGCCTCGGGGGCCAACGGACCGTCGCACTACGGCCCTTCGGCGCTGTCTCCGGGTCTCGTGAACGGTATCACAAACTATTTGATGAGGTCTTTACCCAGTGGTGTGCCAACTCTCACACATGAGAGTGAACGCGCCCGTGTGTGCACGACAGCCCAGGGTTTCGCGTGGTAATGCGACGTTCTGTCCGCTCCGCGTCAGCCAACCGCGACGGACGTGCCTCTTTGGGGGTACGGGCGGGCCGGCCGCGGATCAGCGGCGGGAGCCCGCGCGGTCCCGGTCAGGGAAGCGGGAGCGCACTCCGACGGCCGTCGCGCCGTTGACACCGCTGACGCCCACCCCGACCGGCACCCGCGGCTCCTCCGCGCCGGACGCCGCCTCGGGCTGCTCGGCCGCCTGCCGCGCCCGGCGGCTGCGACGGTAGCGGGGCGGGACGAAGTTCTCCGCCCAGCCGGGGGCGCGCGGGGTGAAGCGCGGCAGGAGCAGCAGCACGAGGCCGACCGCGCTCAGCCCGACGACGACGAACACGATCCAGATCACCGAGTGCACCGAGTACGCCACGACGCCGAAGGCGATCAGCGCCGACCAGAAGTACATGATCAGTACGGCCCGGCTGTGTGAGTGGCCGATCTCCAGGAGCCGGTGGTGCAGATGACCGCGGTCCGCGGCGAACGGCGACTGGCCCTTCCAGGTACGGCGGACGATCGCCAGCAGCAGGTCCGCGACCGGGATGGCGATGATCGTGAATGGCAGCAGCAGCGGGATGAAGACCGGCAGCGCCGCGTGCGTCGCCTCGCGCGTGCCGCCCTCGTGGATCCGCATGGCGTCCATGTCGACCTGGCCCGTCACCGAGATCGCCGCCGCGGCGAGCACCAGGCCGATGAGCATCGAGCCCGAGTCGCCCATGAAGATCCGCGCGGGATGCATGTTGTGGGGCAGGAAGCCCAGGCACATGCCCATCAGGATCGCGGTGAACAGGCTGGCGGGGGCGGCGGCCTCGATGCCGTAACTGACCCAGATCCGGTACGCGTAGATGAAGAACGCCGCCGCGGCGATGCACACCATGCCCGCCGCGAGACCGTCCAGGCCGTCGACGAAGTTGACCGCGTTGATGGTGATGACGACCAGGGCGACCGTGAGGAGCGTCCCCTGCCAGCTCGTCAGCGAGACCGTGCCCACGCCGGGCACCGGGATCCACAGGATCGTCAGACCCTGGACCACCATGACGCCGGCGGCGATCATCTGGCCGCCCAGCTTGATCAGGGCGTCGATCTCGAACTTGTCGTCCAGGACGCCGATGATCCAGATCAGGGCGGCGCCGGACAGCAGAGCCCTCGGTTCGTTCGACAGCTCGAAGACGCTGTTCAGGTTCTCCAGATGGTCCGCGACCAGCAGTCCGGCGCACAGACCGAAGAACATCGCGATCCCGCCGAGCCTCGGCGTCGGTTCGCGGTGCACGTCGCGCGCACGGATCTCCGGCATCGCGCCACTGGCGATGGCGAACTTCCTCACCGGCCCGGTGAGCAGATACGTCACCGCGGCCGTGACACATAGCGTCAGCAGGTAATCACGCACGGGCTGCCCCACAGGAATCGCTGGCCATCTCAGCCCCACACCTTAGCTGTGGTGGCCACATGCTTGAGGACATGCGCCGGCCCGCGATGGTTGCACAGGAAGAGCACACCAATGCGGCTACCCGGGAAACGGCGGGTGTCCCGCGACCAGTTCCGCCACCTTCGCGCGGATGTCGCGCGCCGCGGATTCGTCCCGCAGCGCCGCCGTGAACAGGGCCGCGATCCGGCCCATCGCCGGGCGGCCCATACCCTGCGTGGTCACCGCGGCGGTGCCCAGCCGGATGCCGCGGCCGTCCCCGTACGGCAGCGCACAGGTGTCGAGCACCATGCCCGCCGCGGCCAGCCGGCCGCGGGCCGCCCTGCCCTCGACGCCCAGTGGTGCCGGGTCGGCGCCGATGATGTGGGTGTCCGTGCCGTCCGTCAGGACGGTCAGCCCCTCGGCCGCGAGGGCCGCCGCCAGCTCCCGCGCGTTGGCGACCACCTGGTGCGCGTACGCGGTGAACGCCGGCGTCGCCGCCTCGCCGAACGCGACGGCCTTCGCGGCGATCGTGTGCATCTGGGCGCCGCCCTGCGTGAACGGGAACACCGCCCGGTCGATGCGCTCCGCCAGCTCCGCACCGCACAGGATCATCCCGCCCCGCGGACCGCGCAGCACCTTGTGCGTAGTGGCGCACACCACATCCGCGTACGGCACCGGATTCGGCGCGGCGCCGCCGGCGACCAGTCCGATCGGATGCGCGGCGTCCGCGATCAGATACGCGCCGGCCTCGTCCGCGATGTCGCGGAACCGCTCGTAGTCCGGGTGCCGCGGGTACGAGATCGACCCGCAGACGATCGCCTTCGGCCGGTGCCGGCGGGCCAGGACGCGCACCTGGTCGTAGTCGATCAGCCCGGACTCGGCGTCGACGCCGTACCCGACGAAGTCGAACCAGCGGCCGGAGAAGTTCGCGGGCGAGCCGTGGGTGAGGTGACCGCCGTACGGCAGCCCCATGGCGAGCACGGTGTCACCGGGGCGCAGCAGGGCGGCGTACGCCGCGAGGACGGCGGACGAGCCGGAGTGGGGCTGCACGTTCGCGTGGGCCGCGCCGAAGAGCGCGGTGGCCCGCTCGATCGCGATGCGCTCGGCGGCGTCGACGAGCTCGCAGCCGCCGTGGTGGCGGGCGCCGGGATAGCCCTCCGCGTACTTGTTCGCGAGCGGCGAGCCGAGGGCGGCGAGGACCGCGGGCGAGGTGAAGTTCTCCGCGGCGATCAGCTGCAGCGTGGTGGCCTGCCGCTGCGCCTCGCCGAAGAGGATGTCCGCGATCTGGGGGTCCTGGCGGCGCAGCGCGTCGAGGGCGGGGGCGTGGGCGGGCGCTTCACGTGGAGGTGTTACGGACATGACGGCTCCGGGTCCTCGGGCCTGTGCGGCCACTCCAATGTAGGACCGGGCGGGGCGGGGCGCGCGGTGTATGCGCGCGAACGGGTCCGCCGCGCGGCGGGCGGGCAGGGCTTGAGTTGCCGGGCACATCCGGCCCCGCCGGCTGGGGCAACTCCAGCCTCGCCGGCGATTGAGGCGCGGGGGCCCCGGGGGCAGCGCCCCGGCGAGACCGGCGGACGGCGGGGGCGTCAGCGGCGGGTCGGGACGCCCGTCAGGGCGGTGACGACCGGGTCCAGGGCCTGGTGGATCTCGTCGCCGATCGAGCGGAAGAACGTGATCGGCGCCCCGTACGGATCGAAGACCTCGTCCGCGTCGGGGCTGGGCGCCAGAAGCCACCCGCGTAGCGCCGCCGCGGCCCGCACCAGCGCACGGGCGCGTTCGACTACGCCCTCGTCCCGGGGATCGGGGAGCGTCGCCGGGTCTATGGCGCGGACGAGGCGGGTGAACTCCTTGAGCGTGAAGGTCCGCAGGCCCGCCGAGTGGCCCATGGAGATGACCTGCGCCCGGTGGTCGCGGGTCGCCGTGAGGACCAGGTCCGCGCGGATGACGTGCTCGTCGAGGAGCTCGCGCCCCACGAACCCCGTCGCGTCCGCGCCGAAGTCGGCGAGGACGACCTCGGCGTTGGCCTCCATCGGGGCGCCCTCGTGGCCCCACGTGCCGGCGCTCTCCACGATCAGACCGCCCGTGAGGGGATCGCCGAGGCGGTCGCTCAGGGCATGGCGGGTCAGCCGCTCGGTGATCGGCGAGCGGCAGACGTTGCCGGTGCTGACGTGGAGGATGCGGAAGGTCGACGCCGTACTGCCCGTACTGCTGGTTTCCGCTATGCCACGCCCCTGCGGGGCGGTCAATTGGCCACCTCGAGGTCTGGTACCACCTTGCGCAGCTCGTCCGCGGAGAGGGCTCCCTCCCGCAGCAGCACCGGGACCTTGCCGGTGACGTCGACGATCGACGACGGCACGATGCCGGGGGTGGGACCGCCGTCGAGGTAGACGGAGACGGAGTCGCCGAGCATCTCCTGCGCGGCGTCGCAGTCCTCGGGCGAGGGGTGTCCCGTCAGGTTGGCGCTGGAGACGGCCATCGGGCCGACCTCGGTGAGGAGTTCGATCGCGACGGGGTGCAGCGGCATCCGGATCGCGACGGTGCCGCGGGTGTCGCCGAGGTCCCACTGCAGCGACGGCTGGTGCTTGGCGACCAGGGTCAGCGCGCCGGGCCAGAAGGCGTCGACGAGCTCCCACGCCTGCTCGGAGAAGTCGGTGACCAGCCCGTGCAGGGTGTTCGGGGAGCCGATGAGGACGGGGGTGGGCATGTTGCGGCCGCGCCCCTTGGCGTCGAGCAGGTCGGCGACGGCCTCGGAGGTGAAGGCGTCGGCGCCGATCCCGTACACCGTGTCGGTGGGCAGCACGACGAGCTCGCCGCGGCGGACGGCCGACGCGGCCTCGCGCAGGCCGGTGGTGCGATCCGTCGCATCGTTGCAGTCGTATCGCCGAGCCATCAGCGGGCCTCCTCGTACACGTACTTCGTCAAGTGCTTGGTCATGGCATGGCCTTGCGGGCGGTGGCGAACCGCGGCCGCTTGTTCAGGTCGGGGTGGTCGGCCGCGTCCGCCCAGCCGGATTCCTCGTTGAAGATCCACGGCACCTGGCCGCCCTGGGTGTCGGCGTGCTCGATGACGACGAGACCGCCGGGCCTCAGCAGCCGGTGCGCGGTGCGTTCGATGCCGCGGATGGTGTCCAGGCCGTCCTCGCCGGAGAACAGGGCCATCTGCGGGTCGTGGTCGCGGGCCTCGGGCGCGACGTACTCCCACTCGGTGAGCGGGATGTACGGCGGGTTGGAGATCACCAGGTCGACCTGGCCGTCGAGCTCGGGCAGCGCCGTGAGGGCGTCGCCCTGGTGGACGACGACCCTGGACCCCTCGGCGTTCTTCCGGGTCCACTTCAGGGCGTCCTCCGACAGCTCCACGGCGTGCACGCGCGAGCGCGGGACCTCCTGGGCCATGGCGAGCGCGATGGCGCCGGAGCCGGAGCACAGGTCGACGATGAGCGGCTCCACGACGTCCATGGCGCGTACGGCCTCTATCGCCCAGCCCACGACCGACTCGGTCTCGGGGCGGGGGACGAAGACGCCGGGGCCGACCTGGAGTTCCAGGTAGCGGAAGAAGGCACGGCCGGTGATGTGCTGGAGCGGCTCACGGGCCTCGCGGCGGGCGACGGCCTCCCAGTAGCGGGCGTCGAAGTCCGCGTCCTTGACGTTGTGGAGCTCTCCACGCTTCACGCCGTGCACGAACGCGGCGAGCTCCTCCGCGTCGAAACGCGGAGACGGCACGCCGGCGTCGGCCAGCCGCTGGGTGGCCTGGGCCACCTCGGCAAGCAACAGGTTCACGCGCCTACCCTTCCTGTGACGCTCGTGCGGACCGTGTGCAGACCCGTCGCGCGCTACTGCGCGGCCGCGAGCTTGGCGGCGGAGTCCGCGTCGACGCACGCCTGGATCACGGCGTCCAGCTCCCCGTCGAGCACCTGGTCCAAGTTGTACGCCTTGAAACCGACCCGGTGGTCCGAGATCCGGTTTTCCGGGAAGTTGTACGTCCGGATCTTCTCCGACCGGTCGACCGTCCGTACCTGGCTGCGGCGGGCGTCCGCGGCCTTGGACTCGGCCTCCTCCTGGGCCGCGGCGAGCAGCCTGGAACGCAGAATACGCATGGCCTGCTCCTTGTTCTGGAGCTGGCTCTTCTCGTTCTGGCAAGAGGCGACGATGCCGGTCGGCAGGTGCGTGATGCGGACGGCGGAGTCGGTGGTGTTGACGGACTGGCCGCCGGGGCCCGACGAGCGGTAGACGTCCACGCGCAGGTCGTTGGCGTGGATCTCGACGTCGATCTCCTCGGCCTCCGGCGTGACGAGCACACCGGCCGCGGAGGTGTGGATACGGCCCTGGGACTCGGTGGCGGGCACCCGCTGGACGCGGTGCACCCCGCCCTCGTACTTCAGCCGTGCCCAGACGCCCTGTCCGGGCTCGGTGGCACCCTGGCCGCCCTTGGTCTTGACCGCGACCTGGACGTCCTTGTAGCCGCCGAGCTCGGACTCGGTCGCGTCGATGATCTCGGTCTTCCAGCCGACGCGCTCCGCGTAGCGCAGATACATCCGCAGCAGGTCACCGGCGAACAGGGCGGACTCGTCGCCGCCCGCGCCGGCCTTGACCTCGAGGATGACGTCCTTGTCGTCGCTGGGGTCGCGCGGCACGAGCAGCAGCCGCAGCTTCTCGGTGAGCGCCTCGCGCTCCTTCTCCAGCTCCTTCACCTCGGCGGCGAAGTCCGGGTCGGTCTGGGCGAATTCACGCGCCGTGGCGATGTCGTCACCGGTCTGCTTCCAGGAGCGGTACGTGCCGACGATCGGGGTCAGCTCCGCGTAACGCTTGTTGAGCTTGCGCGCGTTCCCCTGGTCGGCGTGGACCGAAGGGTCGGCGAGCTTGTTCTCCAGATCGGCGTGCTCGCCGATCAGTTCCTCGACCGCCTCGAACATCGGGGGCTCCTGGTTTCGTACGCGAAGGGTGGCTGCGGTATGGCTGCGGTGACTGCGCGGAGTGGGTGCGCAGAACGGACAAAGCGCCGGTCTCGGCCACCCGGGAGAGGGCGGCCAAAGACCGGCGCAGTGGCTCGCTACTTGTTGCCGGCAGCCTTGCCGAAGCGGGCCTCGAAGCGGGCCACACGGCCACCGGTGTCGAGGATCTTCTGCTTGCCCGTGTAGAACGGGTGGCACTCGGAACAGACCTCGGCGCGGACGCTGCCGCTCTCGATGGTGCTGCGGGTGGTGAACGACGCACCGCAGGTGCAGCTGACCTGGGTCTCGACGTACTCGGGGTGGATGTCGCGCTTCAAGGTGTCTCCTAGTTTCGGGAGGGCGCCGGGTCGTACGTGCGGGATGCTCGTACGTGAACCGGGGCCGACGTACCAGTCTGCCAGGACAGGCCGTATCTCCCAAAACCGGGGTGGGGGCGGGAGTATTCCTCGCGGCCGGAGTGGGTACGACCTGGGCCCTGGCGGCGCCCTCCCGCTCCCCCGGCCTACGAACCCTGCCCGGCTCCCTGCCCCGCGGTGCGGCCGGCGGTCCCGACGACGGACGCGGCGTCGCCCTTGTCGCCCGCCGAGTCCGTGAGCGCGGAGGCCGGGATCGGCCGGTCCTGCTTGAGCGCGCTCCACACCTGGCGGGCGCCGCTCTCGACGGGGACGACCCGGTTCGGGTCGTCGAGGTCGTAGCGCACCGGCATGGTGACCATGTGGACGTCCTCGGCGCCGAGGGAGCCCAGCCCCCTGGCGAAGCCCATCAGCTCGTTCACCGAGTCCAGCTCGGAGTCGGGCGTGATCGCCTTCGTGGCCGCGTCGGAGAGGTCGAGGAGCTTCTTCGGGCTGCTGAACACCCCGACGTCCTTGACCTGCTCGATGAACGCCTTCATGAACGCCTGCTGGAGCTGGATGCGCCCCAGGTCGCTGCCGTCGCCGACGCTCCCCCGGGTGCGGACGAGACCGAGGGCCTGCTCGCCGTCCAGGGTGTGGGTGCCGGGCGGCAGGTCGAGCCGGCTCTTGCTGTCGTTGATCGGCCGGGTCGTGGTGATGTCGACGCCGCCGAGCTCGTCGACGAGCTGCGTGAAGCCGGTGAAGTCGACCTCGATGTAGTGGTCCATGCGGATGCCCGACATCGCCTCGACGGTCTTGACGGCGCAGGCGGGGCCGCCGACCTCGTACGCGGTGTTGAACATCGCCCGCCGCTCACCCGGGACTTCTGCGCCCTCACGGTCCGTGCACACGGGCCGCTCGATCAAGGTGTCGCGCGGTACGGAGACGACGCTCGCCGTCTTGTGGCCCTGGTACACGTGGACGACCATCGCGGTGTCGGAGCGGGCGGCGCCCTCGTCGGCGCCGTACTCGGAGTTCGCGCCGGCCCGCGAGTCGGAGCCGAGGACGAGGATGTCCATGGAGCCGTTGTCGACGTTCTTCGGCCGGTCCTCGCCGAGGACGCGGTTGATGTCGACGCCCTGCAGGTTCCCGTTGAGCTTGAACCAGAGCAGACCCAGCCCGGAGCCGCCGACGACCACCAGGGCGGCCGCGATCCAGGCGACGAACGTCCATGCCCGGCGCGCCTTGGCGGGCTTCCCGCGGCCGCGTATTCGGCCGCCGCTGCTCTGCTCGCTCATGCTCTCCTCGGCTCTCACTACTCGGTTACCCGCGCCGGCGGTGCTCAGGCGCGGTTCGGCGGTGGACGCCCGGACGTCGAAGGTCGTCCGGTGTCGAAGGTCGTCCGCACGTCGGAGCAGCGAGAAGCGTCGCACGGCCGGATGAGAGGACCTTGAGAAACGCGTCAGGCCCACCGCGCAACGCACGGTGGGCCCGACGGACCGTTCCCCGGCTCCGGTTCCCCCGCCCCACCAGCGTCTTCAGCCGGTGGAGCCGGTGGCCCCGGGAGCCCGCGCCGGGCCCTCTCGGGGCCCGACGGCTGTGGTGAAGCTCTCTCAGTCGTTGCCGTTGCCGGCGGACGGAGTCGTCTTCTGGATCTGCAGCAGGAACTCGCCGTTCGACTTCGTCTGCTTCATCTTGTCGAGCAGCAGCTCGATCGCCTGCTGCTGGTCGAGTGCGTGCAGCACACGGCGCAGCTTCCAGGTGACGGCGAGCTCGTCGCTGCCGAGCAGGATCTCTTCCTTACGGGTGCCGGACGCGTCGACGTCCACCGCCGGGAAGATGCGCTTGTCGGCGAGCTTCCGGTCGAGCTTGAGCTCCATGTTGCCGGTGCCCTTGAACTCCTCGAAGATCACCTCGTCCATCCGCGAGCCGGTGTCGACCAGCGCGGTGGCCAGGATGGTCAGCGAGCCGCCGTCCTCGATGTTGCGCGCGGCGCCGAAGAAGCGCTTCGGCGGGTAGAGCGCGGTCGAGTCGACACCACCGGACAGGATGCGGCCGGAGGCCGGGGCCGCCAGGTTGTACGCACGGCCGAGGCGGGTGATCGAGTCCAGCAGGACGACCACGTCGTGACCCAGCTCGACGAGGCGCTTGGCCCGCTCGATGGCCAGCTCGGCGACGGTGGTGTGGTCCTCGGCGGGACGGTCGAAGGTCGAGGAGATGACCTCGCCCTTCACCGACCGCTGCATGTCGGTGACCTCTTCCGGACGCTCGTCGACCAGGACGACCATCAGGTGGCACTCGGGGTTGTTGGTGGTGATCGCGTTGGCGACCGCCTGCATGATCATGGTCTTGCCGGTCTTCGGCGGGGCCACGATCAGGCCTCGCTGGCCCTTGCCGATCGGCGACACGAGGTCGATGATCCGGGTCGTCAGCACGCCCGGGTCGCTCTCGAGGCGCAGCCGGTCCTGCGGGTACAGCGGGGTCAGCTTGTTGAACTCGGGGCGGCCGCGGCCCGAGTCGGGCGCCATGCCGTTCTGCGAGTCCAGGCGCACCAGCGCGTTGAACTTCTCGCGGCGCTCGCCGTCCTTCGGCTGGCGCACGGCGCCGGTGACGTGGTCGCCCTTGCGCAGGCCGTTCTTGCGGACCTGGGCGAGGGAGACGTACACGTCGTTCGGGCCGGGCAGGTAGCCGGAGGTCCGGATGAACGCGTAGTTGTCGAGGATGTCCAGGATGCCCGCGACCGGGATCAGGACGTCGTCGTCGGAGACCTGCGGCTCGCCGGCCTGGAAGTCGTCACGGCCACGGCGGCCACGGCGGTCGCGGTAGCGGCCGCGACGGCCACGACGGCCGCTACCGTCCTCGTCGAAGTCGTCCTGCGGGCCCGTGTTCTGCGGCCCGCCCTGGCGCTGCTGGCGCTGGCCGCCGCCGCCCTGCTGCTGCTGGTCGTCGCCCTTGCCCCGGCGGTCACGCTGGCGCTCACGGCGCTCACCGCGCTCGCCACGGTCCCCGCGGTCGCCACGCTCGCCGCGGTCCCCGCGCTGACCGCGGTCGCGGCGGCCCTCTGCGGTGTCGACGGCGGTCTCGGCGTTGGCCTCGGGCTGCGCGTCGGCCCTGGTGTCGGTCTTCACGTCCGCCTTGACATCGGTCTTGACGTCGACGGCGGTGTTGCCACGGGTCTCGGTACGGGCGTCGGGGCTGCCCGCCTGCGCGGTGGCGCGACGACGGCGGCGCTCACCGGCCGGCTGGTCGTCTCCCCCAGAGCCCGCGGCCTGGGAGGGGCCTCCGGCCGGCTGTCCCGGAATGTCGATCTGCTGCTGCGCGACGGCCTTCTCGGCCTTGTCGGACTTGCCGGCCTTCTCGGCGGGCTGCGCCTTCTCGGCGGCGGGAGCAGCGGCTTCGTCACCCGTACGGGCCTTGGAGGTGGCGCGGCGCTTCGGCTTGGCCGCGGCGTCGGTGCCCTCTTCGGCGCTCTTCGCCGGGGAGGTCCCTGCGGCCTGCGTCTCCTTGATGACCTCGATCAGCTGGCTCTTGCGCATACGCGCGGTGCCCCTGATGCCGAGGCCGGACGCGACCTGCTGCAGCTCGGCCAGGACCATGCCGTCGAGGCCGGTGCCGGAGCGGCGGCGCCGTGAGGTGGTGCCGGAGGCAGCACCTGCGGCGGACGCTGTGTTGTCGACGTTGTTGTCGGCACTCACGCCCATCAGATCGGTGGTGTCGCTCACGAAGGGTCCTTCCCTGGAGCGGACGTCGGCCTTCTGGCTCGGCGACCGGTTGTGCTGTCCGGCTGTTGGTCCTGGGTGTGGACCGTGCCGGAGCGGTGGTCCCGCCGGGAAATTGACGGCGGAGAGATACATGCATACGTGCAAGGCCCGGCTCGAGGTCCCCCTGCTCGGCCCACTCCTGGAAAAGCGAGGGGTGTCGTGCCGGTTCCGGAGCGTGCTCGAAACTGCTCAGGCAGGCTGCTCAGGCAGTTGGGGAGGCTCCCGGAAGAATGGTGGTCCCGATGGGGGACGCAAAGCACCGCGTCGCGTAGACGACGGCTGCTGACTTGAGGTTAACACTACCGGCTCCAACAAACATTCCCCCTCTCTCTCACCGGCAATCGTGGCGATGGTGTGTCCCTTCAGGGCGCGAGCGGCAGCACGCTCGCACCCGCGGCGTCGAAGGCGAGCCGGTTGGCCGCCCAGCCCTCGCCCGCCAGCCGTGCGACCTTGTCGGCCGCACTGTCCTCGGCCAGCGCGAGCACCGTGGGGCCCGCGCCGGAGATGACCGCGGGGATGCCGTCGGCGCGCAGTCGGTTCACCAGATCGACGCTCTGCGGCATCGCCGGGGCCCGGTACTCCTGGTGGAGACGGTCCTCCGTGGCGGGCAGCAGCAGTTCGGGACGCCTGGTCAGGGCCTCGACGAGGAGGGCGGCCCGGCCGGCGTTGGCGGCGGCGTCGACATGCGGGACGGTGCGCGGCAGCAGTCCGCGGGCCGTCTCGGTGAGCACCGGATTGCTGGGGACGAAGACCACCGGAACGACGGAGTCGGCGGGATCCATCCTGATCGCGCGCGCCGCTCCCGATTCGGTCCAGGCGAGGGTGAAACCGCCGAGCAGGCAGGCCGCGACGTTGTCCGGGTGCCCCTCGATCTCGGTGGCGAGCTCGAGCAGTGCCGCGTCGTCGAGCTTCGCGTCGCCGCCTATCGTCACGGCGCGCGCGGCGACGATGCCGGCGCAGATGGCGGCGGAGGAGGAGCCGAGGCCGCGGCCGTGCGGAATGCGGTTGGCGCAGACGACCTCGAGGCCGCGCGGCTGCCCGCCGAGCAGGTCGAACGCCGTGCGCAGCGCCCGTACGAGCAGGTGGTTCTCGTCGCGGGGCAGGGTCGACGCGCCCTCACCGGCGATGTCGATGTGCAGACCGGAGTCCGCGACCCGGACGACCACGTCGTCGTACAGACCGAGCGACAGCCCGAGGGCGTCGAAGCCCGGACCGAGGTTGGCGCTGGTTGCGGGGACGCGCACCCGGACGGCGGCGGCGCGGAACGCTGGACCGGCCATCGCTCGACGACTCTCCTTGGTTCTGAACTGCGGGATGTACAAGATGGGTTCGAGAGGCAGGGATACCCGTGGGCCTCGGCGGCGGAAACACCGCGACGGCAACGACACCGCGCATATGCGGCCGGGCCGGGTTCGGGTACACCCTATCGAAGGAAAGTTCACCTGCGACATAGGGCGCACAGGAGGCGCACGATGCGTGTCGCGAGCCTCCTGTGCCCCTACGTGTGGCGTTGCCCGGGTTGCGCACTTCCCGGTGTCCGACCGGGGCGTTTCCCGGTGGGCGAGCGGCGCACTTCCCGGTGGGCGACCGGCCGCAGGACCGTTACGCCAGGCCGAGGCGCTCGGCCGCCGCCGCGGCGTCGACCGGGACGGTGACCGGCTGGGGCGCTCCGGCGACCGCCCAGTCGGGGTCCTTGAGGCCGTTGCCCGTGACCGTGCACACGATCTTCTGGCCGCGGTCGACCTTGCCCTGCTCGACCGCCTTCAGCAGACCGGCGACGGACGCGGCGGAGGCGGGCTCGACGAAGACGCCCTCCTGGGACGCCAACAGCCGGTAGGCGCGCAGGATCTCACGGTCCGTCACCTCGTCGATGAAGCCGCCCGACTCCTCGCGCGCGGCGAGCGCCTGCGTCCAGGAGGCCGGGTTGCCGATCCGGATCGCGGTGGCGATCGTCGACGGGTCCTTGACGATCTCGCCGCGCACGATCGGCGCGGAGCCGGACGCCTGGAAGCCCCACATCCGGGGCGTACGGGAGGACATGCCGTCCGCCGCATACTCCTTGTACCCCTTCCAGTACGCCGTGATGTTGCCGGCGTTGCCGACGGGCAGCACATGGATGTCGGGGGCGTCGCCGAGCGCGTCGACGATCTCGAAGGACGCGGTCTTCTGGCCCTCGATCCGGTACGGGTTGACCGAATTGACCAGCGCCACCGGGTAGTTCTCGGAAAGACTGCGGGCCAGGTTGAGGCAGTCGTCGAAGTTTCCGTCGACCTGGAGGATCTTCGAGCCGTAGACCAGGGCCTGGCCCATCTTGCCGAGCGCGATCTTGCCCTGCGGCACGAGGACGGCGCAGACCATCCCGGCGCGGACCGCGTACGCGGCGGCCGAGGCGGACGTGTTGCCGGTGGAGGCGCAGATGACGGCCTGCGCGCCCTCCTCCTTGGCCTTGGTGATCGCCATGGTCATCCCGCGGTCCTTGAAGGACCCGGTGGGGTTGGCGCCCTCGACCTTGAGGTGTACTTCGCAGCCCGTGCGCTCGGAGAGGACCTGCGCCGGGACGAGCGGCGTCCCACCCTCGCGGAGCGTGACGACCGGCGTCGTGTCCGTGACCGGGAGACGGTCCCGGTACTCCTCGATGATGCCGCGCCACTGGTGGGTGCCGTTGGTGGTCATGGGTCCCTTACTCCCCTTCAACACGCATGATGCTGGCGACACCGCGCACGGTGTCGAGCTTGCGCAGCGCCTCGACGGTCCCGGAGAGGGCCGCGTCGGGCGCGCGGTGGGTGACGACGACGAGAGAGGCCTCGCCGTCCTTGCCCTGCTGGCGCACCGTATCGATGGATACGCCGTGCTCGGCGAAGACCGTCGCGACCTGGGCGAGAACGCCCGGCTTGTCGGCCACGTCGAGGCTGATGTGGTATCGCGTCACCACGTCGCCCATGGGGCTGACGGGCAGCTGCGTGTACGCGGACTCGCCGGGCCCCGTGGCCTCGGCGAGCTTGTTGCGGCACACGGCGACGAGGTCGCCGAGCACGGCCGACGCGGTCGGCGCACCGCCGGCGCCGGGGCCGTAGAACATCAGCTGGCCGGCGGCCTCGGCCTCGACGAAGACCGCGTTGTACGCCTCGCGGACGGAGGCCAGGGGGTGGCTGAGCGGGATCATCGCGGGGTGCACGCGGGCGGTCACCGACTGCCCGTCCGCCGCCCGCTCGCAGATCGCGAGCAGCTTGACGGTGCAGCCCATGCGCCGCGCGGACGCCATGTCGGCGGCCGTGACCTCGGTCAGGCCCTCGCGGTGGACGTCGTCGAGCCGTACGCGGGTGTGGAAGGCGATCCCGGCGAGGATGGCGGCCTTGGCGGCGGCGTCGAAGCCCTCGACGTCGGCGGTCGGGTCGGCCTCCGCGTAACCGAGGGCGGTCGCCTCGTCCAGCGCCTCCGTGTAGCCGGCGCCGGAGCTGTCCATCCGGTCGAGGATGAAGTTGGTCGTGCCGTTGACGATGCCGAGCACGCGGTTGACCTTGTCGCCGGCGAGGGACTCGCGCAGCGGCCTGATCAGCGGGATCGCACCGGCGACGGCGGCCTCGAAGTACAGGTCGCGGCCGTGCTGCTCGGCCGCGGCGTAGAGGGTCGCCCCGTCCTCCGCGAGCAGCGCCTTGTTGGCGGAGACCACGGAGGCGCCGTGCTCGAACGCGGTGGTGATGAGGGTCCGGGCCGGCTCGATACCGCCGATGACCTCGACGACGACGTCGATGTCCCCGCGTTTCACGAGCGCCGTGGCGTCCGTGGTGACCAGCTCCGGGTCGATGCCCTCACGCACCTTGGAGGGGCGGCGCACGGCGACCCCGGCGAGCTCCACCGGGGCGCCGATCCGCGCGGCGAGGTCGTCGGCGTGCGTCGTCATGATGCGCGCCACCTCTGAGCCGACCACTCCACAGCCCAGCAGCGCCACCTTCAGCGGACGCGTACGCATCATCCGACCTCGCTTCTCATCACTTCTACGATGGGGACCAGTCTCACTTACCGGACGAGAGTTTCTATACCTCGTCCGCGATACGAGACATCTGTCTCAACTATCCGACGTCGAGCCGCAGGAGATCTTCCTCCGTCTCACGCCGGACGATCACCCGTGCCTCACCGTTCGCGACGGCGACGACAGGCGGGCGAAGTGCGTGGTTGTAGTTGCTGGCCATGGAACGGCAGTACGCGCCGGTGGCCGGCACGGCGATCAGATCACCGGGCGCGAGATCGGCCGGCAGGAACGCGTCCTTGACCACGATGTCGCCACTCTCACAGTGCTTGCCGACGACCCGGCTGAGCATGGGAGCGGCGTCGGAGGTCCTCGACACCAGGGCGACGCTGTACTCGGCGTCGTACAGCGCGGTGCGGATGTTGTCCGACATGCCGCCGTCGACGCTCACGTACGTCCGCAGCCCTTCGAGCGGCTTGACCGTGCCGACCTCGTACAGCGTGAAGGCCGTCGGGCCGACGATGGCCCGGCCCGGCTCGACGGAGATGCGGGGCGTGCGCAGGCTCGCCGACTCGCACTCACGGGTGACGATCTCGGTGAGCGACTTGGCGATCTCGTGCGGCTCGCGCGGGTCGTCCTCCGAGGTGTAGGCGATGCCGAGGCCGCCGCCGAGGTCGATCTCGGGCAGCTCGACACCGTGCTCGTCCCGGATCTCGGCCAGCAGCTGGACGACGCGGCGGGCCGAGACCTCGAAACCGGCCATGTCGAAGATCTGCGAGCCGATGTGCGAGTGGATGCCGATGAGCTCCAGACCGTCGAGCCGCAGCGCGCGCCGCACGGCCTCCGCCGCCTGCCCGCCGGCCAGCGCGAGGCCGAACTTCTGGTCCTCGTGGGCGGTGGCGATGAACTCGTGGGTGTGCGCCTCGACCCCGACGGTGACCCGGATCTGGACCTTCTGCCGCCGGCCCAGCTCCTGCGCGATGTGCGCGACGCGGACGATCTCCTGGAACGAGTCGAGCACGATCCGCCCGACCCCGGCCTCGACCGCGCGGCGGATCTCCGCCACCGACTTGTTGTTGCCGTGGAAGGCGATGCGCTCCGCGGGCATCCCGGCGTCCAGGGCGGTGATCAGCTCGCCGCCCGAGCAGACGTCGAGATTGAGCCCCTCCTCCTTCAGCCACCGGACGACCGCGCGGGACAGGAACGCCTTCCCCGCGTAGAACACGTCCGCGTCCTTGCCGAAGGCGTCGGCCCAGGCGCGGCAGCGGGCACGGAAGTCGGCCTCGTCGAGGAAGTACGCCGGCGTGCCGAACTCCTCGGCCAGCCGGGTCACTTGGATCCCGCCGACGGTGACGACGCCGTCGTCGTCACGGCTGACGGTGTCGGCCCACACCTTGGGGTCGAGGACGTTCAGGTCGGCGGGCGGGGCGGTGTAGTGGCCCTCGGTGACGACGTCGGCGTGGCGGGGGCCGGCGGGGTGTGCGGATCGGCTCATCGGAATCGGTTCTCTCTCACATCACAGGTATTCGGGCGCGCTGATGCCGAGCAGGGACAGGCCACCGGCGAGCACCGTCCCGGCGGCTTCGGCGAGGGCCAGCCGGGCACGGTGGGCGGCCGTGGGTTTCTCGTCCCCGACGGGCAGCACGGAGCGCTGGAAGGAGAGGACGTGGTCCGCCGTGACCTCCAGCTGCCGGACGAGCCGGTCGGGCGCCCGCAGGCGCGCGGCGTCGGCGACGACGGCGGGGTGGTCGGCGAGGGCGGCGGTGAGGGGGGTGGTGAGAGCCGTGAGGCTGGGGGCCTCGGCGGACTCTGCGGCAGCGGTGGGGGTCTCGGCGGGCTCTGCGGTGGTGCTGGGGTCGGGGGCGTCGGCGGGCTCGTCGGGGGACGAGCTGAAGCCGAGCGCGGTGGCGTTACGGGTGAGGGCGCGGGTGCGGGCGTGGGCGTAGCGCACGCGGAAGAGGGGATTGCGCTCGTGCTGCGTGAGCAGGTCCCCGGCCTTGGGCCTGTCGTGCGCGGCGGCGGCGAGCAGCGCCCAGCGGGCGGCGTCGGTACCGAGGCGCTCGCAGAGGCCCTGGTCGGCGGCGGGCACGACCCGTACGGTCTCCCCCGGGCCGGGCTCGGCGCCCAGCCGCGCGAGGGCGTCGGCCCAGACGCGGGCGCGCAGCTCGCCGGAGTGCGCGAACGGCCCGCCGGGCCGGCGGGGGGCGCCGTAGCCGGGCCCTTCGCGCAGGACCTTCCGTACGAGCTCGTCCTGCGCACTGCCGTGGAGCGTGAAGTTCAGAAACCCGGGCCCGGTGACCTCGACGCACGCGATGCCGGGCTCGTCCGCGACGCGCTGCCGGATCGCCTCGGCCACCTCCGGCGCGGGCCGCCCGGCCCGGCTCGCGAGGCGCAGCGCGATCCCGGTGGCGTAGTCCCCGCGCCCGCCGGGCCGGGGCCGCTCGATCTTCACGCGGTCGGGAACGTGGTCGAGGGCGTCGACGCGCAGCACACCGTCCTCCACGGCACGGCACACGGCGTGCCGCACGGTACGGGAGAGCTCGGCGGGGGTCACGGGACAAGCGTATGGGAGGAAGGGGGGCACTTCGCGAACCGGTTTCGCGATGCGGGCAACGCGGGTTTCGGGCGCGGGTGGGCTCGGGGCGGGGCAGACAGGGACAGGGGCCGTCGACGGGGCCGTCAGCCCGTCGCACTCCCCGCCCGCCCGGCCTCATGCCTGCCGTCTACGGACGGCGGGTCCTCCCCGGCTTCCGGGTGCGCCAGCTGCCGCACGATCCGCACGAGCTCAGCCGGCTCGAAGGGCTTGGCAAGAAAGGCGTCCACGCCGGCCTCGACGCCGCTGTCGACCTCGCACTGCGTACAGGCGCTGATGATCGCGAGGGGGATGTGGCTGGTCCGCGGATCGTCCCGCAGCAGGGCGGCGGTCCGAAGACCGTCGAGGCGGGGCATGACGACGTCGAGCGTGATGACGTCGGGCTGCACCTGATGCACGACTTCCAGACACTCGGCACCATCGGCCGCGGTCACGACCTCGAAGCCCTCCAGCTCGAGGTTGACCCTGATCAGCTGCCGAATCACCCGGTTGTCATCGACAACGAGCACTCGGCCGGACGCGCCGGACACAACTCGAGAGTAGGTCCGCCGCCCGCGCCGCGTCCGGGTTTTCCCCACTTCCGCCCCGTGCGGGCGAAGCGGGGGCACGCTGAGGCACCACGGGGGCGCAGGGCGGGGGTGATCGCGTACGGGGGGTTCCTTGGCCTCCGTGGATCACTGGCCACTCGCCAGTCGATCACCGTTCGACCACCCCTCAGGACCTGCCCGATGGCTCTAAATACCTGTTCACGGAGACCCTTCGGGAGCTGGTAGGGTTCTACCCGTCGCCACGCAACAGCGCGGCGCACGCCCCCGTAGCTCAGGGGATAGAGCAACGGCCTCCGGAGCCGTGTGCGCAGGTTCGAATCCTGCCGGGGGCACCCTGCATGAGGTGCCCAAAGACCCCGTCACCAGCGGAAACGCTGAGGCCGGGGTCTTCTTGCGTGTGCAGCCGTATGCCGCTCGGAGCGGGCGTATGTCGGGGTCCGTGGACTATTCGTGGACAGGATCTTGAGGCATCGGCGCAGGTCATGCCCGGAAACGGCGAAGGCCCCGGACAGGTCCAGGGGCCTCGATCCGTACCGCGCTGAGCGTGTCACTCGTACCAAGAGATCCTCAACGCGGAAGTCCCTCAGCCAGTGGCCTTGGCGATGATGCGGTCCATCTCCTCCCGGCCGAAGGCTCGCAGGGTCGTGCTACGGACGTTGCCCAACGCGCCGACCTGTAGGAGCACTGCGGTGGCAGTCTCGTCGTCGGGCGCCTCTACGACAGCCACGATGTCGTACGGGCCGACGGTCCAGAAGAGGTTCAGGACCTTCACCCCGAGCTTCTGCGCCGCTGCCGTGAAGGCTTCAGCGCGTTGCGGGGTGTCCTTGTAGCCGCGGACTCCCTGGTCGGTCCAGTTCAGCAGCGCAACAAACGTCGGCATGATCCTTTACCCCTGAAAGTAGACGCAACAAGTCGTGATCAACTCTGGGCACCATGCGCGTAATGCGCATGAGGGGCGCATCTGAACGAGTGATAAAGGCCGGCCTGGCTTCATGGCCATGCCCGGACACGAACCCCGAAGCCACCGGCGCGGAATTCCTGAGGACAGGAACGCCGTTCTCGGCCAAGGCATGGCGATGCCCCCGGACAAGTCCGAGGGCATAAGAGCTACCGACGTCTGCGATCACTCGTACTCGCGCAACAGATCCTCAATACGGCGGTTGGCGACCTCTTGGCGGCCGTCGAGGCACTTGGCGTATCGGCTGAGAAGGACCTCCACGCTGTTGCCGGCGCGCTCGGCCACCTCGGTGGCGTCCACTCCGGCGTTCAGCCATGTGGAGAGAGCGGAGTGTCGAAGGTCGTACGGACGCCGCGCGAGGGGCGAGGCGACCGCGGCCGGCGGGAGCGCGAGCATCCGAGCTTCCTGCCACGCCCGGTAGTAGGTCGAGGAGGAGACCACTCCCCCGTTCTCGCTGAAGAACAGCCGGCCGTCGTCGGCGGTCCCGAAGGTGTCGATGTGCTCACGGAAGATTGCGACGAGCTGGGGAGGGATGGGCACCCGCCGGACGTCCTCGTTCGGGCGGTTCTTCAATCCGCGGTCGTCGTGGCTCTCGCCGGAGTCGGTCCACTGCTTGCCCACGCTCGGACGCGTCCGATGCAGAAGCGCCGAGCCCCATCCGACAGTCGGCAGCGTCAGGTCTGGCTCAGCCAGGCCCACCACCTCAGCCGGGCGGAAGCCACCGAAGTACATCCCGGCGAACAGGCCCACGAGCCGCCGCCCACGGGCGCGTCGGTAGCCACCGACGTACGAGACGGCATGGAGCAGAGACCGCGCCTGCTCAGGGTTGGCTACGACCCGTGGGTCGACCTCGCTCGACACCTTGGGCTTCTGCCACCGAATCGACGTAAGGGGGTTCTCCGGGAACTCCCCCAGGTCCACTGCATAGTGCACTGCGTTGACAAGGGTTCGGCGCTTCCGGCGCACAGTCTCGGCAGCCGCCGCGGTGCCGTCCAACTTGAGCTTGAGCGAGTCGAGAACGGCCCGCCCGATCACCGGGTCGGCCAGGTCTGAAAGCGGCCGCGAAGCTTTGGCAACCCAGTGCAGAACGTTGCCGATCTCTGTCGGTAGCTCGCGCTCGTCGGGGCCGGGAAGGACGAAGGCCCAGTTCCTCAGCGTCTTCCGCAGTAGTGCATCGGAGGGGCGCCCAGGCCGGTCATCGAGCAGAGCGACCGTCACAGACGTAAGGGATTCGTTGATTCCGTCGCGCGTGTTCGGCGCAGCATGCGGCCATTTCATGGCGAGGTATTGCAGTGCGAAGGCGTACCAGGTCAAGGCCGACTTCTTCTCAGCCATGGAGCCCGGGAGCCCGGATTCCGTACCGAATTCCTCGCCGTCTCGCGCCGCCCGCATCAGCTTGGAGCGGTAGTTGTCGGCGAGCCCTTTGGTCCTGAAGGACTCCGAGAAGACCCGGCCGGCCACTGACCAGCGCACGTCGTATGACGGCTTTTGGGTGTTCCTCTTTCGAACACCCCAGATCTTGACGTCGAGCGAGTTCACGCGGCAGCGCCCTCCAGATTGCGGAGCCAAGCGCTGAAATCGCTTCGCCAGACGCGTAGTTCGCCGTTGGGCAGTTTGAATGCCGCGGGCCCCTGCCCCAGCTCACGCCAGCGGTAGAAGGTCCGGCGGGAAACGCCACCCAGCTCCGCGAGAATCTGCGGAACCGTCATCAGCTCGTCTTTCACGTCAGGCTCCCTTCCAGGGCGAGTTGGTCGTGCAGGGCTTCGCGGGCGGTTTCGCGGTTGAGTTGGATGTCGCGGGCGATGGTGGCGGCGAGGGCGGACTCACCGGGGGTGTGGCCGTGTCCGGCGTACTCCCAGGAGGCGAGGACGAGGACGGTGTCCGGGTCGCCGAGCGCGTCGTGATCCTGGGCGGCGCGGTAGTCGGCGCGGATCTGGCGCAGCGCGCCGAGGGTGGTGGAGTAGCGGCGGGATTTGGTGGAGAAGTGGCCGCGGAAGCCGAGCATGTGAGCCCAGGCGTCGAGCTTGCGGTCGGGGTAGAGGGGTGCGAGGTCGAGGCAGGCTTCGATGAGGCGGCGGGGGTGGTCGGGCACGTCCAGGAGGTCGAGTACTTCCCGGTTCCCGATGCGGCGGTCGAGACTGCCGGTGGACTCGGCCGCCTTGGTGGCGTACTTGGCGACGTAGGAGGCGACGGCCTGCTCGGTGATGTCGGAGCCGTCGCCGAAGGCCTTGACCGGTCGGATGTCGAGCTGTCGGCCCCAGCGGAAAGGCCGGCAGGGCTGGTCCGCGGCGGCGGGGACGGTGATCGAGGTGTAGGAGTGGGCAACGGCGGCGCGGATGGAGTCGTCGAGCAGCTGCACCGTGGCCCAGGACGGCGGAGCGGTGTCGGGACCGTCCGGGCCGTCGAGGCGGATCACGGCGTGGAAGTGGATTGCGCCCCGTTTCTGGAACTCGGCGACCTTGCCGTAGGAGAGGCGCAGCACGTCTTTGAGTTCGCGTTGGGTGAGTCCGGCGCGGGCGGCGATCTCGCGGCGGAGCCGTGTGGTGAAGCGCTGCCAGAGCTGTCCGGCGTGGTTGTTGAACAGGACCGTGCCCGCGTAGTCGTAGGTGGCCGGGTCGAGGGCGGTGCCCAGGGCGGGGTCGTCCTCCGCATGGCGGGTGCCGCAGCGGCAGACGCCACGGTCGGGCCGGTTGTGCACGGGCCCGAACGAGGGTGCGGTGAGAGTGGCGAAGACTCGCGGGTGATCCCGCACAGTCGCCGGGATGTCCTTGGACTCATCCCCTGCCAAGCCTGCGCGGATGAGGTGGTAGGTGTCTCCGGCGTAGGTGTAGGCGCAGGTGGGGCAGCGGGAGGCGCGGCGGTTGCCGCAGGCGACGCGGAGCCGTCCGTCCGGCTCGGTGTCGGTGGAGTAGCGGCGCAGGGTCTCGCCGGTGGTCTTGTCTTTGGCGAGGGTCCAGCCGGTGAGGTGGATGGGGTCGGAGCAGCCGCCGGTGCGGTGGATCTGGTCTTTCCAGCGGTCGAAGCCGGGGGACCCGGCCACCCGGAGGACGTCGTCCAGGGTGGCCGGGTCCAGGCCCGCCGCGGTGGCGGTGTCGCTCACGCGATCACCTCTTGGCGGGCGGTGCGGAACGCGGTGCCGATCCAGTGGGTGAAGGCCGGCGGGATGGCTTCGGTGAGTTCTTCGCGGACGTCGGTCCAGGTGATGTCCATGGCGTGCTGCATCTCGGGCACGGTGGCCTTGCCGCCGCCGTTGCCGTACGCGGCGACGTAGGGGCCGGTGCGATAGGTGCCGTGGCGGTAGCCCCGCACGTAGCCCCGGTGCCGAGGGTGGGGCGGCTGCGCGGTGGCCCAGCGGCCGAGTTCGAAGACGCGGTGACGTAGGACGCCGAGGCCGAAGCTTTCCCCGCACAGGGTCAGGTCCTTGCGTACGGGGGCCTGCCCGTTGGGCTGCTCGATCACATACGGCAGGCCGGTGGCGTCCAGGAGGGTGCGCAGTGCGGGGATGAGCTGGACGTGGCTCCGGCCCCAGCCGCGCGCCTTGTTGGTGCCGGCGGTGAGGGTGCAGCCTGCCTGGCAGGGCGGGGAGGCGTGGACGAGGGCGTACCGCTCGATGTCGCCGGTCGTGAGGAGTCGGGCGAGCAGGTCGAGGGCGTCGCCGCGGTGGTAGGGGAAGGGGTACCGGGGGCGTTCTGCGATGTCGCAGCCGTCCACGTCGAAGCCGGCCCGGTGGTAGCCCACGGCGGCGCCGCCGGAGCAGGAGAACAGGTCCAGAGCGCGGCGGGTGGTGTCAGACACGGGCCACCTCCCGGACACGGGTCGGACGGGTGCCGGTGCCGTGGCAGGCCGGGCAGTGGACGGTGATGGTGCGCAGGTTGCCGTGTCGGTCGCGGCCGCCGAGGGTGACGCGGACGGTGGGGAAGCCGTCGCAGTTCGAGCAGACCCGCGCGGGCGTGGTGGTGGGCTGGGCCATGATGGGTGTCCCTTCTTGTCCTTTGCGATGGGTTGGGGCACGGCTTCCGGGGCGGGCGAGACTTGGCGGTTGAGACCGCCCCGGGGGCCGGTCAGCGGCGCTTGTGCTCGGAGGCAATGAGCGAACGGACGACGAGCGCGCAGACGGCGACCGAGGCCGCGGTGACGGCGACCGCCAGGAGCATCGAGACCAGGACCGCGCCGACGACCAGGACGACGGCGGTGCCGCCACCGACGAGGGCGAGCGCGGTGCCGGGCGTGAGCTGGACCGTGGGCCGTGCCGCTGCCGCCGGGGCGACGGGGACCGGGGCGGGGGTGTGCTGGACGATCGCGGTCGGCTGGACGGCGGGCGGGGTGACGATGCCGGTCGGGGTCGGCATGGTGGGGATCTTCGGTCGGAGCATGGCGGTTCCTTTCGGTTACTTCTGGGTGCCGTTGACGGCATCGACGCCCGTGCGGGTGCCGGACTCGATGGCGGGAGCCAGGAAGGTGTCGGCGAGGAGGAAGCCGCCGAGGAGGAGCACGACGATCAGCCAGGTCGGCGGGCGGAAGAGGCGGATGCCGAAGTAGCCGAAGACGGCGATGACGAGGATGAGCGGGAGTTCGACGTTCATCGGTGGTCTCCTGTCAGGCGATGCGGCAGCGGTGGGTGCGGGCGGCGAGCTGGGCTGCAGAGGAGCTGGAGTAGTCGGCGGACCAGCCGCAGCGGTCGGCGGTGCAGACGGCGGCGTGCTTGGTGCGGCCGTGCCGGTCGCGGTGGGTGCCGATCTGTACGGGGCCGATCCGCATGACGGAGTGGAAGTGGTCGCGGGCGGGCATGTCAGTCGCTCTCCGTTCGGGTGGTCGTCGGGTCGGGGTAGGTGGCGCGGATACCGGCGGCGGTGGCCGGGTCGGTGGTGAGCTGGGCGGCTTCCTCGGCGAGCAGGTGGGCGAGGTAGGGCCGGTCAGCGGCGGTCATCTCGCGGGCGCTGTCGAGGTAGTCGGCGGCGGTTAGGTCGGCGGGGTCACGGGTCACGGGTTTCTCCCTTCGAGGTCAGGCGAGTTGGGCGGCGATGGCGTCGGCCATCGGGGCGGGGACGCCGAGGCGGGCGCGCAGGGTGTCGGTGTCGATCGGGGTCCCGGTCCGGGCCTTGTGGTCGTCGGCGACCTTGCGGGCGTGGTCGACCAGCGCGGCCGGGACCGGCGGAGCGGGGGCGGGCGGGGCCGGGGCGGGAGCGGGCTCGGATGCCGCAGGCAGGGCCGGGGCGGGCTCTGGCTCGGCGACGGAAACCGCCTCGGATGTGACCTCCGATTCGGCAGGCACAACCTCGACCGGCTCGGGCGTCGGCTCGGGGGCGGACTTGTGGTCGTTTGCGGCGTGTGAGTGGGCGAGGAGGGTGCCGCCGAGGAAGGCGAGGGCGGGCCAGCCGGCGATGCCGAAGCGCAGCCAGGCGGGTGGGTGCTGGAGGTCGAGGAATCCGGCGGTGGCGACGTTCGCGCCGAGCGAGGCGACCAGGGCGATCAGGAACCAGCACCAGGCGAGCCGGGAGGGTCCGTCGTTGCGCAGCCGTCGCCAGGCGGCGACCAGGAGCAGGTCGACGGAGACGGGGTAGGCCCATGCCTTCCATCCGGTCTGTCCGGCAGCGGCGGCGAGGTCGTGCAGGTGGGCGAAGGACAGGGCCCCGGCGATCACGGCTTGCACCAGGACGGCTTCGACGCGCAGCTTGCGGGTCATGTCTTCACCTCCTCTTGGGGTGTCAGGTGGTCGGTGCGTGGCCGGAGCCGAAGCAGGTCAGGCAGAACGCGGCCTGTCGGTCGGTGGTCTCGCGGGACTTGCGGGCGGAGCCGACGCGAACGGTTTCGGCGGTCTCGCCAGCGCCCTTGCAGTCCGGGCACTTCTTCGGCCGGGGCTTGCGGGTGGCCATGGGCGTTCCTTTCGGTTTCAGGCATGGCGGGGGTAGGGAGTTGACGCGAGGCGGTCGCGCCGACCGGGATGCGGGGCGGGTCTCAGGCGGAGGCGGGTGCCTCTGCCTGGGCCGGGATCTTGACGAGTGAGACCGTGGGCGGCAGTTCAGGCCGGAAGGCGGCGAGGCCGGGCAGCTCGGGGGTGCGGTGGGCGTGCCGGTTGCAGGCGTTGACGGCCTGGCGCATCGAGGTGTGCGGGGTGCGGATGCGGGCCCAGCCGCCGGTCGAGTCGCCGGTGACGGCGAGGCCGGGTGTGTCGGTCGGGATGGAGATGGCGGCCAGGACGGCGTCGGGGGCGATGTCGCCGAAGGCCATATTCGCGCTGGTCTCGTCGTTGACGCGGTGGGCGGTGCGGGCGGTGAGCTGGGCGCGGAGCATGGTGATGCCCTTGCCGAGTTCGGAGCCGAAGCGCTGCCCACAGATCTCCAGATAGATGCCGGCAGCGCGGCCGAGCTGGGCGAGGCGTACCAGGGCGGTGATGATGCGGTCCCGACGCGGTTCGTCCGCCTTCGTGGGCGACAGTGCGAGTTCCGCGACCTCGTCCACGAGGACCACGATCGGGACGGGCCGCAGATGAGCCGGGAGGTCCCAGATGTCGGCGGCGATCTCCGCATCCGGCACGTCGGCGGTGATGCGCTGCTCGGCGCGGATCAGTTGGTAGACGCCCTCCATGTGCGTGACGAGCGCGTCGAGGAGTTCGGCGGCGGTGTCGGGGTTGTCGGCCAGCGCGGAGAACCGGCGCGCCAGCGGGAACAGCTCCACACCCTGTTTGCAGTCGATGCCCACCAAGGCCACGTCCTGGGGGGCGAGTTCGGCGACCAGGTTGCGCTGGTAGACGGACTTGCCGGACTTCGTGGCGCCAACCGTCAGGGCGTGCGGGCAGGTGCGGTAGTCGCGGCAGTGCACGGCACCGTCCTCGCGCAGCGCCACGGGGACACGCATCGGCACACGCTCGACCTTGGCGGGCATCTGGACCCGGGCGAGGACGTCGTAGCCGGTCATCCGCAGTTCGACCACGCCCGAGCGGATCTCGCGCGAGGAGACGCCCTGCATGGTGAACGAGTGCCGCAGCCGGTCCGTGGAGGCGGCGAAGTCGAAGGCGTCCTGACCGGGCCGAAGCCCCAGCCTCAGCACCAGCCCGGTACGGGTCGGGCGCAGGCTCAGGATCCGCGGCGGCCGCGGGTTCGGAACCGGCCGGCGGGCGATACGAGCCCAGGCCAACCGCCACCGGGACGGCGGGACCGTGAGCCCGCAGGCGTCCATGACAGAGGAGTACCGGACCAGTACCCGCAGGGCCGCGAGGGCGATGCCGAAGGCGAGCCAGTACCAGGCGGGGCGGCGCCACTTGAGCAGCAGCGCCAGCCCGACGACGGCCAGCAGGCCGATCGCTGTCCCGGTCACGATCAGGCCGCCTTCGGCTTGCCGGCGTCGGTTGTCAGGGAGGTGACGGCGATCGCGCGGAAGCTGATGCCGTGCCGCTTCTGGCCGTTGAACTCGTTCTCCCACGGCCGGGCGACGACACCGGTGAGGCCGACCGGGGTGCCGGTGGTCAGCTCGCCGGTGAACCCGGTCTCCGGAACGGTCAGGCTCAGGATCTCGGCGTTGCCGTTCATCACGAACATGACGTCGATCGTCATCAGCGGTGCACCGGTGTCGCGGTCGGTGGCGACCTCTCCGGTCTGGCGGTTGGCGATCTTCGGCTGCGGCGGCTGGGCCACCATCACTACGGCGCCGGTGGTGTCGACGGGGATCTGACGCATATGTGTGTGCTCCTTCAATCAACTTGACGTACTTAGTACGTCGACCTGTTACGAGACTGCACTTAACACACTTAGTACGTCAAGTGCTTCTCGACTCTTGTCTGTCGCGTGTGCTCCACTTAGTGCGACAACCACTGAGAGGGGCTATGGCCGAGTTCACCGGGCGTGCGAGGTACCTGGAGATCGCCGACGACTTCAAGCGGCGGATCCGGGACGGAGTTCTAGCCCCAGGAGAGAAGCTGCCGTCAGAGACGGAGCTGATGGCCGAGCATGGCGTTTCTCGCACTGTCGCCCGGCAAGCGATCTCCCGGCTCCGTGAGGACGGCTACGCGTACTCCCACCAGGGGAAAGGCAGCTTCGCCAGCCTCCCGGGCGAGGACCGCCCGGCCAAGCGCAGCCCGGAGTTCGAGCAGATCACCGAGTACCTGGCAGAGGTTCGTCGGGACGTACGCCGCCTTGCGGAACGGATGGACCAGCTTGAGCAGCTGGTTCGCAAGCAGCCGCAAGACGGTTGACCACCGCGTCAGCGCGTTTCGCAAGATCGGCCACCTCCTCTCCAAGTGCCCTGACATCACCGATCAGTTCCACCACTTCGGCCGGGGTCAGCGCCATCGTGGCCCCTTCGTCGTGAGTTCGATCTGACAGCCCCTCGGGGTGTCAACAACGCTAGGACTGGACCGGCGCAGCACCCCGGAAAATCTCTCCGGGGTCGCATCGAGAGACAGGGTGACGCTTCTTTCCATGCGAGGAATGACGACGAATCTGACGATCGGCGAACGTGTTGCTTGGTATCGCCGCAGGCGCGGGATGTCCCAGGAAGTGTTGGCCGGCCTCGTCGGTCGATCCGTGGACTGGCTGAGCAAAGCCGAGAACAATCGGTTGGAGCTGGACCGGCTCTCGGTGATCAAGTCGCTCGCCGACGCCTTGGACGTGACACTTGGCGACCTTCTCGCCGAGCCGACACTCATGGACTGGACGGCCGACAGCGGCACCCGGACTGTGCCGGCCCTGCGCTCAGCGCTCATGAACTACCGCCAGCTCACACCCCTTTTGGGAGTCACCACCGAGGGCGAACCGACCCCGCTCAACGAGTTGCGCAGCAATGTCGCCGAAGTCTGGGACGCCTACCAGGACTCCCGATACGGCTTCGCCACCAGGCGTCTGCCTCTTCTGCTCGCGGACGCGTTCATCGCTGCCCAGGCGTATGCCGGCCATGAACGCGAGCAGGCACACGAACTGACGGCGATGACCTACCAGGGTGCCGCCATGGTGCTGACCAAGCTCGGCGAAACCGATCTTGCCTGGATCGCGGCCGACCGAGGCCTGACAGCAGCCCAGCAGTCCGGCAACAGCGTCGTGACCGGCTCCCTGTTCCGGTCCGTGGCTCACTGCCTGCTGTCGAACGGCCGGTTCGATGCCGCCGTGCAGCTCGTCGGCGACGCGGGAGAGTACCTGCGACCGGGACTCGCCCAGGCCACTCCCGAGTTCCTGTCGATCTACGGCACCCTGTTCCTCGCGGGATCGATGGCCGCGGCTCGCGCAGAGGATCGCGCAACGACTCAGACCTTCCTCGACGAGGCCGACCAGGCAGCGCGGCAACTCGGGCGCGACGCCAACCACGTCTGGACCGCCTTCGGCCCCACGAACGTCGCAATTCACAGGGTCGCCACCGCTGCGGAACTGGGAGACATGCAGGTAGCGGTAGACCAGGGTCCGCAGATCGACACCAGTGCCCTGCCGACCGAGCGCCGTACGCGCCACAACCTCGAAATGGCCCGAGCCCTCAGCGCGCACAACCGGATGGATGACGCGCTTGCCAAGATCCTCGAAGCCGAGAGCTGGGCGCCCGAGCAGGTTCGGAGCCACTACCTCGCGCGCGAGCTCGTGCTCACATGGGTTCGAAACCAGCGTGGCCGGCCGAGCCGCACTCTGGCGGGCCTGGCCGGCCGGCTCCATGTGGTCTGAACTGGGTACGCTCGGCTGCATGGCAACGAACGCACACGAAGCGAAGATGGCGCATCCGCGCATGGCCGCGGGTGCGCTCTTCTTTGATGGCACCGGGCGGGTCCTCATGGTGGAGCCGACCTACAAGGACTACTGGGAGATCCCGGGCGGGTACGTCGAGACCGGCGAGTCGCCATTGCACGCTGTGATCCGCGAAGTCCAGGAAGAGCTAGGGATCACCCCGCCGCTCGGACGCCTGCTAGCCGTCGACTGGGCGCCGAGCAAGGCAGAGGGCGACAAGGTCCTTTACCTCTTCGATGGTGGGCAGCTCACGCCTGAGAGCCTGGCAAAGATCACCTTGCAGGCCGACGAGCTGAAGAGCTTCGCGTTCGTCGCACCGGCCGAGATCAGCGAGCGGACCATCCCGCGATTGGCCCGACGCATCCTCGCGGCCACAGAGGCCCGGGACGACGCAGCACCGGTGTACCTCGAACACGGCCAGAAGCCCGAAAGCCAAGCCGCCTGATAACAGAGGTCGGGATATTCGCTGCCCCGTCGTTCGTCTTCTTGCATCCTCGTGACCATGAGCGCCTACAGCAGCGACGGGGACCTAGCCGTCACCGACGTCACGGGCAACGGCGTGGAGGTAGACGTGGCCACCAACCTCCTCGACGGCACCGTTCGATTGTCGGTGCTTTGGACGCAGGAGATTCTCCTGACCCCCGACGATGCCGAGCAAGTGGCGCATGCACTGCTGAGAGCGGCGAGGCGTGGTCGGACTCTTCCTGCCCGCAGCTGAGACCCAACGTCAGCGATCGAGCGCTGCGCGGTAAGAGTTTCTCTACTTCATCAAGGCGCATCCGCCGCGCACAGCGCGGCGTCGCGCGGCCCGGCGACTCGGGCCGCGCTCCTGTCTTCGCCCCGCTCTGGCCCGGCCGCCGGCCGCACGCCAAGGCGAAGAGTTGATGGGGGTGAACCCCGATGTGGCTGGGGGTCGGCTCCGCGGCTTTAGGCAGCCACCATGGGGCGAGCCTCGAAGATCGGGGCCCACATCGGGCTTTAGCGGGCAGGTCCACAGACTGCCCGAGTCGCGGCAAGCTTACGGGCCCCGATCTCTCGCCCCATGGCAGCTCCCGCCCAAAGCCGCTCCACCGACTACCCGCAGCGCATGCTCAGGTTACCCGTTCACATGTTCTGCCTTCATGTACCTATAGAGTCGAAGGAAGTCTTGAGCATCCCGGGCCGGGAGCCATGGAACTTTGAGTTCATCCCCCGTAGGCAATGGAATTTGCTCCTCAAGAGCTCGCCGCTCCTTCGCCGTCAGAACTGGCACCCGAATTTTGTAAGGCTCATCCCCGGCGAAGCGCACAAAATCGAGTTCTTTGAAGCGACAACTGTCAAAACCGACGCTTGTTCCTGGCCCTACAACCACTCCCCCAAATGTCTGCATTTTTGCGCCATCAGCGTATTGGATGTCAACAACTTGTCGCCAGTCGGCACTAATTTGACGATCCCGGAGAGCAGCAGTTATGAGATCGCTCAGGATCGTCCGTTGCGTTTCCGCAAGGCCCCATACAGCCAGCGACTCGTCCGTAACGTTCGCGGGTATCCGTTCCTCACCCACGAACTTGACCAACGCCTCACGGCGCTGAGCGATCTGCCCTTCCGGGTGGGCGTTGAGCGTGACAAACAGCGCACTCCCAGGTTGCAGCCGGCCACACAGGAGGGTTACGTCGTGTATGACCTCCTCATCGAGGCGCTGGGTGTAATCGAGCCAGACGATACTGAGCCTTTCCCAGTTCAGGTCGGGCAGAACCGCGCTGGCGCGACCGGGCAACACTTGAACAGTCTTGAAAGGCCGATTAAAGAGATACCGCTCTATCGAGGGGACATCAGCTTCGATTGATATCATCTCGCTGATATTCAGAGCCCGATGCATCAGATGAAAGTCGACGAACTCTAGAGCACCGAAGCCTATGTACTGGTACTCCTCGACCCTCGCCATCGCCGTCAGACGACGACAGATGTCGACGATCATATGTCTTTGAACAGCCTTCGATGGTCGCAGCTGATAGTCAATGGCAGGCATCAGTCATCCTCCCCGACTTGATTCCTGTAAAAGAAATCAAATGTCTGCCTGCCTACCTCTGCAACCGCCGAGGTGTTCAGTGCATCAGCTACAGCGTCATACCTCTTCTTGTCCACCGAGTACTGTATCTTCCGCATGTTCGGCCGAAGAGCAGGTTCCCTAGGAGCCGGATAAGCAAAACGAGCCGATGGCCGGATATCCCGAAGGCGAACAGCAGGCGCACGTGAAAGGGCCTGTGCAATCGGACGGTCGTCCGGCATCTCTGCATTCTGGCGTTCAGACTTCACGCGATTCAGCATCTGAACCACTTCGTGGCCCGCTTGCTTAACCTCAGATGCAATCCTGCGCCACACGCGAGAGTCTTGGTCGACACCAGTCTTGGTAGTATTCCAAGGCAGGAGCTCGTTATACGCAGAATCAATGAAAACGTAACCCCTAAAACGACGATACTGAGGGTGATAGACCGGAAGGCCGTCACCCCACCCTGTCAGCGTCGTTCGATCAGCAGCGATCAGGAGTCGGTTGTTGCAGAAGACGTACCAGCCCGCATCTCGCTCACGAGGAAATTCCTCCGCCTGATCGTCTTCCTCAGGCCCCGCAGCCTCGGAGACGCCAGCATAGATCTTTACGTTTACAGCCTTCTGATCTTCGCTGACAGTGAGTTGCCTGAACAGCGGTCGAACCACTTCGCTTTGCTGCAACTGAGGAACGAAAGGCGTAACCGCTTCACCTTGGAGAACTATGCGCATTCCGCGGTCCATGGCTTCGCGGTGACGCAATCGCAGTTGATAGCGTAGATTGCCGATCGTCTGTGATGACGCGAAATCCTCCGCCACCGTGTCATGCAATTTAGACACGATGATTCGAGTTCCAGGGAGCTCATCACGAGCCGGCTTGTAATCCTCGTCAACGTGGCTCAGAGTAAACGTCCAGTCGGGTGATGTATGCTGCGCCCACTCGTCAACGTCTACAGACAGAGAAAAGTCACTGCCGTCAGACTTTGAATCTACCCTGAAGTGCCCGCCCAACTTAAAGAGGGCGCGCTTCATTCCGACGCCAAATTGGCCCACAGACCCTGGCGTGCCTTTCACAGACTCCGGACGACCGAAGCGAAAGGCGTAATTGCGCGCCACGTCCAACGGGATACCGCCGCAATTATCTTCGATCTCAAAACGATCGGCGCTAACCGTCAGTCGGACTTGAAGCCCATCATACGTACCATCGCCCCGCAGGCGACGGGCACCATCCACACTGTTGTCGACCAAGTCCAGAATCGCTGGCAGCAGCTCAATGTCCTTGACCAGCATGGCAATGAAGAACCGCTTCTCAGGGCTCGCCTCGACACGAGTAGAGGCGGAAGAAGTGTCGGTCACGTTGCTCCCCCAGAGTTACGACGCGGGCGTCTGCACATGATGGCAACACCACGCCGCCCCCCGCGGCACGCCACGACGAAACCGCATGCTAGTCGCCCGTTCAGCTAGCGCACAAGGACGCGTATGTGCGATCGTCAGGCGGGGCGAAGCGGCCAACTAGCTACACTGGGTGGGGACATGAGACAGACAAGGAGCCGGCGCCGGCTGGTAGCGATCGACCTGTTCGCGGGGGTGGGTGGGCTCTCTCTGGGCTTTGAGCAGGCAGGATTCGATGTGCTGGCTGCGGTCGAGTACGACCCAGTGCACGCTGCAGCACACAGCTACAACTTCCCCCTAACCGAAGTGCTCTGTCGAGACGTCAAGAACATAGGACGTGAGGAGATCATCAGCGCTGCGCACCGAGGCTGGCGCTTGCACCACAGGTCAGGCCCCGCTTGGGATGGCGCAGTTGACGTAATCATTGGGGGCCCGTCCTGTCAGGGGTTCTCGACGATGGGGCACCGCAATCAACATGACGAGCGGAACGACCTCCTTCTAGAGTTTGTTCGAATTGTTGTAGAAGTGCGCCCTCGCGCCTTCTGTCTTGAAAATGTCCCAGGGCTGTTGCAGGACAGATACTCCGCCGTGCGCGAGGCTGCTCTCACGCGACTACGGTCTGCTGGCTACCGCGTTTCTGGTTTCGATAGGTCAGTAAATGCGGCGCACTACGGTGTCCCACAGAACCGCAAACGCGTCGTCATCATGGGCGCCCTCGATGTTGAGGTGGCCCCTTTGACTACGCACCCAGATCTCGTCACGGTCGCTGAATCATTTGCGCGGCTCCCCGACGCCTCAGATAACGCCGGGCTGATGGACACCGACAGAGCGCCAATTTCAGAATTCCCTCGGGCCTCTTGGGGTTTGGACAGCTCCACCTATGCCGAATATATGGAAGACAGCAGGAAGGATCCTGCAGATCTGTCACGCCCTCGGGTATGGGATACCTCAATCCTGGCCAATTCGCGGCTTTCAGCTCATAGCATAGAATCAGTGCGGCGGTTCTCCCGTACAGCACAGGGCTCGGTCGAACCCGTTAGCCGATTTTATCGGCTATCTCTCGCCGGCCAATCGAGAACCTTGCGGGCTGGAACAGGAAGGGAACGTGGGGCCTTCACTTCACCCCGGCCTCTGCATCCAGTTAGAGACCGAGTCATCACTGTCCGGGAAGCAGCTCGATTGCATTCCTTTCCTGACTGGTTCGGCTTCCATCGAACTAACTGGCACGGCCACCGCCAGATCGGAAATTCCGTACCCCCACTCTTGGCTCGCGCAGCAGGCCGGTGCATAGCCCAAGCGCTAGGGGCATCTCCCGTGCGTGGACGATCCGAGATTCGCCTTGGCAGCGACTCTCTTCTTCAGGTATCTATGGGAGAAGCCGCCCCACTTTTCAGGGCACTGCCGGAAGAGATTCCGGCCCAACGAGCGCGAGCGAGCGTCAGAAGGCAAGAAGCCGACGAACCGGCCGAGCTGTGGGTTGCGAGCTAGCACTTTTGCCCGGCTGCACAAGTTCGTGCATCTGCGATTCAGGGGAGTCGTCAGGCGCGCCCCTGGCGCAGGTGGCGGGAGGCTGCCAGGCAGGATGACAGCCATGTCGCCTCCGCGCGGTGGATGATCAGGCCGTCGACAGTGATCATCCCGTTCATCGGACCGTCGAGCCGAATCGAGTGGTCGCCTACGCGGTACAACTTCCAGTCCGCATCGCTATGCCAGAGCCGGGCGGTCTTCTCGCCCATGCGTTGGGCGAAAACAAGTTCCTCTCCGCACTCGTTCATGAAGTAGCCGACGTAGTCCTTGTCGGTAATTTGGCCGCCGCACAGGCGGGCCAGGAGCGACTCGATCGCCGGCGGGGTGACGGTCATACGGCGGTCTCCTCATCGGAGTCGGAGTCCTGCCGCGCCGACGAAAGGGCCAGCATTCGGGACGCCGACTCCAGCAGGGTCTCGTATGTGATCACTTCTATGCGGGCCGCATGCGTGTTGTAGGTCCGCAGCGTCTCCGCGATCTCTTGGGGTGTGACGTCCCCGGTCACGTAGCGCGAGTGCCCGATTACGACCGTCGCCGAGGCCCGGCGGGTGTCAACGCCGTGCTCGGCCAGAATGTTTGGGCGATTCTCGTCCATGGTTCGGAGGTAGTTCTGCGCTTGGGAGACCGCGTGATGCGCCGGGGCGCCCAGCATGAGGTGGCCGTTGAGCCGGATGGCAAGGTTCTTAATGTTGGCGCGCTTGAGTTCCACCACGTGTAGGGAGCCGTCGCCACGCAGCAGAGGGATGTCGAGGATGGTGTCCGGGGTGTACTGCCTGCGGGCCAACTCGGTCACGTAGGCCCCGCCGAAGATCCATTCTTGGCTCTTCAGACAGGCGTGCAGGGCGCTTTCAGAGCTGTTCGGGTCCTCCACGGCGGCACGCAGGGCAGCCAGGCCAGCTTCCCTGGCCCGTAGTTCGAGCAGCTGGGCCAGCAGTCCCGCGTCGACATTGGAGAGGACATCACTCATCATCCGCGCGGTCTCGGCGGACGCGGGGCGGGGCAAGTTTCGGAGGACTATCTCCATGTGCCCGTACTGCTGGAGTCGCCTCGCCTCCCGGGTGGAGAGCTGGATCCCGCCCTCACCGGTGCCGAGGCCCAGGTAGTCGGCGGATTGAGCGATCCCGCGAAAGAGGTCACGGGCGTCACCAATGGTCGCATCGGGCTTGTCGCGGCACATGACCTCCAAAGCGGCGACCGCTCGGTCGGCGCCCATGGCGATCATCCGCCGCATCCCTTCCTCGCTGCGCTTCCGTGCGTCCTCGTCGTAATAGTTCTCGAGGATCTCAAGGAACAGTTCGCCTCCGGCGTACGCGCCGAAGCGCTGGAAGCGCTGGGCGAGATCGAAGTCTCCATGAAGGATGGCTTCTTGAGCTACATCCTCCAAGGCTTCTACCAAGGGTCTTCCCTTGCCGTACGTACCGCCGAGGCCGCCCATGATGCGCAGCACCGCCTCGATGCGTTCCCGTACGGTCGCGTGTTCGGTGAGTTCCTGCGCCGACTTGACCATGCTCCAGAGAGTGAAGCCGGATCGATACTTTGCCATGCGGGCACCCTAGAACCGTGCACTGACAATCACACTCGGTGAAGTCGGGGAGTTGGCGGCCGGCGGAGTGGCATCACCACGATGCCGCCTGGCGGGACAGTAGCGATCACCGACGCTCCCGGGGCTAACAGGCAAAGTGCTGACCACCCGGTGCACCACAACGCGCCAGTTGGGTGGAGAAGCAGGGGGAACAGCGGTGAGTGAGGCCGTATCAACGAGGCCACAGCCCGGCCATTCGCCCAGGTCAGTGGTCGAGGCCACCCGGAAATGATCGCAGCTTCCCAAGCGCATGGCCTGGCACGGCCCTCGTGTCAGTGCCAGCCACTACTGTCATCGAAGATTGTCAGGCCGGTGCTGCTGGGGGGTACACGTGGGTGGTCAGCACGACGCGTTCGACATGGACAACGGACACGTGCGCTACTTCGGCGACCACAAGGCCACCACCACCGTCGAACCGGGAAAGACCAACGGCAATGCCGCCCTGCTGGATGCCTTCGCCGGACACCAGGGGCCCACGCCGGAGGAGCGAGCCAGCGCCATCCCGTTGCTGCTGTTCCGCGCGGTCTCGCGCAACGGCAAGGTCAAAGGGCACGTCGAGTTCTGTGGGCTGGGCATCATCGAACGGGCCGAGCGACTAGTGCAGTGGGGCGGCAGCGAGCACACGACGTTCACGAACTATGTCTACGACATCGCTCTCATCGACCTCACGGACGAAGACGACAAGGTCGCGTGGGAGTGGATCGACTCCCGCAGGGACAAGTCGGTGAGCGACGCGACCACGCTCGAACCCGCCCCACGGGCCTGGCGCGAGTGGGTCAAACACGGACACTCGGCGCTGCCCAGGCTTCGCCGGCGCGTTGCTCGCGCCAAGGTGACCAAGGTGCCCGAGCAGCGGCCCACGCCGGGCACGACCGAGGCCAAGGACCTGGAGCTGATCTACAAGCACTTCGACGGACGCAAACACGACTTCGAGGCTGTCGCCTCCGCGGTCGCAGCGCGTGTCTTGCGCGGTGCCGGCAACAGCTACGTCGAAGGGTGGCTGACCCGAAGGTCCGGCGACGGAGGCGCAGACTTCGTCGGACGACTCGACATCGGCAGCGGACTGGCCGGCACCAGTCTCGTCGTCCTGGGGCAGGCCAAGTGCGTCAAGCTCGACAACCTGGTGACTGCTGAGCAGATCGCTCGCGTCGTCGCGCGGCTTCGACGTGGCTGGATCGGCGTGTACGTCACGACCGGGGCCTACTCCGTGCCTGCACAGACGGAGATGGTCGAAGACCAGTACCCGATCGTCCTGATCAACGGGCTGGACCTGGCTCGGCAGCTCAGGAGCATGGCCCGGGACGACCACGGCGGAGACATCCAAGCCTGCATTGAGCACATACTGACGGTGCGAGAGACCGCGGTCACGAACCGGCGCCCCGAAGAGATTCTGCTGGAGTAGCCGCCTCTTCGACTCACGGCCTATTCGTGGACGGCAGCGGCACACTGCATCCATCGCAGGCCTCTGACTAGGGGTAATGCACGAGACGCACAGGGCCTCCGGAGCCGTGTGCGCAGGTTCGGGCTATTCGACTCGCCTTCCGGACTCGCCCTCTTCTTCCTCTTCGTCGTCAGGAAGATGCACGTCGCTGACTGTGATGTTGACTTCAATGACCTCCAGGTCCGTCATCCGCTCGACGGCGGAGATCACGTTCTCGCGTACATCACCCGCGACATCGCCGATCGCCGGGCCGTACTCGACGATGATCTCGAGGTCGACGGCGCTCTGCTTCTCGCCCACCTCGACCTTGACCCCGGTGGTGACCGACTTACTCGTACCTGGCATGCGTTCCCTCATGGCCCCCATGCCCCGTGCGAGCCCGCCGCCCATCGCATGGACGCCTGGGACTTCCCGGGCGGCCATGCCGGCGATCTTCGCGACCACACCGTCGGCGATCGTCGTCCTGCCCCGCGATCCCGGGTCGCTCGCCCCGGGCTGTTTCCGGTCGTCGGCAGCCATCATCACGGTCGCCCTCCCACGTGAAGGTAGAGGTTGCGTCACTTCTTTCACGCTAACGCCGGCGGCTCACCACCGCCGCTGGGGAGGCACGGCGCTTCCACCTGTGAGAACGGTGGGCGTACGACGGGTGCATTGGGCCCAGACCGTCTTGCCGGGCGCGTCGGGGCGGGGGTGGTGGCCCCAGGTGTCGGACAGGTGGGAGACGAGGAGGAGGCCGCGGCCCGAGTCCTCGGGGTCCGGTGGGTGGGGTCAGGGCAGGGAGCTTTTCGGTCCTCGTGTCGGTGACCTCCACGCGTACGGTCGCGGCGGCATCGGTGCCGACGGGGGTGAGGGACAGTCGCAGATGGAAGTCCCGGCCGGGGACGCGGCCGTGTTGGGCCGCATTCGCGCAGAGTTCAGCCACGATCAGGGTGAGGGTGTCGTGGGGCTCCGAGTCGTACGTGAAACCCCACGCGTCCAGCAGGTGTTCGGCCATGCGGCGGGCCAGGCGGGCGCCGCGCGGTGTCGAGGTGAAGCGCATCGCGAAGTGAAGGGGCTCGGGAGGGGCGGTGGCGTCGGGAAGGGTCTTGTCGGTCACAGCCATCACCGTGGCGGCCCCGGCAGTCCTGTGACCAGGGGCGACGCCGCGACGGGGCGGCTCTGTACGTGTTCGTCGGGCCGGCGGTACGTGGGGCTGCGGTACCCAGGCCCGTGGGTGGCGTATTCCGGGTTCGGCAGCGCCGTCGATGCTCGTCGCATAGCGTGATGAGACCGTGACACAACGGCGCAGGCCGGGTGTTGTACGCGTCGCAGTCGTACGTGTACGGGCCGCGCGGCGTGACCTGGATCCACCGAGCGCGTTGGGGCGGGCAAGGGAAGGCGGTGGAGGCCGTGGCGGACGGGACGACAACGGGCATCGGGGACGAGGCCGAAGACAACACGCAGGGTCGCGTGCCCGGGCCACGGCCCGAGGACGATCCCGGGCAGGGCGTCGTACAGGCCTTCGGGCGCATGCTGAAGCTGATGCGGACCCGGGTCGGCATGCAACGAGAAGTGTTCGGCTCCCAGTTGGGCTACTCGGCATCCAGTATCGCCTCGTTCGAGCAGGGCCGCCGGATCCCCTCCCCGAAGTTCATCGATCAGGCGGACAAGATCTTGGACGCCGGCGGCGTCCTCTCTGCGTTGAAGGGCGAGGTCGCCCGCGCCCAGTACCCGGCATTCTTTCGCGACGCGGCGAGGTTGGAGGCCGAGGCTGTGGAGCTCCTCTCCTACGACACTCACGCCATGAAGGGTCTGCTCCAGACCGAGGAGTACATGCGGGCCATTCTGCGTATGCGGCGGCCGTTGCTCGACGAGGAGACCATCGAGCAACGGGTGACGGCCAGACTGGCGCGTCAGGAGATCTTCAATCGCTGGCCGGCTCCCTTGTTGAGCTTCGTACTCGAGGAGTCGGTGCTGCGCCAGGGGTGGGGAGGCAAGGAAGTCCGCCGAGGCCAGTTGGAGCACCTTCTCCTCATCGGAGAGAAGCGCAACGTCGAGATCCAGGTCATGCCTCTCGACCGCGAGGACAACGCCGGAGTCGACGGGCCGTTCACGGTGATCACCAAGAGGGACGGCAGCCAGTTCGTATACATGGAGGTGCAGGGCCGCAGCAGCCTGCTCACCGAGCGGGAAGAGACCGTGCTTGCCGCCGCGCGCTATGGGATTATCCGGTCGCAGGCTCTCAGTCCGCGAGAGTCCCTGAGGTTCGTCGAGAAGTTGCTGGGAGAGCTATGACCAACGCAGAGGCCTCGGCCGCTACTTCGGAACTCGCATGGTTCAAGAGCAGCTACAGCGGCGCCGAGGGCGGTGACTGCGTCGAGATCGCGGCCGGCACCGCGGCCGTGCACGTACGGGACTCCAAGGACGTCACCCGCCCCGTGCTCACCGTGTCGCGCGCGGCCTGGGACGGGTTCGTCGCCTCCGCCTGACGCGGCCCGCTCCTCACCGCCATGCCAGCCCTGCCGCACCGAACCGCGCGGCAGGGCTCCCGTACGTGCGGTCCGGGCCGGTCATCGTGTGACAGATCGTTCACGGCCCTGTCGTGGTTGCGTCCCGCCCCCGAGGCGGCCGAAAAGTGGCGGCTAGTGTGGCCGCGTCCACGGCGTCCATGGGTGACGGCGGAGCACTGGACACGGAGAGACGGGGGCGGACATGGGACGACGCGACGGGAACGTGGTGTCGCGCAGGCAAGCGCTGCGGCTGGCCGGGACCGGGCTTGGACTGGCGCTGCTCGGGGCGGGGGCTTGGGGGTGCGCACCCGAGGACGAGTCGGTCGGGGGCAGCCCGACCACGGGCGGGGACAAGCGCGGGGACAAGGGTGATGACTTCGCCACCCCGCCGCCCGGTGAGGCGCCCGAGCCGCTGTGGCAGGCGGACACCGTGAACGACGACCTGGCCGGCATCAGCGCCCTCGCGGTCGTCGGGAACCTCGCCCTGGTGTCGGGGGACCCGCTCGTCGCGTGGGACGTCGTCACCGGCGAGGAGAAGTGGTCGCGTGAGGGGATCACCACGCCCGGCGCGAGGCTGACCCTCGGTGGCGGGACGCTGTACCTCGCCAGCGCGCAGTACGACGGCAACGTGGTGGGGATCGATCCGGCCACCGGTAAGGAGACCTGGCGGAGCCGGCTCGGCAAGGAGTACAGCCAGCCGCGCCCCGTCGCCGCCGACGACCGGCACGTCTACGTCTTCGCCGGCATCCTCGCGAAGGACTTCACGACGCCGAACAACGTGATCGCCGCGATCGACACGACCTCCGGCAAGGTCGTCTGGAGCGAGCAGCGCGACACGGGCACGGACGACAACGGCATCACCGCCCAGGTCGCCGGCGACCGCCTCGTCTACACGGACTTCCGCAAGAACGTGACCGTCCGGGACACGGCGACCGGCAAGCAGGTGTGGACGAAGAAGATCGACGAGTTCAACAACCAGCGTTTCGCCGTGCACGAGGGTCTGGTGATCGTGACCGACGGGAAGCAGTTGCGGGCCCTGGAGCTGGCCGACGGCGCGGAGCGCTGGACGCTGAACACCGGGGACTTCACCTTCTTCAACGACCCGCAGGTGCTGGACGGCGTGCTGTACGTCTCCGACCGGCTGCGCAACATGTGGGCGGTCGACCCCGCCTCCGGCAAGCAGATCTGGCGCAACGACAAGCTACTGGAGAAGGCGGCCCACGCCTGGCAGTTCACGAAGGTCGGCAACACCGTGTACGGGGCGAGCAATCTGGACGACGACGGCGGCGTCCACGCCTTCGACGCGAAGACGGGCGAGCTGCGCTGGACGTACAACGACGGCACCAAGGCCATCCAGAAGTGGTACGTGGTCGGTGCGGGCAAGCGGCTCATCACGATGCACGCCAAGCGGCTGTACGCCCTCCCGGCGGTCTGACCCGGTCCGGCCCTCTGCGCGGGGCGGGGGCCGCGCAGAGATCACGGGTCCGGCGGCTCCCCGCCGCACCCGTAGTGGCGGTGCACGAACGACTGCCGCGACGTCTGGGCCGGCCCCGACCCGCAGCGGCGCACGACGGTCGCCGCTGCGGGCCCTGGACCGTACGGGCGTGATGCCGGCGCGGTCCGGTGACGTGCCCCGCCGCGGGTTCCGGTCAGCGGCGCACCCCGTCGGCCGACGCCACCACGGCCGCACCCTCCCCACCGTCCGCATCGTCCTCGTACTGCCACTCTCTCGGCCAGCTGCCGGACGGCGGCGGCGGTCCGGTGATGCCGAGGTCGCGCCGCGCGAGGGCGTAGAAGGCGTCGCGGGCCAGGCTCATGCGCCCGACCGCCTTCTCCCATCCGGCCGGGTCGTGCTTCTGGCCGCGCGCGTACAACTCGACGTTCCATACGGCCTCGTGCCACTGACGGGCCGCCGCTATGGTCTCGGCGTCGCCGATGAGCAGCACGGACTCCCACTCCGCCGCTCGGCGCGCCTCGGCCTCGACGAGCTGTGCGAGGCCCTCGTCCGGGTCCAGCGGGTCCACCGCGTGCTGGAACCCTCTCGCCGCCCCCATCCGCTGGGCGATGTTCAGCTGGTGCTTCAGCGCGTTGGCGTAGGAGGCGTAGACGTCCAGCCTCTTCTGATCCCAGCGTTCGGCCTTGGCCCGTCGCCAACGGCTTCGTTCCGTGAGGCTGGTGGCCACGTACGAGCCGGCGGCTCCCACGACGACACCGGCCAGTGCCGGTAGTTGATCCCACATGCCGATCCCCCTGCGCCTCGCACGAACGGTCGAGGACACAGTGCCAAATTCGGCGGCCTCGGGGTAGATGTGATCGCCGACTGCCGGATGCTGCCGGTCCGGTGGGAAGCGGGGCGCGGTCACGCCCCGATCCACACCTCCGCCCGGCGCGCCACGTCGTAGAGCCGGTCCGCCTCGCGGGCGGTGAGTTCGCCGGACAGCGGGGCCAGGGCCGAGACCTGGCGTTCGCGGTAGACGCGTACGTCGGTCTGGGTGGCTGCCACATCGAGGGACGCCGCGTCCACGAAGACGAGCACCGGCTGGACGCGGACCGCGAAGTCGCAGTGGCTCTCCAGGGTCTTGCGGACGAGGGCGGCCTCCGCCCGGCACTCGGCGATGTACGGGAGCGGGTCGCCGTCGTCGATGCGGACGGTGTCGTCGTCGGCCCGTACGGACTGCTGCGGGTGGTACTCGGTACGGACGGTGAAGACGCCGCCCGGGCCGATCAGCAGGTGGTCGATGTCCGTGCCGTCGCCGAGCGGGATGGAGTGCAGGACGCGCCAGCCGTGGCGGGTGAGGCGGCCGAGTTCGGCGCCGGATCTGCGTTCGCCGAGGAGTTCCTTGCGGCGTGACTCGGGCATGGGGCGGCGGCGCAGGATGCGGGAGCTGAGGCGTTCGAGGCGGCCCGAGTCGGGGGCCGTGCCGGCGCCGGCCGGCGGGGAGTTCTCGCGCAGCGTCGCGCCGGGGCGGCGGGAGGCGAGGTCGTTCTCCGGGGTCAGCAGGGGCAGCCGGTCCCGCCTGCCGGGGCGTACGGGCGGCTCGGTCCCGGCCGGGTCCGGGGTGCTGCGGGCCCGGTCGGCGGGCGGCGGTCCCGCGACCGGGCGGCTCGCGGCGGCGGCACCCCCGATGTCGTCCGGCTCGTCGTCGAACGCCCCCGGGTGGACCCGCACCTCGGGCAGGGCACCGGCCAGCAGTTCGGGCGCGCGGCGGGCCAGCATGTCGGTCACGTCGTCGCGGTAGCGGGCGTGGACGACGGTGATGCCGCCGGTCCTGCGGTCGGCCCAGCCGATGGGCGTGCCGTCGGGCAGGTTCACGTACAGCCGGTCGTGCCCGAAGTACTGCCATGCGGTGACCGTCAGTTCCTCGAGCATGCCCCTGCCTCCTTCGCGGTATTGTCCGGTGCCGCCGTAAGGCGGCACCGGCCCCCGTGTGTCCCAGGCTCACCCGCCGACGCGCCCGGCAGAAGGGCGCAGAGCGGGCGCACTGGTCGACGGGCGCCGTTACCGGGCAGGACCTGGGACTATGCCGTGGGTACGTGCCGTGGTCCGATGGCCCGGCGCGACGGGGCGCACGGCAGGTAGGAACCGCTCCCCTGGCGCATGGCCGGTACGAACCGCCCCCGGGCGCACCGCCCGAACCGCGGCCGCCGGGCGCACGCGCCGAACCGGCCCCCGGGGCGCACCCCTTGAGCGGCGCTCTGCCCTCCCCTACGGTCGGGACGATGGATCCTGCCGGCATCGGGTTACGCATCGGGGCGAGCGTGGTCACCCCCCTCGTCAAGCGGCTGTTCGTACGGGAAGGGGCAGGCGCGGGGCTCGTCGAGCGGGGCGTGCGGCTGTCCGGGCTGGTGTCCTTCGGCGGGGAGAAACGGGCGCTCTCCCACGACGACCTCCGCAGGCTCACCGATGAACTGGTGCGCCGCGCACGGCGGGAGGCCGGTCCGCGTGAGCGCTACCCGGAGGACGAGCACTACGCCGTCGTGGACGCGGTCGTACGGACCCTCTACGGGCTGGGCGAGCTGGACATGGACGACGTCCAGGCGGTCGGTCTCGGACCGGAGGAGTTCGCGCGGCGGCTGCGCCGCCATGTGCCGGACGCCTGCCGGGAGTTGTCGGCGGACGCGTCGTGGTTCCACGACCGGCTGGTGGACACGGCGAGCGTGCACGTCCTGCACTTCTTCACGCAGCGGTCCACGTTCGTGGCGCGGACGGCGGTCGAGCAGAGCCGGCGGATCGAGGAGGTCGTACGGCTGCTGGAGCGGCATCCGTCGCCCGACGGTGTCGACGCGCGGTTCGAGTCCGGTTATCTGGCGAGCCTGGTCCAGCTCTACAGCCAGGTGACCATCGTCGGCGTCGACTTCATCAACTCCCCGGGGCGCTGGCCGCTGGACGCGACGTACATCGGGCTCGGCGCGGAGATCGCCGACGAGGACCAGCCGGCGGGGCCGCTCGACGGTTCCGGGCCGCGCCCGCCCGTACCGGTGCCGGTGGATCACGCGCTCGCGGGGCAGCCGCAGGTGCTGGTGCGCGGGACGGCGGGGTCCGGGAAGACGACGCTGATGCAGTGGCTGGCGGTGTCGACCGCCGCCGACCGGCTGCCGGACGAGCTGGCTGCGCTGCGCGGGCTGGTGCCGTTCGTCCTGCCGGTGCGCCGTTTCTCCGACCAGGACGTGCCCGCTCCGGCCGAGTTCCTGTCCGCGGCGCACCACCCGATGGCCGGGTCTGAGCCGAGCGGCTGGGCGGTACGGGTGCTCTCCTCCGGGCGGGCGCTGATGCTGATCGACGGCATCGACGAGGCGCCCGCCGAGCGGCGCGAGCTGGTGCGCGGGCAGATCGACGCGCTGCAGCGCACGTTCCCCGGCAACCGCTGGGTGGTGACGTCCCGGCCGACGGCCGTACGCGAACGGTGGCTCGCGGCCCAGGGATTCACGGAGCTGACGCTCGCGCCGATGACCCGCGACCAGGTGTCGCGGTTCATCCGCTCCTGGCACGCGGCCGCCGCCTCCGACCCGGGTACGGACCACTCCCGTCTCCCCCGCTACGAGCAGCGGCTGCTGCACTCGGTGCGGCTCATCAGGGAACTGCGCGGGCTGGCCACCAATCCGCTGATGTGCAGCCTGATCTGCGCGCTGAACCGGGACCGCAGCGGCATCCTGCCTCGCGGGCGCAAGGCCCTGTACAAGGCGGCGCTGGCGATGCTGCTGGAGCGCCGCGATCCGGAACGCGAGGTCGACGCGGACGGCATCGTCATCGACCGCGAGGCCAAGGAACGGCTGCTGCAGAAGCTGGCGCACTGGATGCTGCTGAACGACCTGACCGAGGTGGACCGGACCACGGCGGTCAGCATTCTCGACCTCTATCTGCCGGCCATCCCCAGCGCCGGGCGGCAGGGCACGTCCGGTGAGCTGTTCGACCATCTCCTGCACCGCACCGGGCTGCTGCGGATGCCGACGCCCGGCGTGGTCGACTTCGTGCACCGGACCTTCCAGGACTATCTGAGCGCCAAGGAGGCCGTGGAACGGCACGACATTCGCTTCCTGGTCAACAACGCGCACCGTTCCGACTGGGACGAGGTGATCCGCATGGCCGTCTCCCTCGCCCGGCCCGACGAGTGCGCGCAGATGATGGAGGAGCTGGTCTCCGCCCGGCCGGGGCTGACGGCGGCGGAGGCCAAGTACTGCAAACTGCTGGCCTCCGCGTGCCTGGAGCACGCCACGGAGATGAGCCCGGAGACGCGGGAGATGGTGCGCCAGCGGACCCGTTTCATCGCCCAGCCGGACAGTCTCGACAGTGCGCGCGGACTGGGCTGGATCGGGCCGATAGCCCTGGAGCTGATGCCGGACCCGGAAAAGGTCTCCGACGACCGGGCCCTGCTGCTCGCCGCGACCGCGGCCGGCGTACGGGACGACGCGGCGATCGACTACCTGGTCCGGCTGCGGGACCGGCGCTCGCTCGCCGTACGGGCCGAACTCGCGGGCGCGTGGCGGCGGTTCGACACGGAGCGGTACGCGGAGGAGGTGATCGCCCATCTGGACCCGGAGGAGCTGTACTTCACGGTGACCGGCCCGGAGGAGATGGCCGAACTGCGCCGCCTCGGCGGCCGCGAGCGCATCCAGGTCGCCGAACCGCTGACCCCCGGCGAGCTCGTCGAGGGCCTGGTCGCGGACCGCCTGACGCACCTGTATCTGCTGGTCCACGACGCCCGCCAGGACCTCGGCCCGCTCAGCGCCTTCCCCCGGCTGACCACGCTTCGGCTGGGCCGGCACGTGGGGCCGGTGCGGGGCGTGCCGGAGGGGGTACGGGTGGAGCGCGACGGGGCGTGAGGCGGGGCGGGCCGGCGGTGGGAGGCGGGGTACATCGGCAGCCCCCCGACCGCGCACACCACGGCGGGCGGCGAGCCGCCGTCGCGGAGGATTCCCGGGTGGTGCGGTAGCTGAGGGTCAGCCGGGGGGAGAGCGAGGGCCATCCCGTCGATTTCCGGCCAACAGACACCGCACCTCCCACCCGCCTTCACAGCTGGCGCACAGGCTGTCCCAACCATGAACACAGGGCGAGGGATCGCGATGTCGACATTCTTACCGCCCTCATGTTCGCGCCATTGGACCTCTTCGCCGAAATATCCTCTTGTACTGACCAGTTGGTCCATGTCTATGGTGCTCCCGCACGCGGTGGATCTTGACCACTCCACCAGACACGCACACATCAGTAGGCGGCCGGGGGAACAGTGCCGCCGTGGGGGAGGGATGTTTCGTCATGCCGCGATACCGGCTCACTGTGAACGCCGCCTTGGTCGCCGCTGACTGCACCCGCCGTCCCCGCGCCGGGACAGCGGGCTGACCCGGCTCAACAGCTCGACACCACCGCCTCCTTGGGCGGTCACCCCCGCCTGCCCTCGCTCGCTACGAAGGATGATCCTTTGCGACTTGGACCAGGGTTGTTCAACCCCAGATCCCGAATATCCGCGGCCCTCACCTCTGCCGTCACATCCGTCACCGCCTTGGCGGTCCTCGGTGGCCTGGCCGTCCAGCCCGGCCCGCCGGCCCGAAGCGCCGAACTGCCCGTGGACCTGGTGGCCGACTCGTACGACGGCTATGACGCCAAGGCGGCCGAACGGCTGCGTGAGGACCAGTGCCTGGCCGGCGAAGCCCTGCGCACGGGCGGACCCAGCATGTACGCCCTCGCACAGGAGGTGATCGCGCTGCCGCCCGATCAGCTTCACGAGAAGCTCGAACGGGACATCTTCAGCGACAAGACCCCGCTGCACCAGGCCTACAGAGCTGACAGCGCCAGCAAGGACCAGTGGGTCGACAAGGTCCAGAAGCAGGGGTACGCATGGTCGAGTGCCACGAGCGGCCTGGAGTCCTACCCGGGCGAACCGCGCGACGCGAACGAGATCTACGACCGGACCGGGCTGCTGCCGTGGCTGTGGCAGTCGTACTCCAGTCCGGAGTTGGGGGTTCTCAACCCGTTCTGGGACCCGTCGCCGGCCGCTGACGACAAGACGAAGGCCGCCGCGCTCGCGATCGGCGACCCGCAGTACGCCACCGGAGGGACGCCGAAGGAGCAGGAGGCGTGGAAGCTGTGGAAGAAGAACTCCGGGAAGGTCGAGCCCAACCAGTTCTTCGTTCCCAGGGTGTTCGCCGATGACGCCCGCATCTTCCTCGCCTCCGGCGGCTTCCCCCGCACGGCACCGGCCACGGGCACCCCGGAGTTCCGCATCGCGGTCGAGGACCTGAAGGCCCGCTTCGCGTCGTGCGCGTGGCACGACCCGATCGACCCGAACCGGGTGCTCGGCAAGGAGGTGGCGCAGGCATCCGCCGAGTGGCAGCGGGAGATCGCCGCACAGGCCACGCAGCGGCAGCAGATCCTTGCGGCCGGCGCGACTGCCACGAAGGCGTTGCGGGACGGCACGTTCACCCTGGGGCAGATCGTCGGCCAGTCGTGGCTCGCGGACTACCACACCCGCTGGCAGGACTACTGGGCCGCCGGCGGTGTGGGCTGGATCGGCGACAGCCAGGTGACGATCGAGGTGCCCGGCGCGAAGGGCAGCTGCCTCGATGTGGCAGGCGGTGGCAAGACCAACGGCACACCGGTCCAGATCTACACCTGCAACGGCGGCGCGGCGCAGCAGTGGACGCTCGAGGGCAGTGAGGACGACCTCCACCTGCGCAACGTCGGCTCGCAGAAGTGCCTGGACGTGGCGGGGAACGCGTCGGCGAACGGCACGAAGATCCAGATCTCGGACTGCTACAAGTCCAAGGGCCAGTCGTGGAAGGGCGACGTCCGTGCGACCTCGCCGCTGAAGAGCGTGTCCACCGGCAAGTGCCTGGATCTGCGCGCGTTCACCAAGAGCACGGACGCGCGGCTGTGGGACTGCAAGGACGCGAGTGCGCAGAAGTTCCTGATCAAGCCCTCCGGCCACAAGGGCACCGACAGCCTTTCGTACCCGGAGAAGGCGCAGTTCGACCGGGCGAAGAAGAGCATCGCCGCCGCCCAGGCGGCGGCGAAGAAGCACCTGGCCGCGCTCAGGACCCAGTTGGAGAGCGCCAAGAAGTCGGCCACCACGTCGGACGCCGCCGAGCAGGCCGCGTACGGTGTCGCGGATGCCGCTGGTGCGCCGCGGGGTCGTGGTCTTCTCGTCGGCCAGCAGAAGGCGCAGGTCACCAAGGGCTCGGTGGCCGCGCTGACGGCGATGGTGAAGGCCGGCGAGACCGCCGAGGCCGCCACCCGTGCCGCCGCCGGTGACAGCAAGACCATCGCCCAGCGCGCGCTCGCTCAGGCCGCCCAGGTCAACGCCGAGTTCCGCAAGGAGGCCGCGCACAAGGCCGAGTTGCAGGCAAAGGCCGCGGCGGACGCGGCCAGGCTGCACCGGGACAGCGCCAAGAAGGACAAGGAGATCGCCGAGGCGAAGCTCGCGGTCACGCTGAAGGCCGAAGCCGACGCGAAGGCCGCCGCTGCCGACGCGCACGCCAAGCGGCTCGCGGCCGAGGCCGAGGAGAAGACGGCCAAGGCGGAGAAGGCCACCGCCGCAGCCAAGCAGGCCGAGGCGGCCCAGCACCGCAAGACCGCTGAGGCCGAGGCGTCCAAGGCGCAGTCGGCCAAGGAGAAGGCGGAGTCCGCCGAAGGCACCGCGGTCGCGAAGAAGAACGCCGCCGAGAAGGCCCGCGACAAGGCGCGCGACCTGCGGGACGACGCCTGGGACGCCGAGCAGAAGGCGAACGCCGCGCGCGCGAAGGCCGCGGCCAAGGAAGCGTTCGCGCAGGCTCACGAATCCGACGCGAACGCGAAGGAGTCACGGGCGGCTGCAGACGCCGCAGCAGCGCACGCGGATGACGCCGAGGCGGCCGCCGGGCGGGCCCGTACGGCCGCGAACGCCGCGACCCAGGCGGCGGCCGACGCGGACGCTGCGGCGACCCGCGCGGAGGCGGCGGCCAAGCGGGCGCGTTCCGACGCGGACGCGGCGCAGGCGGCGAAGCTGAAGGCGGACGCCGCGGTGCGGACCGCGACGAGCGCCGCCGCGGATGCCATCGATGCCTCCGAGCACGCCTCGGCGGAGGCGGCGGCGGCGGTCAAGCTGGCCGACGAGGCCGAGAAGGAGGCGAAGGCCGCCAAGTCCCACGCGGACGCGGCAAGCAAAGAGGTCGGCAAGGCCCTGGCCGCGGCAGCGAAGGCCGCGGGTTTCGCCCACATCACCGCCCAGGCCGCCGTCGACGCCGGGAACGCGGCCGCACAGGTCGCCAAGCCCGCCAACGACGCCATCCAGCTCGGCTCCCCCTACGTCACCACGGACTCGGCCGCGAGCCTGGTCGTGCTGACCGGGCAGGCATCGAAGTCGATCGCCGAGCAGCAGAAGGCCGTCGCCGACGCCCACGCCAAGAACGCGCAGGCGGAAGCAGCCGCAGCCAAGGACCTCGCCCAGCAGGCGAAGGGCGACATGAAGATCGCCTACCAGCACGCGGCCAACGCCGCCGCGCACGCGGCGAACGCCCGCACCTACTCCAAGGAGGCTCTCGGCTACGCCGCCGGCGCCGCCCTGGCAGCCTCGAAGGCATCGGCGTCGCTGGCCCGCACGATCGAGTACGGCCGCAAGGCCACCGCGGACGCCGCTGCCGCCGACCAGGCGGCCGGCCGCGCCGAGGGTCACGCCGCCGACGCCCGCGCATCCGCCGACGCGGCCGCGCTGGACGCCGAAGCGGCCCGCACCGCCGCGGCCGCGGCCGAACAGGCAGCCAAGGACGCCCGCGCGGCAGCCACCCGCGCCGACGCGGCAGCCACCGCGGCCGAAAAGGCCGCGAAGGACGCCCAGAAGTACGCCGAGTCCGCCCAGCAGGCCGCCGAGTCCGCCGAGCGGAAGCAGGCCAACCAGCAGATCTCGGCCGGGGCGGGCACCGGTATCGGCGGCACCTGGTACGTCGTCGACGAGGACAGCGTCAAGGTCACCGACGCCAAGCAGCTCAACGACTGCGTCATCGAGATCGGCTTCGAAGGCTGCACCGTCACCTTCGACGTGACGTTCACGGCGACCGTCGACTTCTACCTCTGCACCAACCCCGAGGTGCCGGCCTCCGCGTCCGGCTGCCCTGCGCAGGACACGCTGCTTCTCGAGAGCAAGACCTTCCCGGGTCTGAAGAAGGAGGCCACCCGGTACTTCAGCAAGCTCGACCTGATCCAGCAGACGGTCGTCTACCAGCTTCTGAAGGCGGTCCTGGTCCAGGACTTCGTCGACTGCTGGCACGGCAGCGCCAGCGGCTGCGCCTGGGCGGCGTCCAACTTCATCCCCGGCAAGGCCTTCGCCAAGGTCGCCGAGGGCATCCGCGCCCTGGACGCCGCCATGCACACAGGGGTCGGCGTCGCTGACGCGTTCAAGACCCTGAAGGCCCTGGACGTGAATCCGGAGACCCTCGCCGACATCCAACGGACGGTCAACGCGTACGAGGATCTCCGCACCGCATGCACGGTGAACAGTTTCCCCGGCGACACCCAGGTGCTGATGGCGGACGGTACCCGTAAGGCCATCAGCGAGATACGCCGCACCGACCAGGTGCTGGCCACCGACCCCGCCACCGGCCGGCTGCGGCCGGAGCCGGTGATCAGCACGTTCTGGCACGACACCGACCGGCTCGTGGACATCGGCGTCTCCGGCGGCGGCACCGTCTCCAGCACGGCGGGGCACCGGTTCTACGTAGTGGACCGCGGCTGGACCGTGGTTTCCGACCTGCGTGTGGGCGACGGGCTCCGGACGCAGGACGGGACCGTACGGACGGTGACCACTCTTAAGGACCGGCGGGGTCTGACAGGTCAGCGGGTCTACGACCTGACCGTCGACGACCTGCACACGTTCTACGTCCTGGCGGGCCGCTCCCCGCTGCTGGTCCACAATTGCAGTGACCTGGTCGCCGACGCACAGAGGTTCCCCGGTCAGGCTCACGTCCTCGACGAGCACGTGAACCCGACGCAGGCGGAGGCACTCAGGCTGGCGGTGAACAAGAACTCGAAGAACAGCGTGTTCGTAGACCTCCAGACAGCTCAGCAGGTCGTCGACTACGCCTTGGCGAACAAGGCCACTGAGATCACCAGGTGGCTCCGGGGTGGCGAACAGCAGAAGACGTTGAGGGGCGCTTTCGGAGCCAGGAATTCCCTCGGCTTCGTCGCCCACCCGGACGGCAGGACGATCACCCAGGCCGGCAACCGATACGTGATCATCCTGAAGCGTGCGCCGGGTCACCGGTTCGGCTACTACGTCCACACCGCGTACCCGGAGTAAGGAGGAGACAGACCATGGATCGGTCCACGGAGTTCACGTTCGGCGTCCCCTGGATCATGAGTTTCTTCCACCAGGACTGGACATTGAGCGCGTCCTCGGCAGCGGCGGCCGTGGCCGATCAGTTCGTGGAGGAGCTCGAGCCGGAGGCGGTCCTGCTGGTCCGCCGCGACGCGCGGCTCCTCCTCGAAGGGCTACCGCCGGATCGGATCACCGAGCTGTGGCAGCAAGGCGTGGAGGGCGGCGAACGCTTCTATCACCGAGGCGCTGCCAGGGACGGTGCCGAGTGGATGCGGCAGGTGCTCGGCGTGTGTGACGCGTGGCTCTCCCGCCGCTCGGACACCCCGGCTCTCTCCGACGGCGACCACTTCGAGGGGAGAGACCTGGCCGATCAGGTCATGTCAGTGGTGGAGGAGTTCCGGGCGGTCTTCGGTCAGGAGATGACGGATGCGCTCGCCGAGTGCGTCCGCCACTGCAGTCCCGATCTCGCCTTCCGGCTACTGCTGCAGGCCCTGCCCACGAAGAGCGCCTCGGTGTCCCCTGAGTACCTGTATCTGTCCGCAGAGCAGTACGCGAGGCTGGAGGCGCTCGGGACGGCGTTCCGCTACGGCGAGTACGTCGTGACCGACATCAAGTACCTCGTCGGCCCATAGGCCGGCAACCGGTTCGCGACGCGTCGGCCCGCACCCCCTGTCAGGGAGGTGCGGGCCGACGCTTCATACAGCCCCGCAGCTCTGGATGACGTCGACGAGCCGCTTGATGACCTCAGGGAGCGCGGGCCGGGCGGCCGGGTCCGTAGCCAGCATGTCCGTGATCACAGGCGCGAGCTCCGGCGGCAGGCCGGTCAGGTCGGGAGGGATCGAGGGGTCCCCGATCTTCAGGGCCACGGACTGCCACGTCGGCCCCTCGTACGGGCAGTGCCTGGTCGCCGCGAACAGCAGCACCGCGCCGAGCGCGTAGACGTCGGCGGACCGGTCCAGCCGGTGCTCGCCCCGGGCCTGCTCGGGCGGCATGCACAGCACGCTGCCGACGACGAAACCGGTGGCCGTCAGGGTGGTGCGTCGTTCGGCGAGCACGGCGAGCCCGAAGTCGATCACCTTGGGTCCGTACTCGGCCGGCAGGATGTTCTGCGGCTTCAGGTCCCGGGTCCTGTGGCGGCGACCACGGTGAATCGCGCCAACGAGAGATTGGCCGTTCAGCGTCCGCGAACAGAGGTCCGACTGCCCGGACGTGGCGGGACCCGGGAGTCGTATCCAGCTCCCGGGTCCCTGGGGATGCCACCCAATTGCGCACGCCAGTGGCGTTTAAAGGTACGGATCAGTCATAAGGCCGACGTGTTCTTCCTTTGAACTACCGCACCGTGTGAGAGGTGCAGGCTGGATTCGAACCCGCATCCGCCGGCGTTCGTCCGTACCCGGTCGATCTGGCGATCGGTGGCGATGCTGAATCTGGAGCGAGAGTCTGAGTTTGATCGCGGCTGCCTCTGCCATGTTGGGCCACCCCGGCCTGTGTGGGGCCTGCGTACCTGTGTGGTGCCGGGGGAAGGACTCGAACCTTCACTGTCACCGCGTCGTCAGGCTGAACCTCAGTTTCAGCTTGCGCCCATCACGCGGACCGGGCCTCAGTTCCGGTCCGCGCCTGTTGCGCACCCCCGCGCTCGCACGCGGGGGCGATCGTGGGGCCGCGCCGGGTGGCGCCGGCCGGTGTGGTGTCAGCCGAAGAGGTAGCCGAACACCGCGTCGCCGACCCGCTGGTCGGTGACCTCGGCGCTGTTGGCCTCCTCACGGGCGAACTTGACCGCGTGCTGGAGCTTCTCGACCCGCCCCAGCAGCTCGTTCACCCTGCGCGCCGGGAGCGCCCCGGAGAACTTGACCGTGGTCCAGTAACCGATCGGCACGTCCTCGTAGTACACCTCGACCTGCGCCGGGTGCTTGTCGGTCGCCTCGGCCTTGACGTGGTTGCGCGGCACCTTCTTCGTACGGATCGTGCGTACGGGGTCCGTCTTCCACCAGTCCGTCGACGGGTCCGGCGACCAGGACTCGGAGGCGTCCAGCACGGGCAGCTTCTTCACGAAGGTGTGCAGGTCGGTGAGCTGCTTCTCGAGGAAGAGCAGGTAGCTGACCGGCGCTTCGGCGACGACGGTCCGCCCTTCGACGACGACGTCCGCGCGGGCCGAGCAGTTGGCCCGGTCCTTGGTGGCGGTCACGTCGAACAGCCGGGTCAGCGACTCCGACATCTCGCGCAGCACGTCCTCGGCCACGACCTGCACCCGCGTCGACTCGGGCGGCAGTTGCTCGCCCTCCTCGTCCTTCGGCTGGTACGTACGCGAGATCCCGGCCAGCAGTGCGACCTTCTGCACCTTCTGGTGGGCCGCGGTGATGTCCTGGTACGACTTGCTCTTGACGCCCTTTTCGACGGCGATGATCTGATTGAGCTTCGCCACTTCTCCCCCTTCGAACAGCACCGAACCTACCGGAGGGACCGGCGCCGGGTCCTGTGGTTTTCCGTGCGCGGCGCCCGTGTCGGTGCAACCGGCCGAGGCTGTCGGGCGCGGACGCCGGCCGGGTCGCCATTTGGGACGCGCGAGGCGTGAGACGCGTGGCGCGCCCCGTCGCTGCCGACTCCGGGAGGCCGGGACAAGGCCGTACCGTCGATCCGGCCCCGACCGGCAACCTGCTGAGCAAGACCCCTCGCTGTCGCCACTTCCTACTTGCGCACCTAGTTACACTTTTGGAAACCAGGTGCGTAGTCTGTGAGTACAACGCATTGGGGGGAGGGGCGCTCATGGGGCAGGAACCGGATTCCGCAGAGCAACTACGGGTCATCGAAGAGGCTCCGACGCTGACGAGGTCGGCGACGCCCGCAGAAACAGCGCTCGGCGCACTGTCGGCAGCAACACTCTTCGCGGTACTCGTCGTGGCGAGCTCCAACGAGATTCCCGTACTGCTGGGCTGCTTCGTTCTGGTGGCGTCGCTCGCCCTCGTTCTCCGCTGGCGGTGGTTCCACCTCAGGACGGTCGGAAGAAGGCCGCACAGCAAGGTCGAGGAAGCGGCCTTCCTCTTCGCTCCGGTGACGTTGGCGCTTCCCGGGCTCAAGCTGCTCTGGCACAACCCCGCCGACCTGACGGACTCGGTCATATCGGCCGCCGTGCCGACGATCGTGCTGGCGGCCTACCTCGCCCTGCGGTGGAGGCGCTGACGTGCCGCCGCAACCGCGTACCCGACTGTCAACGGTGATGCACTCACCCAATCGTCTGGCCATCCTGGGCGCTCTCCGCCATGTCCAGCAGATCAACTTCGCCGAACTGCAGGAGGCGTTGGAGCTGTCGGCCTCGGAACTGTCCCGGCAGCTGGGGATCCTGGAGAAGGAGGGGCTGGTGGAGATCGCGAAGTTCCGGGAGCGCAGGCATGCCGTGACCAGGGTCCGCCTCTCCCCCTCGGGGCGTGAGCGGTTCGAGGAGTACCTCGAGGAACTGCGCAAGGTCGTACGCTCGGAGATCGAATAGCGGGACACCGCGAGGGACGGCCGCGCACGGCGTGTGACGCAGCAGGCACTATGAGCCTCACGCCCAGGGCGTGGCGCACCAGACGGCGCTCGCGGCAAGAGAGGCGGCCAGTCCGACGACCCCGCCTTGACGGCGATCTTGACGCCGCGCTTGGCCGCTTCCTTGGTGATCAGACGCGCAGGCGATGACCAGTCACTTGCCCTGGCTTCAACGTCGCCTGCCCGTAAGCCCGCTGCCACGCGTGCCCGTCCGGGCCCGGTCCGGCTCACGGCAGGTCAGGCCGGCCCGGCCCGGTCACAGCAGCACTCGCGACGACTCGTCGACGAGGTCCGCCAGGACCGGGGTGTACTCGGTGTCGCCGCCCAGGGTCGTGAGGATGCGGTGCGCGTCGGCGCGGAAGGCGGCGAGGTCCCGGGCGTAGCGGTCGAGGGTGGCGGGGGCTCTGAGGACGGCGGCCAGTTCGCGGCGGGCGGTGGCGGATTCGCGGGCCGCGGCGTGCAGTGACAGGAGGCGTTCCGGTGGCTCGGGGGAGCCGCCGTCGAGGGCGCAGGCGAGCAGATAGGTGACCGTGCCGTTCAGCAGGTCCTCGTTGCGGCCCGAGACCAGGTCCTCCTGGTCGTTGAAGAGTTGCCACAGAACGCCGAAGACCGAGCCGAAGTCGCGCCACAGGCCGGTTCGCCCGGTGTCGGCCCCGGCCAGGATCGCCGCCATCGCCGTGATCATGCTGAACGGGGCGCTGGACTTGCCCCGGTAGGCGTCGAGGGCGGATGCCGGCGTCATGCCCGCCGCGTCCCCGCGTATGTCGGCCAGTTGGCCTTGTGCCGCGGCGGCCGCGCAGGCCAGGGCCTCGTCCGTGAGGGCGCCGCGTACCGGTTCGGGCACCGGGAGGGACCGCAGGACGCGGATCGGCAGCACATGGCCGGTGACGACGGACGCGAGGAGTGCCGCGTCCGCGCTCATGGCTCCGCCGGTCACGATCGAGCAGTTGCCGTCGGCCACGTCGTCCAGATAACAGGCGGAGGTCCACCACAGGTTGTGCACGACGGCGAGCGGTACGGCGGGTCCGGGGGCGCCCGTCTCGGCGCCGTGCACGAGCAGCGGCAGGACCGAGAGGGGGTACGTGAACGTCTGGTGCCGTAAGAACCCGGCGACCGCTGTTCGCAGTTCCCCTGCTGCCGGGCCGAGCCCTTCGAGGGCCTTCTCCGTCTCCGCGTCGATGTCCGCTGCGAACTTCTGGTGCAGGTCCAGATACGACATGGCTTCCACGTGGCGAGCTCCGTCCCGGTGGTGTTGTCCGGTCCGGCCCGTGTCGCGGCGTACGGCTGCGACGGTGGCCACGGCCGCGACGCCCGCCCGCACTGCCCGCCCAACCGCCTGTCGACGCAGGCCATCTGGGCAGCAGGCGCTGGAGGCTGCCCTCCGGGACGCTACCCCAAGCCCCGCGGAATGCGAACGCGTGGGCGAACCCCGGGCCGGTCGCCCGTCGGCCTGACCGGCCGTTCAGTCCGCACGGAGGGAGCGCCAGATCCGGTCCGGCAGCACGCGCGCGGCCTCGCCCAGGTCCATGTCGTACGTGCCGCCCAGCCAGCGGCGGGCCGCCTCCGCCGTCGGGCCGAGGACCAGCACCTCCACCAGGGACGGGGACATGGGCGCGACCTCCCCCGCCGCCATCCGGGGCAGCAGCCAGGCCGCGACGGGCGCCAGCATCTCCGCCTTGGCCGCGCGCACCTCCTCGGCGTGGGCCGCCAGATAACCGGAGTACGCGGAGGCGTGGATGAACAGGGCCGCGTCGCGGCGCTCCTCGGTGAAGCGGAGATACGCGCGGACCAGGGCCCGGACGCCGGTGCGGGCGGTACGGGTGCGCTGGAGGGCCGCGGTCATCTCGTCGAACAGCTCACCCATGCAACGCAGGTAGAGTGCGGCGGCCAGGCCGTCGAAGCTGCCGAAGTGGTGGTAGAGGCTGCCGAGGCTGACGCCGCTGGCCGTCGTGACGGCGTTGACGGTGAAGCCCTGCCCGTCCGACTCCCCGTAGAGGCGCAGTGCGGTGGTGAGCACATGCTCGACCGTTGCCTCTCCGCGTTGCTGCTTCACCATGGCGGACAGCCTAGAACACCGCCGGATCTGGAATTCCATGGGACGTCCGGCCAAATAAGTAGAACAATATTCTAGAAGAGGGCTCCAGTCGTACTCTATCGTGGCCGCGACGGCCGGCGACCGGCGGTACGGCACCTGCGCCACGGGGTTACGCAGGTGCCGCGCCGGCCCACTGCCCCGGCCCGCCCTGTGCCATCCCCCGCTTTCCCCGGTCCGCCGCGGAAACCGTCCGGACAGGGTGGTGCGCCGCGGCCCGTCCCGGCGGAGAATGGGCGGTCGTCCCCCGATCCGCGACAGGGGAGAACATGTCACAGCGCAGTGACCTCCGGCGGCGCCGGGCCGCCCTGGAGGACGAGTGGTCCCGCTGGGTGCCCCGACTGACCGCCGTCAGACGGTCGCCGGGCGGCGGCGGGGCGCTGCGGCCCGAGGTCACGGAGTCGTGGGCGCGTTCGCTGAGCAGCGTGGACCCCGGCCGGGACAGCGCGCCGGTCTCCGACGGGGACACGGTGCACCACCGCTGGGCGCGCTCGCCGCTGCGCCGGCCGGTCGACGATCTCGAGGACGAACTGCTGAGCATCGCCGAGGACGCCGGCTTCGTGACGGCGGTGACCGACGAGTCCGGCACCATCCTGTGGACGTGCGGCGGCCGGACCATGAAACGCCGCGCCGAGCAGGTCAACTTCGCGCCCGGCGGCCGCTGGGACGAGGAGGCCATGGGCACCAACGCCCTGTCACTCGCGCTGCGCACGGGCCGCCCCAGCACCATCTTCTCCGCCGAGCACCTGGTGACCGCGCTGCACGGCTGGGTCTGCTACTGCGCGCCGATCCACGACCCCGGCGGCCGGGTCCTCGGCGTACTGGACCTGTCGACCACCTGGGACCGTTCGCACCCGCTGGCCATGTCCACGGTGCGGACTCTGGTGTCGTCCATCGAGACGCGGCTACGGGCGGGGGCCGCCGTCCTGCCCGAAGCGCCCGGTCACGGCGTACGGTTGCGCTGCCTCGGGTCGCAGGAGGCCGTGCGGGACGGCGCTCCGCTGCCGCTGCGGCCGCGCCAGCTGGAGATCCTGACGCTGCTCGCCCTGGAGCCGGACGGTTTCTCGCCGGAACGGCTGCGTGAGGCGCTGTACGGCGAACGGCAGGTCACGGCCTCCACGTTCAAGGCGGAGATCTCGCACCTGCGACGCGCCCTGTCCGGCGGCATCGCCACCCGCCGGTACGCCCTCACCGCACCCGTCTCCTGCGACGCCGTCGATCTGCTGCGCGCGCTGGAGAGCGGTGACACGGCGGCCGCGCTGCGCCACTACCGCGGCCCGCTGCTGCACCGGTCGGAGGCTCCGGGGATCGTCGAGTGGCGGACCCGGCTGGAGGTCGCCGTACGGGAGACGGTCCTCGCGAGCCCGTGCCCGGAGCACGCCCTCCGCTACGGCGAACGGGCCCCGTACGACGCGGCGGTGCACGAGCACGCGCTGCGCCTGCTGGGGCGGGGCGACGCCCGCCGGGCGCTGGCCGCCGGGCGGCTGAGCACGGCCCTGCGCGACGACTGACCGCCGACGCGGCCCGCACACACCGCACCAACCTCCCGCCAACCTCCGCGGCGCACAGTGTGAGCCGCCACGGCGGCGCGAGGCCGCCGCCGCGGCACCTCACTCGTCGTCCTCCGAGGAGAGCTCGCCATGGTGTACGCGCAGCCAGGATCAGAAGGCAGCATCGTCGACTTCGCCCGCCGCTACGAGAACTTCATCGGCGGCGACTGGGTCGCCCCCGTCGAGGGCCGGTACTTCGAGAACCCGACCCCCGTGACCGGCAAGGTCTTCTGCGAGGTCGCCCGGTCGTCCGCGGCCGACGTCGAACTGGCGCTGGACGCCGCCCACGCGGCCGCCGGCGCCTGGGGGCGGACGTCCGCCACGGAGCGGGCCAACATCCTGAACAGGATCGCGGACCGGATCGAGCAGCACCTCGAGAAGATCGCGGTGGCCGAGACCTGGGAGAACGGCAAGCCCGTCCGCGAGACGCTGGCCGCCGACATCCCGCTGGCCGTCGACCACTTCCGCTACTTCGCCGGCGTGGTGCGTGCCCAGGAGGGCAGCATCGCCGAGATCGACGCCGACACCGTCGCGTACCACTTCCACGAGCCGCTGGGCGTGGTCGGCCAGATCATCCCGTGGAACTTCCCGATCCTGATGGCCGCGTGGAAGCTGGCGCCCGCCCTGGCCGCCGGCAACTGCGTCGTCATCAAGCCGGCCGAGCAGACCCCGGTCAGCCTGCTGCTGGTGGTCGAGCTGATCGCCGATCTGCTCCCCGCCGGGGTGCTGAACGTGGTGAACGGCTTCGGCGTCGAGGCCGGCAAGCCGCTCGCCTCCAGCCCGCGCGTCGCCAAGGTGGCGTTCACCGGGGAGACGACGACCGGGCGTCTGATCATGCAGTACGCGAGCGAGAACATCATCCCGGTCACGCTGGAACTGGGCGGCAAGAGCCCGAACATCTTCCTGCCGGACGTCACCGCCGCCGACGACGACTTCCTGGACAAGGCCGTCGAGGGCTTCGTGATGTTCGCACTCAACCAGGGCGAGGTGTGCACCTGCCCGTCGCGGGCGCTCATCCACGCGTCGATCTACGACGAGTTCATGGCGCGCTGCGTGGAGCGCACCAAGGCGATCGTCAGCGGCGACCCGCTCGACCCGGCGACCATGATCGGCGCACAGGCGAGCAACGACCAGTACGAGAAGATCTTGTCGTACATCGACATCGGTACGCAGGAGGGCGCGGAGCTCGTCACCGGCGGCGGGCGGCGCAAGGTGCCCGGCCTGGAGGGCGGCTACTACATCGAGCCGTCCATCTTCCGGGGCACGAACGACATGCGGATCTTCCAGGAGGAGATCTTCGGGCCGGTCGTCTCCGTGACGACGTTCGACTCGGTCGACGAGGCCCTGAAGATCGCGAACGACACGCTGTACGGGCTGGGCGCGGGCGTGTGGACCCGCGACGGGAGCACGGCGTACCGCCTGGGGCGGGAGATCAAGGCGGGCCGGGTGTGGACCAACTGCTACCACGCCTACCCGGCGCACGCGGCGTTCGGCGGCTACAAGAAGTCCGGCGTGGGCAGGGAGAACCACAAGATGATGCTGGACCACTACCAGCAGACGAAGAACCTGCTGGTCAGCTACTCCGCGAAGAAGCTCGGGTTCTTCTGATGGGCGAGCGGGCGGTCCGGGTGGCCCTGACGCCCGCCGCCGAGGCGCTGGTCGGCGAACTGGTCGCCGTGCACGGTCCGGTGATGTTCCATCAGTCGGGCGGCTGCTGCGACGGCAGCGCACCGATGTGCTATCCGCGCGGCGAGTTCCGGGTCGGCGGCTCGGACGTCCTGCTGGGCAGGGTGGCCGGTGACACCCCGTTCTGGATGAGCGCGGACCAGTACGCGTACTGGCGGCACACCGGCCTCACGGTCGACGTGGTGCCGGGCCGCGGGAGCGGCTTCTCGCTGGAGGCGCCGGAGGGGGTGCGGTTCCTGCTCCGCTCCCGGGTCCTCACCGACGCGGAGCTGGCGCGGATCGAGGCGGAACCGCCGCTGCCGACGGGCGCCGACGCGACCGGCTGACCCCTCCGCCACGGGACCTGCGGCACAGCACAGGACCCGGACCCGTATCGACGGGTCCGGGTCCTGTGGGCCTACGGTCAGGCGTTGGGGCGCTTGCCGTGGTTCGCGCCCTTCTTCTTGCGGGCGCGGCGCTTGTTGCCTCGCTTCGACATGATGCGCGTCTCCCTCGGATCGGGATCTTCCGGGCGCCGCCAGTCTAGGTTCCGGGCCTCCGGGCCGCATCAGGTCGGCCGGGCGGCCAGCACCCGTTCCAGGTCGCGCAGGTCCTTGCCGATCGAGGACCGCACCTTGCGCGTCATCAAGGGGGCCGCCAGGCGGTAGTGGCCGCCCGGCTCGCCGCGCACGCGGATACGGGCCAGGGTGCCGTGCTCCCGCGGCGCGAAGGTGTACGTGACGTGCATGGGCATGGGGCCGGCGACCGAGACCATGTCGAGGAGCCGGAGCGGCTCGTGGGCGACCACGCGCAGCACGTAGTCGATGCGCCGGCGGAGGAAGTACGCCGTCCGGGTCACCTCCGCCCCGACGCCGAAGCCGCCGCCCTCCGCCTCGCGGGTCAGCGCGGCGCGCCGGATGCCCTGGGTCCACTCGTGGTCGTGGCGCCAGTCCATGGCGTAGGGCGCTACGCGGTCGACCAGCAGCGGAATCAGACGTTCGGCCGTCACGTCGATGCTCATGTGCTCATCCGCTCCTCCCGCACGGCCCGGACCCCGCCAGGCCCGCGTCCAGGATCGCGGCGCCGCGATCGCTGCCGTTCACGCCGAGGAGCGCTTCCTCCCCGACGGCGCGGCCTTCCTCGCCCCGGCCTTCTTGGTCCCGGCGGAAGACGCCGCCGACTTGTCGGTGGCCTTCGAGGCGGACTTCGAGGCCGACTTGGCGGTGGACTTCTTGGCCGCCGTCTTCTTGGCGGCGGTCTTCTTGGCGGCGGTCTTCTTCGCCGTGGACGTCGACTTCTTGCCGCCCGGCTCCTTCGGCGCGGACGCCGGGCGCCGCCCCTTGATCGGCGTCACCCGCGCCTCGTCGCGGCCGGGCTCCTCCGCCCCCTCGCCCCGCCCCTCCCGGGCCGCCCGCACGCTGCTCTCCAGGGCCGCCATCAGGTCGATGACCTTGCCGCCCTCGTCCTCCGCCGGGGCCGGCTCGACCGCACCGCCGCCGCCCTCCACCTTCGCGGCGATCATGGCCTCGACCGCCTCGCGGTAGTCGTCGTGCAGCGACTCGATGTCGACCTCGCCGAGGGTGTCCATCAGGGCGTCGGCCAGGTCCAGTTCGGCGTCCCGTACCTTCACGTCGCTCTGCGGGGCCACGCCCTCCGGCTCCCTGATCTCGTCCGGCCACAGCAGCCCGTGCAGGGCGATCACGTCGTCGACGACGCGGAGCATGCCGAGCCGCTCCCGGCCGCGCAGCGCGAACTTGGCGATGGCGACGCGGTCGCTGCGCTTGAGGGCCTCGCGCAGCAGGGTGTACGGCTTGGCGGCCGGTACGCCGTTGGCCTCGAGGTAGTAGGCGGTGTCCATCTGGAGCGGGTCGATCTCGGAGCCCGGGACGAAGGCGACGATCTCGATCGTCTTGGCGGTCGGCAGCGGGAGGGCGGCGAGGTCCTCGTCGGTGATCGGGATCATCGACCCGTCCGCGTCCTCGTACGCCTTGCCGATCTCCCCCTGCGCGACCTCCTTCTCCTCCAGCTCGCACACCTTGCGGTAGCGGATCCGGCCGCCGTCGGCGGCGTGGATCTGGCGGAACGAGACGGAGTGGTTCTCCGTGGCGTTGACCAGCTTGATCGGGATGCTGACCAGCCCGAAGGAGATCGCGCCGTTCCAGATGGATCGCACGTTTAATCCCTTTCATCCGAACAATCCGGAATTCCGGAAATCGTGGGATTCTCATCGTATGACGCCGATCACAGAGGTGGAGGGGCGGCGCCTGGCCCTCAGCAACCTGGAGAAGGTCATCCACCCCGCCACCGGCACCACCAAGGGCGAGATCGTGCACTACTACGCCGTCACGGCTCAGGCGATCCTGCCCCACCTCAGGGACCGCCCCGTCTCGTTCCTCCGGTATCCGGACGGCCCCGACGGCCAGGTCTTCTTCACCAAGAACCCGCCGCCCGGCACCCCGGACTGGGTGCGCACCGCGCCGGTCCCCCGCTCGGAGGACCCGAAGGCGCGCCAGGTCGTGATCGACGACCTGGCCTCGCTCGTCTGGGCGGCCAACCTGGTGGTGGAGTTCCACACGCCGCAGTGGCGGGCCGACCGGCCGGCCGTCGCGGACCGCATGGTCTTCGACCTCGACCCGGGCGCGCCCGCGGGCATCGCCGAGTGCTGCGAGGTGGCCCTGTGGCTGCGCAACCGGCTCGCGCGCGACGGCCTGGAGGCGTACGCGAAGACGTCCGGCTCCAAGGGCCTGCATCTGGCCGTGCCGCTGGAGCCGACCCCCTCCGAGCAGGTCTCCGCCTACGCGAAGTCCCTGGCCGTCGAGGGCGAGGCCGCCCTGCCGAAGCTGGTCCTGCACCGGATGGCCCGGGCGCTGCGGCCCGGCAAGGTCTTCGTCGACCACAGCCAGAACGCCGCCGCGAAGACCACCGCGACCCCGTACACCCTGCGAGCGCGCACGGAACCGGCCGTCTCCGCCCCGGTGACCTGGGAGGAGGTGGAGGAGGGCCGCGCGGACGGGGCCGGGCTCGTCCTCGGACTCCTCGACATCGCGCCCCGGCTCGAGCGGTACGGGGATCTGTTCGCCCCGCTCGAGGACCGCGACCGGGCCGGGCGCCTGCCGTGACGCTGCCCCGGCCGCCCGTGAAGGTCGCGCTCGCCGAGCCGGTGAACGCGCTGCCGCGCGGCGCCGGCCTTGCATACGAGCCCAAGTTCGACGGGCACCGCATGGTGATCTTCCGCATCGGGGACGAGGTGCTGCTCCAGGCCCGTTCCGGGCGGATCGTCACGGCCGCCTTTCCCGACCTCGCCGCCGCCGCCCGGCGGCTGCCCGACGGCACGGTGCTCGACGGCGAGGTCGTGGTGTGGCGGGACGGGCGGACCGACTTCGCCGCCGTGCAGAAGCGCGCGGCCGCCACAGCGGGGCGGGCGCCCACGCTCGCCCGCACCCTGCCCGCGTCGTACGCCGCCTTCGACCTGCTGGCGGAGGCGGGCGAGGATCTGCGCCCGCTCGCGTACGAGAAGCGGCGGGCGCGGCTGGTGGCGGTGACCGGGCCGCTGGGGCCGCCGCTGCAGCCGGTGCCGATGACGCTCGACCGGGCGGAGGCGGTGGGCTGGTACGAGAGCCTGCCGGCGATCGGCGTCGAGGGGCTGGTGGTCAAGCGGCTGGACCAGAGCTACCGGGGCGGGGTGCGGCTCTGGCGCAAGCTCCGGCACACCCGTACGCAGGACGCGGCCGTCGTCGGCTTCACGGGCGCTCCGAGCCGGCCCGCCGCGCTGGCCGTGGTGCTCCCCGACGACGACACACCGGTGGTCTCCAGCCCGCTGCAGCCCGCGCTGCGCACCCAGGCGGCCGCCGTGCTGGCCGGGCGGGTGAGCGGCGCGGGCGGGACGGCGATCGCGACGGGGATCGGCGAGGTGGCGTACCGGACGGTGGAGCCGGGGGTGACGGCGGAGGTGGAGCTGGGCACCACGCGGCACACGGTGACGACGGTGATGCGGCTGAGGCTGCCGGAGGAGCTGGACCGACCGGAACTCGATTAATCAAGTTTGACTAGCTGCATGTCCGGGCACTACCTTCCAGGGCCTACAGAGCTGGGGCCACCCAGGACGACAAGGAGACAGAGTGACGTTTCTGCCCGACACCGGATACATCCCGAGCGCCGAGGAACTGGCGAGCATCCAGGAGTGGTTCACCGCCTACGACGCGCACAGCGCCGCACGCGACGTCGAGCGCATGGCGGACATGGCCGTCTTCCCGCTCAACCTGATCAGCGACGACTCCGCGGGCGACGGCGCCTCGGCGCAGTGGGACCGCCGGCAGTTCGTGGAGACCATGACCCAGGTGATGGGCGACGGCGACATCAGCTTCGAGTCGGTGCGGACGCCGGTGTTCCTCTCCGCGGCGATGGCCGTGGTCTTCACCGACTCGACCATGACCATGGACGGGCAGACCCGGCAGCTGCGGTACGCGGACGTGCTGATCAGGCGGAACGGGACGTGGGCGTTCCAGACGATGATGCAGGGCGGCTGGGGCGACAACCTGCGCTGAGCCCGGCCATGACCTGCGCCGGGCCGGCCGCGACCCGGCCCGGGCCCGTCACGCCCCGAGCCAGGTGCGGCGGTCCCGGGCCACCGCGTACAGGGACTCGACGTCCGCAGGTTTGAGCACTCCGCCGAGCCGGGCCAGCGCCGGCACCTCGTCGTCCCGCAGGACCCGGACGTCGCCCGGCGCCGGCGCGGCGAACGACCGGGGCGCGCCGACGACGACCAGGACCGGCCGGACGGGGGCGGCCAGTACGTGCGCGGCCCGGTCGGCCCGGCGGCGCGTCAACGTGAGATCGAGGACCACGCCCCGGGCGAGCCGGCCGCCGGCGCGCACCCGCAGCCGGTCGGCCGCGTACGCGTGCAGGGCGAGCACTCCGCCCGGACCGACGGCGAGATGGTCGATGTGGTCGGCGCCCGGCAGCGGCACGGCGTGCAGGACGCGCCAGCCCGCGGGTTCCAGTTCGTCGAGCGCGTCGCCGAGCCGCTGCTGAGCGGCGAGGTCGAGGAGCCGCGGATCGCGCCGCACCAGCCGCGGCGCGGCCGGCGGCCGGCGGCCGAGGTCCGTGTGGAGCGCCTCGCCGGGCCGGTTGGGCGCCAGGTCGTCGTCCGGGGGCAGGGCGAGCCGGGCCAGTTCGGCGCGGGTGGGCACGGGCGGCGGCCCCACGGTGAGCTCCCCGGCCGTGAAGGGGGCGAGCGCCTCCAGCACGGCGTCGCGATGGGCGTCCGAGAGCAGTGCGACCCGCCCGGTGTCGCGGTCGCACCACGCGACGTCGCGCCCGTCGGGGAGGCTTACACAGAGCCGGTCCCTGCCCCCGACGCGCGTCGGAGTCACCCGTAGTCGCTCCATCGCCATCACCCACCGCCCATGGGAACAGCCGCCCGCTACGGCGGCAACAGGCCGGGATTCAACAACCCCCGGACAACCCCGCCGGATACCGGTCAGGATGTCGGTTCCTTGGGGCACACTTCCCCCAGACACAAGGGTCGAGACCCGAAGTTGCTTGGAGACCCAAGGTTTCTTGGGAGGGGGACAGTCGTGTTCGCGGGAATCGACGAGGTCGCGTGGGCCTCGCTGGAGCATGCCTACGGCCCGGCCGACGATGTGCCGGAGCTGCTGCGCGGACTCGCCTCCGCGGATCCGGCCGAGCGCGAGAGAGCACTCGACGGAATGTACGGGGCCGTGCACCACCAGGGGGACGTGTACGACTCGACGCTGGCCTGTATCCCGTTCCTGATGGAACTGGTGGCCGATCCCGCGGTGCGGGACCGGGGCGCCGTCGTCGAGCTGCTGACCAGCATCGGCGGCATCGATCTGGACGGCGACGACGAACTGGACCCGGAGGACGAGGAGTTCGAGGACGCCGCGAACTACGCCATGGCCGCGTCCGCGGTCACGGCCGGGGCGGACGTCTTCCTCGGCCTGCTGGCCGACCCGGACCCGGGGGTGCGGCTCGCGGCACCGCTCGCGCTGGCCACCCTGCACAGCGATCCGGCCCTGGTGCTGCGCCTGCTGCGCGAGCGGCTGGACACGGAGCGGGACACGGAGGTGCGCCTGGCGTGCGTGGAGGCCGCCGGCCGGATAGCGCTGCGGCACCAGGGGCTGCTGCGGGAGGTGGTGGATCTGCTCACCGCCCTGTCCCAGGCGGCGTACGGCGCGGGGCTGCGGCTCGCGGCGCTCGCGCAGCTCGCGCGCTGCGCACCCGATGCGCTGCCGTCCGACGTCGTGCCGGGCGTGACAGGACTGCTGCGGGAGCTGCGTACGCAGCCGGTGGCCCCGGCCCCCGGCGGGCTGCCCTCGGCGACGCTGCTCGGCCAACTGCGGCAGGTACGGGCCGACGACGCGGCGGCCCACCGCGCCGCGCCGTGGACGGCGGACCTGCTGCGCACCCTCCACGACGGCCTCGGCGACCGGGTGGACGACCGGATAGCGCTGCTGGCCGACCAGTTGTGCAGCCCGGACCGGGCACAGCGGGTCGACGCGGTGCGGATGAGCGGCGGGCTGCTGCGGACGTGGCGGGGTGCGTACGGGGAGCTGGTCGGCCTGCTCGGCGAGCAGCTCACGGATCCCGAGCCGCGGCTCGCCATGGGGGCGGCGTACACGCTCAAGGAGCTGTTCGGCCTCGCGGTGCCGGCGGCGGACGCGCTGGCGCAGCGAGTGGCGGCGGAGCCGTCCACCTGGGTGCGCAGGTGGCAGGACGGGCCGCCGACGCTCTGCCCGATGATCGTGGCGCTGGCGCGGGTCGGCGACGCGCGGGTGGTGCCCGTACTGGCGGAGATCCTGCAGCGGGCCGAGGCGCCGGGGGACCTGGGGCACTCGCTGGACCAGCTGGGCAGGGCGGCCGCGCCGCTGGCCCCGGCGCTGCGCGAGCGGCTGGCGGCGCTCGATCTCGACGACCGGCTGGCCGACCGGGTGGAGCCGCTGCTGCACGGACTGTCCGTGCTGGGCCCGGGCCCAGCGGCGGCCGAGTCGGTGCCCGCCGTGCTGCGGGTGCTGCAGGGCGCGACGGGCGAGCGGCGCTACGGGGTGGTGCGGTCCGCGGTGCGGACCCTCACGGCCTTCGGCCCGGCGGCCCGCGAGGCCGTGCCGTACCTGTGGGGGATGCTGCGCGAGGCGGGCTACGGGCAGGGCGCCGACGCCGCGGCGCACCTCTCCCCCGCCGGGGCGGCCTTACCGCCGGCGCTGGCAGCGCGGACCGCGGGCGCCCTGTGGGCGATCGAGGGCGACCGGGACGCGGTGCTGCCGGTGCTGTACGCGGTGCTGAACACGCCCGAGCAGACGGCCCGGCAGGCGGCGGCCTCGGTGCTGGGCGCCATGGGCACGGCCGGTGCGCCCGCCGCGCCGCAGCTCGCGCGGCTGCTGCGGTCGATGGAGCCGTGGACGCGGGTGCGGGCGGCGGTCGCGCTGTGGCGGGTGACGGAGGACCCGGAGCAGGCGTGGCCGGTGCTGCGCACGGCCTGGGAGACGATGCCGCGCACCCGGATCTCGGCGGCGGCGTGCCTGGCGGATCTGTCCACGGCGGGCGCCGACGGGGCGCAGCGGCTGGTCGACCGCGAACTGCTGTCCGCCCGGCGTCACAACGGGAACGACGGCGCGGCGGACAGTCGTGACATCGTGGAGGACGAGAGGCTGCTGGCCCTGTGCCGGCAGGCGGTCCACCGCGGACCGTGACCGGTCGGCGGTCATCGGACGCATCATCGACGGGGAGGACCCGAGAGCATGATCATTTTCGGTACCAAGGGGTACGTCTACCAGCTGGCGATACTGACGCTCGTGTGCGGTCACTGCGGCAACCCGTCGGCGCACACGCTCAGGAAGCGGGTCACCAAGTTCACGCTGTTCTTCGTGCCGCTGTTCCCGTTCTCGACGAAGTACGCCACGCAGTGCACCTTCTGCGGCGCGGAGCAGCAGATCACCTCCGAGCAGGCGGAGCAGCTCCAGCTCCAGTCCGCCGGCGGCGGACAGAGCTTCCAGGGCGGGCAGCAGGGCGACCACGCGCAGCAGCCGGGGCAGCACCCGTACCAGCGCTGAGGAGCGGGGCCGACGGGCCTATGTGACGGTCCGCCTGTTCGACCTCGGCGCACTATGACATAAAGGGACAAAGAGCGTCACCGCTTGCTACGTTGCGTGGCATGACCGCAACGACGGCGGGGACGTCGCCGCACGAGCCGAGCCCCGGGCCGCGTTTACCGAAGCGCCGGGGCGTCGAGCTGTCGCTCCTCGTCTGCGCCGTCCTGATCTGCGTCCACGGCTATGCCGCCGTCGGTCTCGCCAGGAGCGGCGCCGTGCCGCCGGACGTCGCCGGCTACGGGGCGGGGCTCGGCGTCCTGGCGCTCCTCGCCCACCTGGCGGTCCGGCTGTGCGCGCCCTACGCCGACCCGCTGCTGCTGCCCATCGCGGTCCTCCTCAACGGCCTGGGCCTGGTGCTGATCTACCGCCTCGACCTGGAGACCCCGCTCGACCGGGCGGCCCCCGCCCAGCTCGTCTGGTCCGCCTGCGGCGTCGCCCTGTTCATCGGCGCCGTCGTCCTGCTGCGCGACCACCGGATCCTGGCGCGGTACGCCTACGTCAGCGTCACGGCCGCGCTCGCCCTGCTCTGCGCCCCGATCTTCTTCCCCGCGGTGAACGGCGCCCGGATCTGGATCCGGGTCGGCCAACTGTCCTTCCAGCCCGGCGAGTTCGCGAAAGTCCTACTGGCCGTCTTCTTCGCCGCGTACCTCGCCGCCAACCGGGGCGCCCTCTCGCACGCGAGCCGGCTGATCCGCCGGGTGCAACTGCCCACCGGACGGGTGCTGGGACCGGTCGTCGCGGTGTGGCTGGTCAGCGTCGGCGTGCTGGTGCTGGAGCGCGACCTCGGCACCTCGCTCCTCTTCTTCGGGCTGTTCGTCGTCATGCTCTACGTGGCGACGGGCCGGATCGGCTGGATCGCCGTCGGGCTGGTGCTGGCGTCCGCCGGGGCGTTCGCCGTCGGCTCGCTCGAACCGCACGTCCACAGCCGCGTCGAGGACTGGCTGAATCCGTACGCCAGCATCGAGGCCGGACAGGGCCCCGGCCAGCTCGCGCAGTCGCTGTTCGCCTTCGCCGCCGGGGGCGTGCTCGGCACCGGTCTGGGGCTCGGCCACTCCGAACTGATCGGCTTCGCCACCAAGTCGGACTTCATCCTCGCCACCGCCGGCGAGGAGCTGGGACTGGCCGGCCTGAGCGCGATCTTCCTGCTGTACGGGCTGCTGGTGGCGCGCGGGCTGAGCACCGGCCTCGGCCTGCGCGATCCCTTCGGTGGGCTCCTCGCCGTCGGGCTCTCCTCGATCGTCGCGCTCCAGGTCTTCGTGATCGCGGGCGGCGTGACCGGGCTGATCCCGCTGACCGGCATGGCGATGCCGTTCCTCGCACAGGGCGGCTCCTCCGTGGTCACCAACTGGGTCATCGTGGCGCTGCTGATCCGGCTCAGCCACTCGGCCCGCGCACCGCTGCCCGTACCCGTGGAGGCCGGCGTCCTCGCCCCTGCCGAGGCGGTGCGGCAGTGACCCGCACCATCCGGCACGCCGCCGTTCTCTGCCTGCTGCTGCTGCTCGCGCTGCTGGTCAACGCCGGCCGCGTGCAGGTCGTGGAGGCCCCCGCGCTCGGCGCGGAACCGGCCAACCGGCGGGCGGCCATCGCCCGTCACGCCCAGCCGCGCGGCGACATCCTGGTCGACGGGAAGCCCGTCACGGGCTCCAAGGACACCGGCGAGCAGCTGCGGTACGAGCGGACGTACCGCGACGGGCCGCTGTACGCGCCGGTGACGGGCTACGCGTCGCAGACGTACGGCACCTCGTTGCTCGAGCACGCCGAGGACCCGGTCCTCAGCGGCGCCGACCCGATGCTCGCGCCGCTGCCCCTGTGGAACGACCTCAGCCGCAGCCGCCCGCCCGGCGGCGACGTCGCCACCACCATCCGGGCCGCCGCGCAGGAGGCCGCGTACCGCGGTCTGGCCGGCCGGCGGGGCGCGGTGGCGGCGGTCGAACCGGCGACGGGCAGAATCCTGGCGCTGGTCAGCAGCCCCTCCTACGACCCCGGCCCGCTGTCCGGCACCGGGCCGGCGGTGTCGCGGGCGTGGGCGGGCCTGAACCGCGCCGAGGAGCAGCCGATGCTGAACCGCGCGATCCGCCAGACCTATCCGCCCGGCTCCGCGTTCAAGATCGTGACGGCCGCGGCGGCGCTGGAGGCCGGGGTCGTCGGCGACGTGGACGCGCCGACCCGCACCCCGGAGCCGTATCTGCTGCCGAACACCCGCACCCCGCTGCCCAACGCCACGAAGGGGTGCGAGAACGCCTCGCTGGCCTACGCCGTCCAGTGGTCGTGCAACACCGTGATGGCGGACCTGGGGGCGCGCGTCGGGCTCGCGGACATGGTCGCCACCGCCCGCGGCTTCGGCTTCAACGACCCGGCGCTGCGCATCCCCGTGGGCGTGACCGCCTCCAACTTCGACACCGACATGTCCCCCGACCAGCTCGCCCTGTCCTCGATCGGCCAGTTCAACACGACGGCCACGCCCCTGCAGATGGCGATGGTCGCGGCCGCCGTGGCGGGCGGGGGCGACGTCCGGCAGCCCTACCTGGTCGACCGCGTCACCCGGGCCAACGGCGACCTGCTGGCGCAGAACGGCCCGCGCGCCTACCGGGAGGCGATGACGCCGGTCACCGCGCAGCGGGTGCGCGACCTGATGGTGCGGGCCGTCGAGCGGGGCACCGGGAAGAACGCGGCGATCGACGGCGCCACCGTCGGCGGCAAGACCGGCACCGCCCAGCACGGCGTCGACAACTCCGGGCTGCCGTACGCCTGGTTCATCGGGTGGGCCCACGCCCATGACGCGGCGCGGCCCGCCGTCGCCGTCGCCGTGGTCGTGGAGGACGCGGCCGCCCTGCGGGAGGACATCAGCGGCGGGGGCAGCGCGGCGCCGATCGCGCGGGCCGTGATGGAGGCGGCACTCTGAACCCATGGACATCGCCGCGACGCTGGAGGCCGTCGGACGCCTCGACCCCGGCCTGAGCGCCTTCACCGACGTGTGGGGCGCCCGGGCGCTCGCCCAGGAGCGCCGCACCGACCCGGAACTGCCCCTCGCCGGGCTGCCGTTCGCGGTCAAGGGCCCCTCGGGCATCCGCTCGTACGCGGCCCGGCGGCTGACCGCGGCGGGCGCGGTGGCGGTCGGCTCGACGTCGGTGCCGGGGCCCGGCACGTACTGGCAGACCTGGGGTCTCGGCGCGCACGGGCCGACCCGTAACCCGTGGCGGGCCGACCGCACGCCCGGTGGCTCGTCCGCGGGCTCGGCGACGGCGGTCGCGGCGGGCATGGTGCCCCTCGCCACCGGCAGCGACGGGGCCGGTTCCGTGCGGATCCCGGCGGCGTGGTGCGGTGTGTTCGGGCTGAAGACGACGAACGGGCTGCTGCCGTCGCCCGACCGTACGGGCCTGGCGTCGGCGGGCGTGCTGACGGCGTCTGCGGCCGGCGCGCGGGCCTATCTGCGCTGCGTCCTCGACGCCTACGAGCCGGCGCCGCCGGAGCTTCCGGTGCGCGCGGTGTGGTCGCCCGATCTGGGCTTCGCGGACACCGAACCCGAGGTGGCGGCGGTCACGCTGGCGGCGGTGGAACGGCTGGAGTCGGCCGGCGTCCTGCGGCTCACCGACGCCCGCCCGGCGCTGCTCGACCCCGCCGGCGCGTGGTCGGCGGTACGGGGCGGCCGGCCGGAGCGGGGCGCGGCGGTCCGCGCGGAGAACGACCGGCGCCTGGACGCCCTCTTCGCCGGCGCGGACGTCCTGCTGACCCCGGCCACCCCCAACCGCCCGCACGGCCATGACGGCCCCGGCCGCGACGTCTACTCGACGGCCCTCACCTGGGCCTTCAACCTGAGCGGCCACCCGGCCGCGAGCCTCCCCGCCGGCTTCACCGGCGACGGCTGCCCCGTCGGCCTCCAGCTGGTGGCGAACAGAGCGGCGGACGTCTCACTGCTCGAAATCGCCGTAACGGCACAGGAGCATCTGACTACTGTCCGTCCATGACTTCCTACGAGCTCGCCCAGGTGAACATAGGCCGCCTCAAGGCTCCACTGGACTCGCCCCGGTTGAAGGACTTCGCTGACAACCTCGAGCCCGTCAACGCGGTGGCGGACGCCGCCGAGGGCTTCGTCTGGCGCCTCCAGACGGAGGCCGGCGACGCGACGGAGCTGCGGATCTTCGGCGACGAGTGGCTGATGGTCAACATGTCCGTATGGCGTGACAACAACGCCCTGACGGCCTTCATGTACCAGGGCATGCACCGCGAACTCCTGGCGCGCCGCTACGAGTTCTTCGAGCGGATGCACGAGGTCATGACCACGATGTGGTGGGTCCCGGCCGGCCACCGCCCGACGATCGCCGAGGCGGAGCAACGCCTCCTGCACGTACGCGAACACGGCCCGACACCGTACGCCTTCACCCTGCGCAAGCCGTTCCCGGCACCGGTGGCGTGATCAGCGCCGGCGGTTGACCGCCGTGAGGTCGATGTCGACCGGGAAAGGGAGGTCGAGGACGAGCTTCTTGTGATGGATGCCCATCAGGGCGTAGGCCCGGAGTGCCGGGTCCAGCTCGTACACGTACACCACAGGGAGCCCCTCGTCCTCCTCCACCCGCCAGAAGTGCGGGACGCCCGCGCGGGCATACTTGTCCGGCTTGACCTCCCGGTCACGTTCGACCGAGTCGGCCGAGACCACTTCCACGGCGAGCACGACGTCCTCCGGGCGGAACCAGGTCTGACGGGGCCCCTCGTCCGCGTCCACCGGAACCACGAGCACGTCCGGCTCGGGCCTGTTCCGCCGGTCCAGCCTGACGGTCATCTCCCTGATGGCCTCCAGGTGATCCGGCGCCTGCTCCATGAGCGCGTTCTCCAGCAGGCGCATGGTGCGACTGTGGAACCGGGTCTGCGGACTCATCAAGACAAGACTCCCGTCGATCAGCTCCGTGTGCGGAGGAAGATTCGGAAGCTTGTCGAGGTCGTCCGCCGTCCAGCCGTCGACCGGCGGACGGGGCCATTGGAAATCCTCGCCCAGCCCGTAATCGCGTGCGGCACTCATGGTTGCTCCCATGCGACGGAGTCTGCCTGGCAGATCCAGCCTACCCAGCCGGAATGCCAGGCATCTCGTTCGAAGGAGTGATCGACAACCGCGCCTTGACGGCTCCGGCCGGCGACCGTCGAGCAGGCCGGGTCAGGACGCCTCCGTCGCGCCGTCCGCGACGGCCTGTGCCACCTCCGCCACCCGTTCCCGCTCCTCCGCCGCGAACCGCTCGCGGTCCAGCGCTTCCGCGATCTCCTCGTCCTGGGACATCAGCAGGTCGAGACTGGCGTCGCCCAGCTCGAAGACGCCCATGTCGAGATAGGCCTTCTGGAGCCGCTCGCCCCAGAGGCCGATGTCCTTGACGCAGGGCACGATCCGGCTGAAGAGGAGCTTGCGGAAGAGGTGGAGGAACTCGGACTGCTCCGAGTACTCCTCCGCCTCCGCCCTCGGGACGCCGAAGTTCTCCAGGACCTCGATGCCGCGCAGCCGGTCGCGCATCAGATAGCAGCCCTCGATCACGAACTCCTCGCGTTCACGCAGTTCCGCGTCGGAGAGCTGCCGGTAGTAGTCGCGCAGCGCCATCCGGCCGAAGGCCACGTGCCGGGCCTCGTCCTGCATGATGTACGCGAGGATCTGCTTGGGCAGCGGCTTGGTCGTGGTGTCGCGGATCATGCCGAAGGCGGCGAGCGCCAGGCCCTCGATGAGCACCTGCATCCCGAGGTAGGGCATGTCCCAGCGGGAGTCGCGCAGGGTGTCCCCGAGCAGGGACTGCAGACTGTCGTTGACCGGGTAGAGCATCCCGACCTTCTCGTGCAGGAAGCGGCCGTAGATCTCGGCGTGCCGCGCCTCGTCCATGGTCTGCGTCGCGGAGTAGAACTTGGCGTCGAGGTCGGGGACGGACTCGACGATCCGCGCCGCGCAGACCATGGCGCCCTGCTCGCCGTGGAGGAACTGGCTGAACTGCCAGGACGTGTAGTGCTTGCGCAGCTCGCCCCGGTCCCGTTCGGTCATCTTCGCCCAGTGGCGGGTGCCGTACAGGGTGAGCGCCTCGTCGGGGGTGCCCAGCGGGTCGTACGGGTCGACCTCCAGCGCCCAGTCGATGCGCTTGGCGCCGTCCCACTGCTTGTCCTTGCCCTTCTGGTAGAGGGCGAGGAGGCGTTCGCGCCCCTCCTCGTACTCCCAGCTGAAGCGCGCGGAGCCGGTGGCGGGAATCTGCCAGATCGGCTCCGAGGGGGCTTTCGTGTAGCGGTCCTGGCTCGACACCGGCGGCTCCTTCGCCTCGTATCCCTTGTGCACAAGGACAGTTGGCAGGCTCACACGTTGGTAGACGCGGAGTCAACAAGTCGTGCGCGGGGGATTGACGAGGTTACTGACAGGGAGTCTCATAACTGCAGAAGCCGGTGACCCCCACTCGCGAGGTGCCCTCAGCCATGACGACAGTGACCGACCGCGACGTGCAGCTGCTCCGCGACGCCCTCGGCCCGCTCCGGGACCGCGAACAGGTCGCCGCACGCCTGCTCGAGTCCTCGGCCAAGCACTCCTTCGACCCCGACAGGGAACTCGACTGGGAGGCCCCGGTCGAGGACGGCAAGTGGTTCTGGCCCCCGGAGCTGGTCTCCCTCTACGACACCCCGCTCTGGCGGAAGATGTCCGAGGAGCAGCGGATGGATCTCGCCCGGCACGAGGCCGCGTCGCTCGCCTCGCTCGGGATCTGGTTCGAGATCATCCTGATGCAGCTCCTGGTGCGCCACATCTACGACAAGTCGGTGACCAGCAACCACGTCCGCTACGCGCTCACCGAGATCGCCGACGAGTGCCGGCACTCGATGATGTTCGCCAGGATGATCGAGAAGGGCGGGGCCCCCGCGTACCAGGTGCCGCGCGTCTACCACAACATGGCCCGCCTGCTGAAGACGGTCTCCACGACACCCGGCTCGTTCGCCGCGACCCTCCTCGGCGAGGAGATCCTCGACTGGATGCAGCGCCTCACCTTCCCCGACGAGCGGGTGCAGACGCTGGTGCGCGGCGTCACCCGCATCCATGTCATCGAGGAGGCCCGCCACGTGCGCTACGCCCGCGAGGAGCTGCGCCGCCAGATGGTGACCGCGCCGCGCTGGGAGCAGGAGTTCACCCGGCTCAGCTGCGGCGAGGCCGCCCGCGTCTTCAGCGTCTGCTTCGTCAACCCCCAGGTGTACGAGAACGTCGGCCTCGACCGCCGCGAGGCCGTCGCCCAGGTGAAGGCGAGCGGGCACCGCCGCGAGGTCATGCAGACCGGCGCCCGCAGGCTGACCGACTTCCTGGACGACATCGGCGTGCTGCGCGGAGCCGGCCGCAGGCTGTGGAAGAGTTCCGGCCTTCTCGCATGATCACATGACGGGCTCCGCGCACCCTGCGGTTACGCTGCGGAGCATGACCGGTCCCCCTGCCGCCACCCGCGCCTACCGACGGCTCAGCGTCGAGGAGCGCCGCGAGCAGCTGCTCAAGGCGGCGCTCACCCTCTTCGCGCACCGGCCGCCGGAGGAGATCTCGCTCGACGACGTGGCGGAGGCGGCCGGGGTGTCGAGGCCGCTCGTCTACCGGTACTTCACCGGCGGCAAGCAGCAGCTCTACGAGGCGGCCCTGCGGTCGGCCGCCGACCGGCTGGAGCAGTGCTTCGCGGAACCGCAGGCCGGCCCGCCCACCGAGCGGCTGACCCGGGTGCTGGACCGCTATCTGGTCTTCGTCGACGAGCACGACGCCGGCTTCAGCGCGCTGCTGCGCGGCGGCAGCGTCGCGGAGACCTCCCGTACGACCGCGATCGTCGACGAGGTGCGGCGGGCGGCGGCCGAACAGATCCTCGTCCACCTCGGCGTGGACCGCCCCGGGCCGCGCCTCGGCATGATGGTCCGCACCTGGATCGCCTCGGTCGAGGCGGCGTCGCTGATCTGGCTGGACGAGGAGAAGCAGCCGCCGGCCGCCGAGCTGCGCGAGTGGCTCGTCGACCATCTGGTCGCGCTGCTCACCGCGACGGCCGCGACGGACACCGAGACGGCGGCCGTGGTCGCGGACCTGCTCGCCCAGGAGACCCCGGACGGCCCCGTCGGCACGCTGGTGCGCCGGCTCGGGCCCGTGGTCGGCGGCGCGGCGCACCTGCTGTGACACTGGTCCGGTGAGAAGCGAGAACACCCCCTTCGAGGGCGGCCCCCTCGACGGCCGCGTGCTGCCGGTACTGGTCGGCCCCACCGGCCACCCCCCGAAGTGGTACAAGGTCCCCGTCCCGAACGACGACGGCACCCCGCCCACCGTCCACGCCTACCGCCGCGTCCCCTCCGGCTACACCAGGCGGCTCAGCCTCCAGCGCGGCTGGAAGTACGAGTACGCCCCCGGCGGCGTGGAGCGCCGCGAACTGAAGTGGCCGTGGTCGAAGCCGGGGGGCGGCGCGGCCTAGGCGCACGGCGGGGCCCGGGTGCCGCGGCCGGAGGCGCAAGGGGCCGCGCCGGGCGGGTGGGGATCGTGACCGGGTGGGTGACCCGGTTGCGCCGGGGTGCGCAGCTCCGGTCGCCGGGCGGGCAGGGGGCGCGCAGCCTCGGGTGCGGGCGGAGGATCCGTCCGTACGGCCGGAGGTGATCGGGTGTCAGGAAAACGTACGCTGCGGGCCCTGTGCGTCGGCGCGCTCGTCGTCGCCGCGACGGCGACGGCGCTGCCCGCGGCGGCGGAGGGGCCGGAGCCCCGGGACGGGCGGGGCGCCGTCGACCAGGTGCTCGGCGAGCTCGGGGACGCCGTCATGGAGCGGTTCGCCGCCGGCGGCGGAAACCCCGGCCCGCCGCTGTCGCTCGGCGAACTCACCGCCGCGCCGGGCGTGAGCGGCGTGCTGACCCGGCTGCGGGAGCTGTACCGGCAGGCGGAGGCGGCCGGGGAGACCTACCGGAGCACCGAGGAGGCCCTGCGGGCCCAGCGCACCGAGACCGCGCGGCTGAACCGGAAGCTCGCGAAGGCACGCGGCGCGCTCGCGCTGAGCCGCGCCGAGGCGGGCCGGATCGCCCGCGAGCAGTACCAGGGCACCTCCGAGCTCTCCGCCTATCTGGAGCTGCTGCTCGCCCGTGACCCGCAACGCGCCCTGGATCAGCGGCATCTCATCGAGCGCGCGGCCACCGGCCGGCTCGCGGCCATGGCCCGGCTGGAGGCCGGTGAGAAGCGGTCCCGTGAGCTGGCTGCCGCCGCCCGCAAGGCCCTGGACCGGGAGTTGGTGCTGGCCGCCCGGAAGAAGCAGGCACGCGACCGGGCCACGGCCCGGCTGCGGGCCGCAGAGGGGCTGCTCGCCTCGCTCTCCGCCGAGCAGCTCACCGCCCTGGCCGCAGCGCGGGGCACGACGACCACCCCGCCCGAACTGCCGGCCGGCGTGACGGACGGCAGCGCGGACGAGGATGCGGGCAGCGATCAGGCGCCGGAGACGGAGGCCAGGTAGGCGCCGGTCTTCTCCGGGTCGTAGAAGAAGTTCTCGAAGTCGGCCGGGTCGTTGAAGCCGTTCGCGAACCGGTCCGCGACCGGCTGAAGCTGACCGCCCGCGCCGATCAGGTTGAGCACGTGCTCCGGCGGCGCCCCGAGCATCGTGTTCGTCCACTTGGTGACGTGCTGCGCGGTCTCCCAGTACCGGTCGAACGTGCCCTGCATCCACGGCTCGTCGAACGGCCTGTCCCCGTGCTCGGTGATCGACGCGAGGTAGGAGGCGGCGCACTTGGCCGCCGAGTTGGAGCCCTGGCCGGTGATCGGGTCGTTGGCGACGACGACGTCCGCGACGCCGAGGACCAGTCCGCCGCCGGGGAGCCGGCCGATCGGGTTGCGGACGGTCGGTGCGTACCGTCCGGCGAGCGTGCCGCCCGCGTCGGTCAGTTCGACCCGGGTGGCCCGCGCGTACTCCCAGGGCGTGAACTTCTCCATCAGCTCCAGCGTCAGGGAGAGGTGCTCCGCCGGGTCCTTGACACCCTTGAAGACGTCGAGCGGACCGCCCGGGACGCCCTCCCAGAAGAGGATGTCGGCCCGGCCGGACGTGGTGAACGTCGGCATGACGAACAGCTCGCCGACGCCCGGCACCAGGTTGCAGCGCACCGCGTCGTAGTCCGGGTGCTCGGGGCGCGGGCCGAGGCCGTGCACATAGGCGACGGCGAGCGCGCGCTGCGGCTCCGTGTACGGCGAGCGGGACGCGTCCCGGCCGAACATCGAGACCAGTTCGCCCTTGCCGGCCGACACCAGCACCAGGTCGTAGGTGCGGGAGAAGTAGTCGAGGTCGGAGACGGCCGCGCCGTGGATGACGAGCTGTCCGCCGCGCTGGGCGAAGGTCTCCATCCAGCCGGCCATCTTCACACGCTGGTCGACGGACTGCGCGTAGCCGTCCAGCTTGCCGACCCAGTCGACGGCGCGGCTCGAGTCAGGAGCGGCGACGGAGACGCCGAGACCCTCGATCCTGGGGGCCTGCGACTCCCAGAAGTTGATGCCGAGGTCGCGCTCGTGCTGCAGGGCGGTGTGGAACATGCACTGGGTGGACATGACCCGGCCGGACCGGATCTCGTCCGCCGTGCGGTTGGACATCAGCGTGACCTCGTAGCCCTCCGACTGGAGGCCGAGGGCGAGCTGAAGACCGGACTGGCCTGCTCCGACTATGAGTATCTTCCGCATGGCGGGTTCTCCGTGGTTCTCGCGTCGTGGGCCCGGCGCCGTGGTTCCGGCGTCCCGGCCCCGTGAGGCTATTCGGGGGTGGCTTCGAGAGCGTGCGCGACCAGCGCCAGCAGCGACTCGATCACCGTGATCCGGTGCCGGGCGTCCATGATCACCACGGGTACGTGCGGCGGCACGGTCAGGGCCTCCCGTACGTCCTCCGGCTCGTACGCGGTCGTCCCCTCGAAGTGGTTGACGGCGACGACGTACGGCAGCCCGCAGCTCTCGAAGTAGTCCAGCGCGGGGAAGCAGTCCGCCAGCCGCCGGGTGTCGGCGAGCACGATCGCGCCGATCGCGCCGCGCACCAGGTCGTCCCACATGAACCAGAACCGCTGCTGACCGGGCGTACCGAAGACGTACAGCACCAGGTCGTCGTCGAGCGTGACCCGTCCGAAGTCCATCGCCACGGTCGTGGTGATCTTGTCCGGCGTGGCGGTGAGGTCGTCGGTGTCCTCGCTCGCGCGGGTCATCAGCGCCTCTGTCTTCAGCGGCGTGATCTCGGAGACGGAGCCGACGAACGTCGTCTTGCCGACACCGAAACCGCCCGCGACGACTATCTTCGTCGCCGTGGGGGCGCGGGTCGTGTCCAACTGCCACGGCTGCAACGGCTCTTCGGGCTCGGCCCCGGGGCCGGTCTGCGGGCGGTCGAGGAGCGTGTCAGAGGCGGCGGAGTCCACTCAGCACCCTTTCGAGCAGTGCGCGGTCGGGCTGGCCGGTGCCGTGACCGGTCCCGTACACGCGGATCTTTCCCTGGTCCGCCAGGTCGCTGAGGAGCACCCGGACGACGCCCAGCGGCATCTTGAGCAGCGCCGAGATCTCGGCGACGGTACGCATCCGGCGGCACAGCTCGACGATCGCCCGCAGCTCGGGCATGACGCGCGAGGCGAGGCTGCCGCCGGGCAGCTCCCGCCGCTCCGGCGGCGCCTCGAGCGCGGCGACGAACGTCTCGACGAGCAGCACGTGCCCGAAGCGGGTGCGGCCGCCGGTGAGGGAGTACGGACGGACCCGGGCGGGGCGTTTGCCGTCGCTGCGGACGGGTAGCTTGGGGACCGACATCACTGGCCACTCTCCATCGATTTGCGCAGTTCACTGCGGACTTCGGGGGTGAGTACGTGTCCGGCGCGGCCGACGAAGAAGGCCATGTGGTAGGCGACGACGCTCATGTCGCAGTCGGGAGTGGCGTGCACTCCCAGCAGGGAGCCGTCGCTGATCGACATGACGAAGAGACTGCCCTCGTCCATGGCGACCATCGTCTGCTTGACGCCTCCGCCGTCCATCAGGCCCGCGGCGCCGACCGTGAGGCTGCCGATTCCGGAAATAATCGTGGCGAGGTCCGCGCCAGAGCCCTTCGGGCCCTCACGGGCGGCGTCGGGGGCGGCCTGGGCGGCGTTCTGCCCGGGGTCGGACGAGAGCAGCAGCAGGCCGTCGGACGAGACGACGGCGACCGAGTGGACTCCTGGCACCTCCTCCACCAGATTGCCCAGCAGCCACTGAAGATTGCGGGCCTCGCTGCTCAGCCCGAACGTACCGGTCGCAGTCAACTGCGTACCTCCTCGACTGTGTCCCCCGTTTCCGCTGCGGTGTGTGCGTGTCCGTCTCTGTCGGCGGCCGCGGTGGTCTGCGCGGCCTCCGTGGTCTGTGTGGCCGTCTGCGCCGGCTCCTTGTCCGTCAGCTCCGCGATCTCCGCCTCCACGTCCCGGCGGCCGTCCTTCGCGCCCTGGTGGAAGCCGCCGAGCCGGCGGCGCAGGGCCTCCGCGTCGACGCTCCCGGTGCGCCCGGTCGGGGCGGTGGCGGGCTGGACGGACTTCGGGGTGCGCTTGGGCAGGCCCTTGTCGGTGACGCGGCCCGGGGCGGCGGGGGGCTCGGGGGTGTGGGCCTCGGGCTCCTCCGGGATCTCCGGTGCCTGCGGGGCCTCCGCGGCCTCTGCGGCCTCGGGGGCGTGCGGCTCGGGCTGCGGCGGCAGCCGCATCGCGAACGTCTCCTGGTCGACGCCGACCGTGACCGGTTCGCCGTCGGCCGCCCGCTCGTGCGTATCCGGCTCCGCCGCGGCGGCGACGGCCCGCTCGGCGGCCTCGACGAACGGGTCGGGGGCGGGGGCGGGTTCGGCGGTGACGGTGTCGGTGTCGGTGTCGGACAGGGCCGGCTCGGGAGCGGGCTCGGCGTGGTCGGCCGGCTCGACGGCGTCGGACAGCTCCGGCTCGACCGGGTCCGTGCCCGCCGCCGGGTCCGTCACGCCTTCGTCGGCCTGCGCGTCGGCGGCCTCGGCGTCCGGGGCCGGGACTGCGGCTGCGTCCTCGTGGTCGGCCGGGGCCGGGTCCGGGGCGGCGCGGCGAACGGTGCCGGGCAGCGCGTTGGAGTTGGCCTCGGCCACCGAGCCCGGGAGGTTCAGTGCCGGGGCGGCGCCCGGTACGGAGACCTGGCGGCCGCTCGCCGCCGGCGGCCCCGTCGGCAGCAGCGTCTTCGGCACGACGACGACCGCCGTGATCCCGCCCTGCTTGTGCTCGCGGAGCTGGATCCGTACGCCGTGCCGCGCCGCCAGCAGCGCGGCGACCCGCAGGCCGAGGCCCTCGGCCTCGCGGCCCGCCGCGGGCTCGGTCTCGTACGACTCCGGGGCCTCGAGCCGGGCGTTGAGCTCGGCCATCCTGGCCGCGGCCATGCCGATGCCGGCGTCCTGGACGGAGAGCATGACCTCGCCGTTCTCCAGGAGCCAGCCGGACAGCTCGACCTGGGCGTCCGGCGGCGAGAACGAGGTGGCGTTCTCGAGGAGTTCGGCGACCAGGTGGCTGAGGTCGTCCGCGGCGAAGCCGACGACCTGGGCGTGCGGCGGCAGGGACTGGATGACGACCCGCTCGTAGCGCTCGATCTCGCTGACCGCGGCGCGCAGCACGTCGACCAACGGGACGGGTCCGACGTGCCCGTGGCCGTGCTCGGTGCCGGCGAGGACCAGCAGGTTCTCGCTGTGCCTGCGCATGACCGTGGCCATGTGGTCGAGCTTGAAGAGGGTGGCGAGGCGCTCGGGGTCCTGCTCGCGCTCCTCCAGCTTCTCGATGACGCCCAGCTGCCGTTCCACCAGGCCGAGGGTGCGCAGCGAGAGGTTGACGAAGGTGTGGTGGACGGTGTGGCCCAGCCGGTCGAGCTGGGTGCCGATCTCGTCGGTGCGCTGCCGCAGCTCCAGGCGGGCCGCGGCGACCTCGGCCTCGAGCGCCTCGCGGGCGCCGGCGAGTTCGCCGCGCTCCCTCTCCAGCCGCTCGGCCCGCGTCCCGAGGTCGCGCAGCTTGCCGTGCAGCGCGTTGAGGGACCGTACGACCTGGGCGAACTCGTCGTTGCGGCCGGTGAAGCGGACCGGCTCCTCGGTCTGCGGGGCGATCGAGTCGGCGAGTCTGGCCGCGCCGAGGCGCACGACGGCCAGCGGGCGGGTGAGCGTACGGGAGACGGCGGAGAGCACGCCGATGGTGACGATCACCAGTCCGCCGAGCAGCGCAATGCGGATCTCGAGCGCGGTGAGGTCGTCGTCGCGCAGCTGCGCGAACCGTTCGGTCCGCTCTGTGGCGAGGGACGACTCCGCGCCCCGCATCTGCTCGATACGGGCGGTGAGCGCGGCCTCCAGCTTGGCCGGGTCGGTGCCGCGTTCCGTGTCGGAGAGCTTCGGCTGGTCGGTGAAGCGGCCCAGGTAGTTCTCCGCGGCCGTGACCTCGGGTCCGGTGACGGTGGCGGCGAACTTCTCGCGGGCGGTCCTCCCCGCGGCCTGGTCGAAGTCGGCGAGGGCGGCGAGTTCGCGTACCCGGGCCTGCTGCGCGGCGGTGGTGAGGGCGTTGCGGGTGCGGGCGTCGGCGCCGGAGTCCTCGCCCGCGCTCTCCACGGGGAGGCCGGTGACCGGGTCGAAGCCGATCACCGGGTCCGGCTGCGGCACGGCGAGGGCGGCGAGCAGCAGGCCGCGGGCGGCGGAGGCCTGCTCGACGGCGAGCCCCAGTTCGGCGGGCGCCCGGGTGGCCTGCGCGGCGCGGGGCGGGGTCCGGTCGGCCAGTTCGCCGGCGAGGGCGTGCAGGGCGGAGATGACCGTGGTGTACGCCTGGTGGGCCTCGATCGCGGTGCTCTTGCCGGTGAGCGCGGTGCGGCGTACGGAGGGCACGGAGGCGAGCGAGTGGCGCAGGTCCGCGCGGTCGGTGCCCAGCGTCTCGCGCATCTCGTCGATCTGCCGGTCGACGCGGGCGCTGAGGCTGCCGGAGATCTTCCTGCGGTCCTTCTCCTCGCCCTCCTGGTCGTCGCGGCCGGCGGCGATGTACGCGGTGACCTCGTCGCGCTCGTCGGCGAGCGAGTGGGCGAGGGTGACGGCCTGCCGGTCGAGTGCGGCGAGGTCGACCAGCCGCTGCGACTCGGTCAGGTCCGCGGAGCTCGCGAGGATGCCGGGGGCGCCGGCACCGACGACGCAGAGGACGGTGAGGGCGACGCCCGCGACGAGCCGGTTGCGCACGCGACGGGGGCGGCCCGCGGGGGCCTGCGCGTCGACGGACGGCGTGGGCGGCGCGGGCGGGTGCGACGCGAGCGTGTCGGGCGCGGGGGCCGGGTCCGGCGCGACGGCCGGGTCCGGCGTGACGGCCGGGTCCGGCGTGACGGCTACCGCCGGCGGCACGGCCGCGTCCGGCGCGGAAGCGTCCCGCGCAACGGCCGCGTCGGACGCGACCGCGTCCCGCGCCGCGGTGTCGTGATCACGGGGGGCCGGGATCGGTTGGGGAGAGGCCGGGGCCTGGGGTTCGCCCGGGGCTCCTGTGGACGGGGTTCCAGTGGTCCTGCCGCCGTTGCCCCGAGGCCGCTTCATCTGCACCGGTGCTCGCAATCTTGCTTGACTCGTCCACCCTTGAAGCAGAGATGACGACCGGTCACACGCGAGAGTCCCACCCCTGGTACGGCTTCCGACCATTCCAGTGCCTATGGGAGGGAGGCGCGCATCGGCCGCTCCGCCACCCGAACGAGTGAACAACACTCAGGAGTTGGTGAACAACTTCCGCGCGCGGGCCGCGGGGGCCCGCGACGCCGCCGGGTTGGACCTTCCGGCGACCCTTTGGCAAGATGCCCGCCCGCAGCTTCGCACAGCCGCCCAAACGGGGCGAAGCACCCCCCTGACCTGCCGGTACGCGGCAACTTCCGGCCCCCGAGGCTCTTGTGAAGGTCTCATGCAGACTGGGGCCATGCGCATCGAGCTCGCCACCTCCCCCGGCTCCCCCGAACGCCCCAACGAGGACTGGGTCTCCGTCGCCCTGCCCGCTTCGGGCCAGGGCGGCACACTCGTGGCGCTCGACGGCGTGACGCCGCCGAGCGGTGATGTGGGTTGCGTGCACGGGGTGCCGTGGTTCACGGCCCGTCTGGGCGGCGCTCTGGTCGAACTGTCCGGTTCGCGGCGCAACCTGGCGCTTCGGGACGTCCTCGCGGAATCAATCCGGCGCACCGCGGACTCACACCGTCAAACCTGTGACCTTTCTCACGTGCGTACGCCGCAGGCGACAGTGGTCCTGGCGCGCTGGGGCGCGGCGGACGAGGAGGTCGAGTATCTGGTCCTCTCGGATTCGACGCTGCTGCTGGAGTCGCCCGACGGCACGGTCCGCCCGGTGCTGGACGACCGGTTGGACCGCGTGCCGCGCGAGGCGCTGCTGACCCACGCCACCGCGGACGCGCTGCGGAACGCGGAGGGCGGCTTCTTCACGGCGGCGGCCGACCCGTCGGTGGCCGGGCGCGCGGTCGCGGGCAGCGTTCCGCGCGGCGGGGTGCGCTCGCTGACCGCCCTCACCGACGGCGCCTCGCGCTGGGTGGACATGTTCGCCGAGGGCGACTGGGCCGCGTGTGTGGCGCTGCTGCGCAAGGAGGGGGCGCAGGGCCTGATCGACCGGGTGCGGGAGCTGGAGGCGGCGGCACAGGCGCGTACGGCGGTGGTCCGGTGGAAGCTCCACGACGACGCGTCGGCGGTCTTCGCCGAGCTCTGACGGCGACGACGACCGACGTCACACGCCGGGGCGCGTCGGGCTTCAGCCCTCCGCGCGGGCGTTGAACTGATGCAGCAGCCGGGCGAGCTCCGCGACCTCTCCGCGGTCCCAGTCGGCCAGCCTGCTCCGGTACCGGTCGCGGCGGGCGTCGCGCACATGGCGGAACCGGGCCACCCCTTCGTCCGTGAGCCGTACGAGGGACGCGCGGCCGTCGGCGGGGTCCGGTTCGCGGGTCACCAGGCCGAGGTCCTCCAGGGCGCGCAGTTGGCGGCTCATGGTGGCCTTCCCGACGCCGAAGTAGCCGGCCAGTTCGGTCGCCCGCTGCTGTCCGGTCTCCTCCAGCCGTACGAACAGCCCGTAGGCGGCGGGTTCGAGCTCGGGGTGGACCTCGCGGGCCATCTCGCCGGAGGACGCCCTCGCGCGGCGCAGGAAGACCGCCAACTCCCGCTCCAGCGCGAGGAATTCGTGGTCCCCGCCGGCCCCGCCCCGCGGGCCCGCCGCATCCGCCGTACCGCCTTCGTGCACGTCAGCACCCCTCGCGCGCTTTTCCTGGTCGTGAAAGTTTTTCCCGGCGGCCGGTATCGCCGCAGCTCGGCCAGTATTTCGCAGGAGTAGACCAACGGCGGCGTCAGGCGCCTCTTCCTCGTGGGGGTCTACGTGCGTAGCGTCACTCATGGGAGTTCATGGCATGTCCACACCATCCCACTGCGCCACGACATGTCGACACCTCGTCAGAGACCCCCACCGAGGCCTTCGGAGGCACGCTATGCCCGTGCACAGATCCGGAACGACGACCAGCCGCAGGCGCTTCGCCGCGGCCGGCACCCTCCTCGCCGTCCTGTCCCTCCTCCTCACCCTCCCCGGCACCGCCGCGGCCGACCCCAAGCCCGAGCGCGGCTCCGCCCACCTGGGTATGGGCGTCATCGCCCACGACGGCCGGGGCGGCCTCCCGCGCGACACCCGCGCCGTCCAGACGGAAGGCGTCGACGTCTCCAGCCACCAGGGCAACGTCGACTGGGCCGCCCTGTGGAACAGCGGCGTCAAGTGGGCCTACGTGAAGGCCACCGAGGGCACGTACTACAAGAACACGTACTTCACGCAGCAGTACAACGGCTCGTACAACATCGGCATGATCCGCGGCACGTACCACTTCGCCACCCCGAACACCACGACGGGCGCGGCGCAGGCGGACTACTTCGTCAACAACGGCGGCGGCTGGTCGCGCGACGGCAAGACCCTGCCGGGCGTGCTCGACATCGAGTGGAACCCGTACGGCGCCGCCTGCTACGGCAAGTCGCAGTCCGCGATGGTCACCTGGATCCGCGACTTCCTGAACCGCTACAAGGCCCGCACCGGCCGTGACGCGGTCATCTACACGGCGACGAGCTGGTGGACGCAGTGCACCGGGAACTACGCGGGCTTCGGCTCCACCAACCCGCTGTGGATCGCCCGCTACAACACCACGCCGGGCACGCTGCCGGCCGGCTGGCCCTACTACACGATGTGGCAGTACACCTCGTCCGGGCCGATCGTCGGCGACCACAACAAGTTCAACGGCGCGTACGACCGCGTCGTGGCGCTCGCCAACGGCTGATCAACAGCGCGACCGGCCGCGCGACGCGACCCGGGCCCGTCCCGCTCACGACCAGTGCGCGGGACGGGTCAGCCCGGCCGGGAGACGGGTCGCCGCGTCGCCCCTGGCCGCGCTCAGCTGCGGCTGGGTGAGGAAGATGCAGCCGGTCAGGTCCGCGCCGGACAGGTCGGCGTCCCTGAGGTCGGCGCCGATGAGGTCCGCCAGCCGCAGATCGGCGCCGGACAGGTCGGCCGCGATGAGATACGCGCCGCGCAGCCCGGCGCCCCGCAGATCGGCGTTCCTGAGCCGGGCGCCCATCAGGTCCGCTCCCCTGCGGTCCTTCTTGCGGCCCCTGACCTGGGCCCGCACCAGTTCGCTCACCCGCAGCAGGAGGACGTCCACCTCCTGGCGGTGGGCGGCCACGTCGAGCTTCTCCAGGTCGTCGGGCGTAAGGCGGGTGAGGCCGGTGACGACGTCCCGCTGCCGGCGCAGATCCGGGTGCACCCGGCGCGCGGCGCTCAGGGTCAGCGCCGCCTCGATGTACCAGAGCAGCTCGTGCAGCTGCCGGACCACCGGGAAGACGTCGAACATCTGCCGGGCCGTGGCCGGTTCGTCCCGCCAGCTCGTACCGCCGAAGGTCACCTGCGACACGTGCTGTCCGGCGCCGAAGCAGTCGTAGACCGTGCAGCCGGGGTAGCCGCTGTCACGGAGGCGGTCGTGGATGCCACAGCCGAAGTCCGTGCGGAGATTGGCGCAGGGCCTGCCGGCGTCCTTGTTGACCGCGAAGTCGGCGGAGGCGGCGAAGGGCAGTGCGACACAGCACAGCCCGAAACAGTTCGAGCAGTCGGCCCGCAGGGTGGTCATCCGTCCATTGTGCGGGAGGCCCGGGGCCGGGCCGGAACGGCGGAGGCCCGGCGGTGGATCACCACCGCCGTGCCTCCGCCCGCGCGTTCCGCTCCCCGTCAGGCCGCCGCAGGCACCGGCACCTCGGCCGAGGACAGCGCCAGCTCCAGGACCTGGCGTACGTCCGTCACCGGGTGCACCTGAAGCCTGTCGAGGATCTCCGCCGGGACGTCGTCCAGGTCGGCTTCGTTCCGCTTCGGGATGACGACCGTGGTGATGCCCGCCCGGTGCGCCGCGAGCAGCTTCTGCTTCACGCCGCCGATGGGCAGCACCCGGCCGGTGAGTGACACCTCGCCGGTCATCGCCACGTCCGTGCGCACCTGGCGCCCGGAGAGCAGCGACGCGAGCGCCGTGGTCATCGTGACGCCCGCGCTCGGCCCGTCCTTCGGGACCGCCCCCGCCGGGAAGTGGATGTGCACGCCCCGGTCCTTGAGGTCGGCGACCGGCAGCTCCAGCTCGGCGCCGTGCGAGCGCAGGAAGCTCAGTGCGATCTGCGCGGACTCCTTCATCACGTCGCCGAGCTGACCGGTCAGGGTCAGTCCGGACCCGCCGGTCTCCGGGTCGGCGAGCGACGCCTCCACGAACAGCACGTCCCCGCCGGCCCCGGTCACGGCGAGCCCGGTGGCCACGCCGGGCACCGCGGTGCGGCGCTCGGCCGGGTCCTGGGCGGACTCGGGCACGTGGTGCGGTCGGCCGATGAGGCCGCGCAGCTCCTCGTCGGTGACGGTGAACGGCAGTTCGCGCTCACCCAGCTCGTGCTGTGCCGCGACCTTCCGCAGCAGCCGCGCGACGGACCGCTCCAGGTTCCGTACGCCCGCCTCGCGGGTGTACTCCCCCGCCAGCTTGCGCAGCGCCGATTCGTCCAGGGTCACCTCGCCGGCCTCCAGACCGGCCCGCTCCAGCTGGCGCGGCACGAGGTGGTCGCGGGCGATGACGATCTTCTCGTCCTCGGTGTAGCCGTCGAGGCGCACCAGCTCCATCCGGTCGAGCAGCGCCTCGGGGATGGCCTCCAGCACGTTGGCGGTGGCGAGGAAGACGACGTCGCTGAGGTCGAGCTCGACCTCGAGGTAGTGGTCGCGGAAGGTGTGGTTCTGCGCCGGGTCGAGGACTTCGAGCAGGGCCGCGGCGGGGTCGCCGCGGAAGTCGGAGCCGACCTTGTCGATCTCGTCGAGCAGGACGACCGGGTTCATCGAGCCGGCCTCCTTGACGGCACGCACGATCCGGCCGGGAAGCGCGCCGACGTACGTACGCCGGTGGCCGCGGATCTCGGCCTCGTCCCGTACGCCGCCGAGCGCGACGCGCACGAACTTGCGGCCCATGGCGTGCGCCACCGACTCGCCGAGCGACGTCTTGCCCACGCCGGGCGGGCCGACGAGCGCGAGCACCGCGCCCCCGCGCCGCCCGCCGACCACGCCCAGCCCCCGGTCGGCGCGCCGCTTGCGCACCGCCAGGTACTCGGTGATCCGCTCCTTCACGTCCTGCAGCCCCGCGTGCTCGGCGTCCAGGACGGCCTTGGCGCCCTGGATGTCGTACGCGTCCTCGGTGCGCTCGTTCCACGGCAGTTCGAGCACGGTGTCGAGCCAGGTGCGGATCCAGGAGCCCTCGGGCGACTGGTCGCTGGCCCGCTCCAGCTTCTCGACCTCCTTGAGCGCGGCCTCCCGGACCTTCTCGGGCAGGTCGGCGCTCTCGACTCGGGCGCGGTAGTCGTCGGACTCGTCCTCGCCCTCCTGGCCGCCCAGCTCGCGCAGCTCCTTTCGCACGGCGTCCAGCTGGCGGCGGAGCAGGAACTCGCGCTGCTGCTTGTCGACACCCTCCTGGACGTCCTTGGCGATGGACTCGGCGACGTCCTGCTCGGCGAGGTGCTCGCGGAGCTGCTCGGTGGCGAGCTTGAGCCGGGCGACGGGGTCGCTGGTCTCCAGCAGCTCGATCTTCTGAGCGGTGGTCAGGAACGGCGAGTATCCGGAGTTGTCGGCGAGCTGCGAGATCCCCTCGATCTGCTGCACACGGTCGACGACCTGCCAGGCGCCGCGCTTCTTCAGCCAGTCGGTGGCGAGGGCCTTGTACTCCGTGACCAGCTCGGTCACCGCGCCGGGCAGCGGGTCGGGCACGGTCTCCTCGACCACGGCGCCCTCCACCCACAGCGCGGCGCCGGGCCCGGCCGTACCGGCGCCGATGCGGACGCGGCCGACGCCGCGGATCAGCGCACCCGGGTCGCCGTCGGAGAGCCGGCCGACCTGCTCGACGGTGCCGAGCACACCGGTCGCGGCGTAGGTGCCGTCCACCCGTGGAACGAGCAGCACCTTCGGCTTGTTGCCGGAGGGGCGAGCGGCAGCCTGGGCGGCCTCGACCGCGGCGCGTACGTCGGTGTCGGACAGGTCGAGCGGCACGACCATGCCGGGCAGCACGACCTCGTCGTCGAGCGGCAGCACGGGCAGAGTGAGCGGTGAGTTCGCCTTGATGTCGGCAGCCATGATCTCCCCTTAGGCATGCAAGTTGAGCTGTACCGACTCAATGCATATGAGCCCCCCAATGTTCCCCCGGGGCTGTTCGCTCTGAGCGATCGCCGAAATCCGGTGGGCGACGCGGACCCGGCGCGCGACAGTGGGCCGATGGGAGACAGAGGACTGAACCCCGACGGGACCATCGCCCGCGAGGGCTCGCTCGACCGGGTGACCGCCCGCTTCGCGCCGGTGGTCGCCGCGGCCCGGGCGGAGATCGCCGGCCGGTTCAGCGACGGCCGGCTGCACGGCGCGTATCTCTACGGCAGCATCCCGCGCGGCACGGCCGTGCCCGGCGCCTCCGACCTCGACCTGCTGCTCGTGCTCCACGACGAGCCGGCCGCCCGGGACCGGGCGGACGCGGACGCCGCCGAGGCCGTGCTCGACGGATCGTTCGACGTGATCGACGGCGCCGGCATCCTGCTCGTCGACGTCGAAGCGGCGCTGAGCGAACTCGAGCGGTACGACCTGGGCTTCTTCATCTCCTGCCTGTGCACGCCGCTGCTGGGCGAGGATCTGGCCGCCCGCCTGCCGCCGCAGCACCCCACGTCGCTGCTGGCCCGCGAGACCAACGGCGACCTGGCTCTCGTTCTGCCGCGCTGGCGGGAACGGCTGCACAGTGCCGGGTCGGAGGCCGAGCTGTGCGCCCTGTGCCGCCGGGTCGCGCGGCGCGTCGTCCGGTCGGGGTTCACGCTGGTCATGCCCCGCTGGGGCGGCTGGACGAGCGACCTGCACGAGTCGGCGGAGTTGTTCGCCCGCCACTACCCGGAGCGGGCGGCCCAGATACGCCTGGCCGCCGCCGCGGCCCGCACTCCGACGCCGGACGCGGCCCTGCTCCGCACCCTCGTGGAGGACCTGGGCCCCTGGCTGGCGGCCGAATACACGGCGGTGCACGGCGAAAAGGCGCCCCGCCCGTGACCGGTCCACGACCGTGACGTGCGTCACCTCCAAAAATTCGGCCGCGCCCTGCCGAGCCCTCGCCATGTAATGGACATTCGCGACTTCGGCCATTACTTCCTTCGCTTTGAGGAGCGGCATGTCCTGGCCGACGTCGACGGCGAAGCCCCAGGGCCGACGCACCGGGCTGGCACGTGCTCGTGCGGTACGGGCGCCCGTACCGCACGGACCGACCGGCGTGCCGTGCACCATGGGACGGCCCGCCACCGGGTTTGGTCCGCCGCGCGCCGTCCCGACAGAATGGGACGATCACCGTCGTCACCTGCCGGCCACCCGGAGGTCATCTCATGCCGTCCCCCGCCACCGACGCCCCCGTCACCCTCGACCGGCGTGAGGGGCCCTACGGAGAAGTGGTGCTGCGCAGGCGGGGTGACGGCGACGAGAAGGTGCACGAGATCATCGCCAACGGGTGCTTCCTGATGGACACCTCCGACGGCCGGTCCGAGCGGCTGCTCGTCGACGCCGCGTACGAGGCCGTCCGTACCGGCAACACCGCCCCGCGCCTGCTCATCGGGGGTCTGGGGGTCGGCTTCTCGCTCGCCCACGCCGCCGCCATGCCGTCGTGGCGGCGGATCGCCGTGGTCGAGCGAGAGCAGGCGATCATCGACTGGCACCGCGGCGGGCCGCTCGCCGCGATCTCCGGGCAGGCGCTCGCCGATCCGCGCTGTGTGGTTCTCCACACCGACCTGCTGAACCACCTGACGTCGACCGCGGACCGTTACGACGCCCTGTGCCTGGACATCGACAACGGGCCCGACTGGACCGTCACAGAGGACAACGGGGAGCTGTACTCCCCGGCCGGACTCGCCGCGTGCGCGGCCGTGCTGGAGCCCGGCGGAGTGCTCGCCGTCTGGTCCGCGCAGCCGTCGGCCGCCTTCGAGGAAGCGTTGCGGAATGCCGGATTCAGCGGGGTAAGAACCGAAGAGATCCACCTTGCCCGGGGCGTACCGGACGTCGTCCACCTCGCCGTTCGCCCTGCGTAGCCGGGACACAGGCGCTGCCTTTACGCTGCTGGACTACACAGCGGGATCCACCTTCGAAGCACAACCACATGCAGCTCGCAGAGAACGCGTACAAGGGCGGGGCGATGGAGCAGACACACACCACGCAAGGCGGCGTCGCGGCCACTCCCGGCGCCCAGCGCCGGGTGCTGGTGGTCGAGGACGACGCCACGATCGTCGACGCCATCGCGGCCCGGCTGCGGGCGGAGGGCTTCCTGGTGCAGACCGCCCTCGACGGCCCGGCCGCCGTCGACGCGGCGGACGCGTGGCAGCCGGACCTGATGGTCCTGGACATCATGCTGCCCGGCTTCGACGGACTGGAGGTCTGCCGCCGGGTCCAGGCGCAGCGTCCCGTGCCGGTGCTGATGCTGACCGCGCGTGACGACGAGACGGACATGCTCGTCGGGCTCGGCGTCGGCGCGGACGACTACATGACCAAGCCGTTCTCCATGCGGGAGCTCGCGGCCCGGGTGCACGTCCTGCTGCGCCGGGTGGAGCGGGCGGCCCTCGCCGCGGTGACGCCGCGCAGCGGGATCCTGCGCCTCGGCGAGCTGGAGATCGACCACGCGCAGCGCCGGGTACGGGTCCGGGCCGACGACGTGCATCTGACGCCGACCGAGTTCGACCTGCTGGTGTGCCTGGCGAACACGCCCCGCGCGGTCCTCTCCCGTGAGCAGCTGCTCGCCGAGGTGTGGGACTGGGCGGACGCCTCCGGCACCCGCACGGTCGACAGCCACATCAAGGCGCTGCGCCGCAAGATCGGCGCGGAGCGCATCCGTACTGTCCACGGTGTCGGCTACGCCTTGGAGACGCCGGCGCCATGAGTCCGGGGCGGCGGGCCGGTGGGCCGGGGAAGCGGCTGAGTACCGCGTCCATCACGATATCGATCAAGACCAAGCTCAGCACGCTCGTCGTGGTCTCGGTCCTCATCACCACCGGCCTGATGCTGATGGCGTTCCACAGCAAGACCGAGGTGCGGTTCATCACGGTCTTCACGATCATCGCCACCCTGCTGATCACCCAGTTCGTGGCGCACGGCCTGACCGCGCCGCTGGACGAGATGAACACCGTCGCCAAGGGCATATCGCACGGCGACTACACCCGCCGGGTGCGCGGCGCCGACCGGCGCGACGAGCTCGGCGACCTGGCCTCCACGATCAACCGCATGGCGGACGACCTGGAGGCCGTCGACCGGCACCGTAAGGAGCTGGTCGCCAATGTCTCCCACGAGCTGCGCACCCCGATCGCCGCGCTGCGCGCCGTGCTGGAGAACGTCGTCGACGGGGTGTCCGCCGCCGACCCGGAGATGATGCGCACCGCGCTGAAGCAGACCGAGCGGCTGGGCCGGCTGGTCGAGACCCTGCTCGACCTGTCCCGTCTCGACAACGGCGTGCTGCCGCTGCGGGCCTCGCGCTTCGAGGTGTGGCCCTATCTGTCCGGGGTGCTGAAGGAGGCCAACCTGGTCTCCTCCCGGCGCGGTCTCGCGTCCGGCTCCGGCCACCACACCCGTACCGACGTCCATCTGCACCTGGACGTGCAGCCGCCGGAGCTGACGGCGCACGCGGACGCCGAGCGGCTGCACCAGGTCGTGGCGAACCTCATCGACAACGCGGTGAAGCACTCCCCGCCGCACGGCCGGGTCACGGTACGGGCCAGGCGCGGGCCGTACCCGGAGTCGCTCGACCTGGAGGTGCTGGACGAGGGTCCGGGCATCCCCGAGCAGGAGCGCCACCGGGTCTTCGAGCGGTTCAACCGGGGCGGCGTCCCCGCCCCGCACGGTCCGGGCAGCGATGGCGGCACGGGGCTGGGGCTGGCGATCGCGCGCTGGGCGGTCGATCTGCACGGCGGGCGCATCGGGGTGGCCGAATCCGTGCACGGCTGCCGCATCCGAGTCACTCTTCCGGGGACCAGGTCGGCACGCGCTTGACGTAGGGTTCGAACCGGATGTGCGGATTCCCCGTGTAAGAGGTCGAGACACGGGAAGCCGACCTGCCGTGCCACGGAAAACCGCCGGTCAGAACAGTGCGGAAGTTCCGTCAGGGACGCGTGCCAAGGGCCCGTGACCGCCGAGAGGCGCACCCCGGCCCGGGCGAACCATGCTTGTTTCCCGCCATTCCCAGCCCCGAAACGCGCTGTTCGGTGTGACTTGCACGACGTTGACCGGCCCGGCCTGCACCTCCCGGCCAGGGAGGCGTAGCCTTTATTTCCGCTGTCCATCACCTTGCGAAGCGGAAGAGGGCGGTTCTCGCCGTGTCGTCTCAGTCCCCCAGTAACTCGAGTCTCTCGACCGACCAAACCGGGCAGGGTCAGAACCCTGCCGCCGCGTTCGGCGCCAATGAGTGGCTCGTCGACGAGATCTACCAGCAGTACCTCCAGGATCCGAATTCGGTCGACCGTGCCTGGTGGGACTTCTTCGCCGACTACAAGCCGGGCGCGGCCGCCACCGCGGACGCCCCCGCCGCCGGAGCGAAGCAGACTCAGGACGCCGGAGAAGCCGCGGCCCCTGCCCCGGCCCCCGCGCCGGCGCAGCCCGCCGCGCCGGCGCAGACCACCGCCCCCGCCGCCCAGGCCCCGGCTCCGGCTCCGGCTCCGGCTCCGGCTCCGGCTCCGGCTCCGGCTCCCGCCAAGGCGGCACCCGCTGCCGCACCGGCGCAGCCGGCCCCGGCCAAGCCCGCCGCCGCCAAGCCGGCCCCGGCCGCCAAGGCCGACGCCCAGCCGGCCGACGGCCCCGAGTTCGTGACGCTGCGCGGCCCGGCCGCCGCGGTCGCGAAGAACATGAACGCCTCGCTGGAACTGCCCACGGCCACGTCCGTGCGCGCCGTCCCGGTGAAGCTGCTCTTCGACAACCGCATCGTCATCAACAACCACCTCAAGCGCGCCCGCGGCGGGAAGATCTCCTTCACCCACCTCATCGGGTACGCGATGGTGCAGGCCATCAAGGCCATGCCGTCGATGAACTGGTCCTTCGCGGAGAAGGACGGCAAGCCGACCCTGGTCAAGCCCGACCACGTGAACTTCGGTCTGGCCATCGACCTGGTGAAGCCGAACGGCGACCGCCAGCTGGTCGTCGCGGGCATCAAGAAGGCCGAGACGCTGAACTTCTTCGAGTTCTGGCAGGCCTACGAGGACATCGTCCGCCGCGCCCGCAACAACAAGCTGACGATGGACGACTTCACCGGCGTCACCGTCTCGCTGACCAACCCCGGCGGCCTCGGCACCGTGCACTCCGTGCCGCGGCTGATGCCCGGACAGTCGGTCATCATGGGCGTCGGCTCCATGGACTACCCGGCCGAGTTCCAGGGCACCTCGCAGGACACCCTGAACAAGCTGGGCATCTCCAAGGTGATGACCCTCACCTCGACGTACGACCACCGCGTCATCCAGGGCGCCGCCTCCGGCGAGTTCCTGCGGATCGTGGCGAACCTCCTCCTCGGCGAGGAGAACTTCTACGACGAGATCTTCGAGTCGCTGCGCATCCCCTACGAGCCGGTCCGCTGGCTCAAGGACATCGACGCCTCGCACGACGACGACGTCACCAAGGCCGCGCGGGTCTTCGAGCTGATCCACTCCTACCGGGTCCGCGGCCACGTCATGGCCGACACCGACCCGCTGGAGTACCGCCAGCGCAAGCACCCCGACCTGGACATCACCGAGCACGGCCTCACCCTCTGGGACCTGGAGCGCGAGTTCGCCGTCGGCGGCTTCGCCGGCAAGTCGATGATGAAGCTGCGCGACATCCTGGGCGTGCTGCGCGAGTCGTACTGCCGCACCACCGGCATCGAGTTCATGCACATCCAGGACCCGAAGCAGCGCAAGTGGCTGCAGGACCGGGTCGAGCGCGCCGCCACCAAGCCGGAGCGCGAGGAGCAGCTGCGCATCCTGCGCCGGCTGAACGCGGCGGAGGCCTTCGAGACCTTCCTGCAGACCAAGTACGTCGGCCAGAAGCGCTTCTCGCTGGAGGGCGGCGAGTCCGTCATCCCGCTGCTCGACGCGGTCATCGACTCGGCCGCCGAGTCGCGCCTCGACGAGGTCGTCATCGGCATGGCCCACCGCGGCCGGCTGAACGTGCTGGCGAACATCGTCGGCAAGTCGTACGCGCAGATCTTCCGCGAGTTCGAGGGCAACCTCGACCCGAAGTCGATGCACGGCTCCGGCGACGTGAAGTACCACTTGGGCGCCGAGGGGACCTTCACCGGTCTCGACGGCGAGCAGATCAAGGTCTCGCTGGTCGCCAACCCGTCCCACCTGGAGGCCGTCGACCCGGTCCTCGAGGGTGTCGCCCGCGCCAAGCAGGACGTCATCAACAAGGGCGGCACGGACTTCACGGTCCTGCCGATCGCCCTGCACGGTGACGCGGCCTTCGCCGGCCAGGGTGTCGTCGCCGAGACGCTGAACATGTCGCAGCTGCGCGGCTACCGCACCGGCGGCACGGTCCACGTCGTCATCAACAACCAGGTCGGCTTCACGGCGGCGCCGGAGTCCTCGCGTTCCTCGATGTACGCGACCGACGTGGCCCGCATGATCGAGGCGCCGATCTTCCATGTGAACGGCGACGACCCGGAGGCGTGCGTCCGCGTGGCGCGGCTCGCCTTCGAGTTCCGCCAGGCGTTCAACAAGGACGTCGTGATCGACCTCATCTGCTACCGCCGCCGCGGTCACAACGAGGGCGACAACCCGCAGTTCACCAACCCGCAGATGGTGAGCCTGATCGACAAGAAGCGCTCGGTGCGCAAGCTCTACACCGAGTCGCTCATCGGTCGCGGCGACATCACGCTGGAAGAGGCCGAGCAGGCGCTCCAGGACTTCCAGGGCCAGCTCGAGAAGGTGTTCGCGGAGGTCCGCGAGGCCACCAGCCACCCGGCCCCGGCCCATGTCCCGGACGTCGAGGCCGAGTTCCCGGTCGCGATCAGCACCGCGGTCTCCCAGGAGGTCGTCAAGCGGATCGCCGAGTCCCAGGTCAACATCCCCGACCACATCACCGTGCACCCGCGCCTGATGCCGCAGATGCAGCGCCGCGCGGCCTCGGTGGAGGACGGGACCATCGACTGGGGCATGGGCGAGACCCTCGCCATCGGCTCCCTGCTGATGGAGGGCACCCCGGTCCGCCTCTCGGGCCAGGACACCCGCCGCGGCACGTTCGGCCAGCGCCACGCGGTGCTGGTGGACCAGGAGACCAACGAGGACTACACCCCGCTGCTCTACCTGTCCGAGGACCAGGCCCGCTACAACGTCTACGACTCGCTGCTCAGCGAGTACGCGGCGATGGGCTTCGAGTACGGCTACTCGCTGGCCCGCCCGAACGCGCTGGTCATGTGGGAGGCCCAGTTCGGCGACTTCGTCAACGGCGCGCAGACCGTCGTCGACGAGTTCATCTCCTCCGCCGAGCAGAAGTGGGGCCAGCACTCCGGCGTCACGCTGCTGCTGCCGCACGGCTACGAGGGCCAGGGCCCGGACCACTCGTCCGCGCGCCCCGAGCGCTTCCTGCAGATGTGCGCGCAGGACAACATGACGGTCGCCATGCCGACCCTGCCGTCGAACTACTTCCACCTGCTGCGCTGGCAGGTCCACAACCCGCACCACAAGCCGCTGATCGTCTTCACCCCGAAGTCGATGCTGCGTCTGAAGGCCGCGGCGTCGAAGGCGGAGGAGTTCACCACCGGCGGCTTCCGCCCGGTGATCGGCGACGACTCCGTCGACCCGGCGGCCGTCCGCAAGGTCGTCTTCTGCACCGGCAAGGTCTACTACGACCTGGACGCCGAGCGTCAGAAGCGCGGCGACAAGGAGACGGCGATCATCCGCCTCGAGCGGCTGTACCCGCTGCCGGGCAAGGAGATCCAGGCCGAGATCGCCAAGTACCCGAACGCGGCGAAGTACCTGTGGACGCAGGAGGAGCCGGCGAACCAGGGCGCCTGGCCGTTCATCGCGCTCAACCTGATCGACCACCTCGACCTGGCCGTCGGCGCGGACATCCCGCACGGCGAGCGGCTGCGCCGCATCTCGCGCCCGCACAGCTCGTCCCCGGCGGTGGGCTCCGCGAAGCGTCACCAGGCGGAGCAGCAGGCGCTGGTCAACGAGGTCTTCGACGCGTGAGGCGGCTGCGCCGCCGCGTGACGTAGTACCGGGCCCGGCCCCGCGATCCGATCGCGGGGCCGGGCCATATTCTGTCCATATGTACTTCACCGATCGCGGTATCGAGGAGCTGGAGAAGCGACGCGGCGAGGAGGAAGTCACCTTCGAGTGGCTCGCCGACCAGCTCCGCACCTTCGTCGACCTCAACCCGGACTTCGAGGTCCCCGTCGAACGCCTGGCCACGTGGCTGGCCCGCCTGGACGACGAGGACGAGGACGACTAGGGGCTGTCGTTCGGCCCTGGACTCATCGCGCCAGGAGCGCGGCGGCGCGGGGCTAGAGCCGCAGGTGCCCGCGGGCGAGGGGGGCCAGGCCGTGGGCGGTGAGGATCGCTCCTGCTGTCAGCCAGGCGCCGCTGTGCCGGCGCAGGCCCCACGCCAGAAGGGCCAGGCCCGCCGCCAGTTCGGCCGTGGCGGCCGCGCGGAGCCAGGAGGGGCGGGGCGGGGGCTCCGGGGTGGGCGGCTCGTGGCGGTCGTCGGCGGGGGCGAGTTCCTCGGCGGACGCCGCCCGCGCGGCGGTGCGCAGGCCGTCCGCCGGAGCGCCCGGGGTGAGACCCGCCGGGAGTGCGAGGCCCGTGCGGGCGAGGACGGCCGTCAGGCCGACCAGCCTGGCGCGGGCGTCGGAGTCGGGGTCCGGCGCCGTCAAGGGCTCCAGGGCCTGCACGTCGAGGACCGGGTCGAATCCCAGCCGCGCGGCGAACGTCCGCATCGCCTCGTCCTCGCCCGCCGGGGTGCCGTCGGCCAGCCAGACGTAGCCGACCGGGCGGCGGTAGCCGGAGGCCAGGGTGAGGCCGGACCCGTCGTCGTCCCACCACAGGGCGAGGACCGGCCGGTCCGCGCCGATCGAGAGGGCCGCGGCCCAGCCGCCCAGCACCGCATCGACCGGTTCGCCGCCGTCCAGCCACGGGCCGCCCTCGGGGACGAGCAGGCTCCAGCCGTCGCCGGCCGGGGCGAGGAGCGTGCGTTCGGGCAGCAGATGCGCGGCCGGGGTCCGTACGGCCGCCGGGTCGGCCCGGCAGAGCAGCACGGCTCCCGCGGGTGTCGCGTTCATGTCCCCACGCTAGGGCAATTCGCCCCGTAATCGCCGCCAATGCGGCGCGTCGCCCGCCGCCGGTCCGCACCGGCGAGCCGGCGCCTCCCTTGACAACCCATCACCGCGATATATCGTGTTCTCCAAGAGACGCGATATGTTGCGTCGTGGCCGGCCCGGGAGGTCAGCACCATGGCAGAGACGACGTGGGAAGTCGCCGAGCCCCAGAAGCTCACCTTCGACGATCCCCTGACCACGCTCAACGTGCGGATCGTCGGTGGAACGGTCAACGTCGTGGGCACGGACGAAGGTTCCACCCGGCTGGAGATCTCGGAGATCGACGGCCCGCCCCTCGTCGTCACCAGAAAGGGATCGACGCTGACCGTCGCCTACGAGGACCTGCCCTGGCAGGGCTTCCTCGAGTGGCTCGGCCCCAAGGGCCCCCGGCGCAGCGCCGTCGTGTCCGTCGCGGTGCCGGCGGCAGCGGCCGTCGAGGTCGGTGTCGTCAGCGCCGGCGCGGTCGTCTCCGGCGTACGGGGCACCACCGTGGTGCGCGGCGTCAGCGGGGACACCACGCTCGTCGGCCTGTCGGGCGACGTCCGCGCGGACACCGTCACCGGCAGCCTCGAGGCCCAGTCGGTGACCGGCGACCTGACGTACCACTCGGTCTCCGGCGACCTGACCGTGATCGACGGAGCGGGCGCCTCGGTGAAGGCGGACTCCGTCAGCGGTGACATGGTCGTCGACCTCGGTCCGGGCGGGGGAAGGCCGGCGGACATCCGGCTGACCACGGTCTCCGGCGAGGTCGCCGTCCGGCTCCCGCACCCGGCGGACGCCCGGGTCGACGCGAACACCGCCGGCGGCGCCGTGTCCAACGCCTTCGACGATCTGCGCGTCGGCGGCCAGTGGGGCGCGAAGCGCATCACCGGCACCCTGGGCGCGGGCACCGGCAGCCTCAAGGCGACCACCGTCTCCGGGGCCATCGCCCTGCTGCGCAGGCCACCCGCGGAGGACGACCCGTACGAGGATTCACCCGCGGACAACCCGAGTGGGAAGGTGCTCTGACATGCCCCCCGTCTTCGCCCACGGCCGTCTGCGCCTGTATCTGCTGAAGCTGCTCGACGAGGCCCCGCGCCACGGCTACGAGGTGATCCGCCTCCTCGAGGAGCGCTTCCAGGGCCTGTACGCCCCGAGCGCCGGCACCGTCTACCCGCGGCTGGCCAAGCTGGAGGCCGAGGGCCTCGTCACCCACGCCACCGAGGGCGGCCGCAAGGTGTACTCGATCACCGACGCGGGCCGTGCGGAGCTGGCCGGACGCAGCGGTGAACTGGCCGACCTGGAGCTGGAGATCCGCGAGTCCGTCTCCGAACTGGCCGCCGAGATCCGCGACGACGTCCGCGGCGCGGCGGGCAAGCTGCGCAGCGACATGCGCGCGGCGGCCGGCCGGACCCGCAAGGATTCCGCCGCCGGCGACCGGCGACCGGGCCCGCTGGACTTCGGGGACCTGGGCGACTTCACGGACACGGAGTCGTGGCGCGCCGCGAAGGAGGAGTTCAAGCGCGCCAAGCAGGAGTGGAAGGAGCAGACGCGCCGCGCGAAGGACGAGTCGCGGCGGGCCCGCGAGGACGCCCAGCAGGCGCACCGCCAGGCGCAGGAGGCGCGGGAGAACGCCCGCGCCGAGATGCAGCGCATCGCCCGGCAGGTGCAGGAGCAGGTCCAGGACCACTTCACCCGCGGCGACTGGCCGACCGGCGTCCGCGAGGGTCTGTCCGAGCTGACCACCCAGCTCGGCGGGCTGGCACGGGGCACGGCATGGCCGCCATATGTGAAGCCGGACGCGGCGGACGCCGATCCGGACTGGGCGAAGGACACCGTCGAGGCGGGCGCTTCCGCCGACCCGGCGCGTGATCTGGAGCGGCTGCTGGACCGCTTCCGTGACGACGTACGGGACGCGGCGCGCGACCACGGCGTCACGGCGGACCAGCTGGGCGAGGCCCGGCGCCATCTGTCGACGGCGGCGGCCCACATCACGGCCCTGCTGCGCACCCCCGAGGAGTGACGGGGCCGGGGGCCGCGAGGCCCCCGGCCGCCCTGCCCCGGACTCAGCCGGCCTTCGCCGTACCGCCGCCCGCGTCGCCGAACATGGCCCGCTCCAGCGCCGCGTAGGTCGCGCCGTGATCGGCCAGGGTCTCGGCGACCACGCCGGGTACGGCGGTCAGTGCCAGCAGGATGTGCTCGGCGCCGATGGTCCGGTCGCGCCTGCCGAGCGCGATCCGCAGCGACTTCTCCAGGGTCTGCTTCGCCTCACGGGCGAACGAGCGGTGGCCCGACCACCACCGCCGGCCCTTGCGGTCGCCCGCCAGCGCACCGGCGCCGTGGGTCTCCTCGACCCTGGCGACGATCTCCCCCACGTCGATCCCCAGGCCCGCGAGGGCCTGCTCGTCCGCCTTGGACATGCCGCCGCGCCGGCGGGACTCGGCGAGGGCGGCCTCCAGCGAGTCCCGCCGGTCCATGACCCCGAGAGCCCGGAACGCGAAGCCGGTCCGCGCCCCCTCCAGCTCCAGCAGGGCGAGCAGCAGATGCTCGTTGGTGACGGTGGAGGCGTCGGCCCGCTCCGCGCAGGCCGTGGCTCCGGTCACCACCGCGCGGGCGTCCTCGGTGAACCGTTCGAACATCACAGCCTCCCGTGCTTCTTGTGGACGGCCTGGCGGCTGACGCCGAGTTCCGCGGCGATCTCCTGCCACGACCAGCCCTGGTTGCGGGCGCTTCTGACCTGTACGGCCTCGAGTTGTTCCAGCAGCCTGCGCAGTGCGGCGACCGCCCGCAGCCCGACCCGCGGGTCACGGTCGCCCGCCCGCTCGGCGAGATCCGTTGCTTCCGTCATGCCCGTCAACCTACATTGACAGACATAGACCGTCAACCTTGATTGACACCAGAGAGGGCGGCGGCGGAGACCGCCCCGGTCGCCGGGCGTACGGTGTGCCCGTGATCGACTTCCGCGCGGGCGCCCCTGTCACCGGCAGCCTCGACGTCCGGTGGCACGCCGGCCACCCCTCCCCCGAGACGGACCCCGCCCCGGCGATCCAGGTCCACTCCTACTCAGAGCACACGCTGATCCTGCGGCAGAACAAGTCCGTCCACTTCGAGGCGCCGTTCCTCTTCCTGCTGTTCGGGAACGACCGCGCTCCTGCTGGACACCGCATGCCGACGTTCTGCGGGACGGCCCCGGTGACCCGGGTCCTCGGCTGCCACATCGAGATGACCCGCACCGTTCCTGAGGACTGAGCGGGAGTCAGCCCGCTCGGCCGCACGCCCCCGAACGGTCTTGGGCGCACTGGTCCCCGGCGTACTCGACCCCGGGGCGGCGACACGCATCCCGTGCGCGGTCCGGGCTCGGGAGGCCGGCTCCTTGCACGACCTGGCCAGTTGGGCACGGCCAGAGGTGACGGGGAGGCCCTGAACCATCACTCCGGTGGAGCAGGGACCCGCTCTCCCCCAGCGCTGCCGCCGGGGGTGCCCCCAGGCACCGTACCCGGCGTCCAGATCGCACGACCAGGACTACCCGCGCGGCACGACGCATCAGCCGGACGAGCCGCCGCTCGAGATGACGCCGGACCATCTGCGCCGGCTGCGCGACGCGCTCGCCCGCCGGCAGGGCCCGAGCGGCGACTTCATCGTGGTGTACGAGGACTGACGCCGACCGTGACGTGCTCGCCCGGCCGGGCGTGGACGCGGACCGTGGCCGTCCGGCCGGGCGGCACCGTACGGGTCTGCGGCCGGGCGCGGCCGGTCACCTCGATCCGCCAGCCGCTCACGGAGGGCGGCACCGAGATCTCGCTGACGCCGCGCGCCGAGCGGTACCCCAGCCGGTATGTCCCGCTGCTCGGTTCGTACCCCTCGGCCGTCACCCTCCCGGCGACGGCCGGCGCGTACGGGGCCGCCGTCTGCTCCTTGTTGGTGCGGAACCGGCCCCCCTCGTCGACGGCGCAGTACCCGCCGCCGTAGCACCAGACGTACCCGGCCCAGCCGGAGCTGTAGCGGTTCAGGGAGGCGAGCGCCTCACGGTAGAAGCGGCCCATGTTCGGCAGGGAGTTGTTGAGCGGGCCCCACTCGCCGACCACGACGGGCATCCGGTGGCGCGCGGGATACTCGGTCACGGCCCGCTCGTACGCCTCGATCCAGCCCGCCGACGGGTCGTAGTCGGCGCCCGCCTCCATGGCGGTGTTGTAGAAGTGCGGGGCGTAGACGGCCCTCGGGTCCTCGATCCTGCCCAGCCCGGTCGGCACTCCCTCGCCGACGATCGGCGTCGGCTCGACGAACAGCCAGGTGTCCCGGTCCACCGAACGGACCGCGTCCGCCAGCCGGTTGTACATCGGCGTGAGCGGCTCGGCCTCGATGCGCCGGGCCGCGGTGGCCAGGTCCTCGCCGTCCCGGATCTCCCCCATCGGCTCGTTGATCAGGTCGTAGCCGATGACGGCGGGATGGTCCTCGAAGCGGTCGGCGAGCACCCGCCACATCCGCGCCTGGGCGAGCCGTAGGTCGGGGTCCTCGTAGAGGTGGGTGAAGGCGCGCTGCACGGCGGGCTCGAAGTACTCGGAGAACCAGTCGTCGGGGTGCGGCGTGAACGGCAGCCCGTCGGTACGGGTCGCCCACTCGGGGATGCCGCGGTGGCCGAAGGCCGGGCCGAAGACGTCCTGGTGGGCGTCGATCAGCACATGGACGCGGTGGGTGTGCGCCCAGTCCAGCACCTGCTCGATCCCGCGCAGATAACGCTCGCTGTAGCGGCCCCGCACCGGCTCCAGGTCGTCCCAGAAGACGAGCAGCCGGGCGAAGTTGAAGCCCTGGGCGCGCAGGTCGCGGAAGTGCCGTTCGGTGATCGCGGAGAGGGCTGCCTCGCCGCGGTGGGTCTTGTCCTCGACGTTCCAGCCGCGCAGGGTGAGCACCCGGCCGCGGTCGTCGGTCAGCCGGGGGATGCCGTCCGGCGCTTCACCGGCGGCGTCATGGGACCGGGCGGGCGCGGCGCAGAGCAGCAGGACGGCGCAGACGAGGACGGCGAGCAGTCGGCGGTGCATGAAGACCTCCGGCACGGTCGTGGACGCGGTGCCGGAGATCCCATCAGCAGAACTGACGGTCCATCAAGAGTTCGTCAGGACAATCTTTCCGAACAGCTCGCCCGAGGCGATCTTCTCGAAGCCCTCCCGGGCCCGGTCCAGCGGCAGCACCTCGTCGATCACCGGCCGCACACCCGTGGCCGCGCAGAACGAGAGCAGGTCCTCCAGCTCGTCCTTCGAGCCCATCGTGGAACCGACGACCTTCAGTTCGAGGAAGAAGATCCGGGTCAGCTCGGCGTGCGAGGGCCGGTCACCGCTGGTCGCACCGGAGATGACCAGGGTGCCGCCGGGGCGCAGCGACTTGACCGAGTGCGACCAGGTCGCCGCCCCGACCGTCTCGATGACGGCGTCCACCCGCCGCGGCAGCCGCGCCCCCGGCTCGTACGCCTCCTCCGCGCCCAGCTCGACGGCGCGCCGGCGCTTGGCCTCGTCGCGGCTGGTGGCGTACATCCGCAGGCCGGCCGCCTTGCCCAGCACGATCGCGGCGGTGGCCACACCGCCGCCCGCGCCCTGGACCAGGACAGAATCGCCCGGGCGGACCCCGGCGTTGGTGAACAGCATCCGGTAGGCCGTCAGCCAGGCGGTCGGCAGGCAGGCGGCCTGCTCGAAGGTGAGCTCCTTCGGCTTCGGCAGCACGTTCCACGTGGGGACGCTGACCTGTTCGGCGAAGGTGCCCTGGTAGCGCTCGGTGAGGATGGAGCGGGGCTCGTCGGGGCCGACGCCGTGGCCGCTCTGGCCGATGACGGAGTGCAGCACCACCTCGTTCCCGTCCTGGTCGACGCCGGCGGCGTCGCAGCCGAGGATCATCGGCAGCTTGTCCTCTGCGAGACCGACACCGCGCAGCGACCAGAGGTCGTGGTGGTTGAGCGAGGCGGCCCTGACGGTCACGGTCGTCCAGCCCGGTCGTGCCTCGGGCGCCGGGCGTTCACCCAGTTCAAGGCCGTTGAGCGGCTGGTCACGGTCGATACGGGCGGCATAGGCGGCGAACATGACCTTGAGATTAGGCCGGGCCGGTGCGTGGCGGAACCACGCACCGGTGTGACACGCGTCCCGCTACTCCCTCCGCCACTGGGCGGGCGAGTTCTTCGTCGCCGGGTCCTCGTACGAGCCGGTGGTGCCACGGTCGATGTGGAAGCTCGTGAGCGTCGTGACGGGCGACGCCGGGTCCCTGCGGTCGCCGATGACCCGCATACGGGCGCTGAAGCGCTCGGGGGTGACCTCGTAGACGTCGTAGCCGTAGCGGTTGCCCTCGAAGTACTTCAGATGCGGGTTGGCCGCTCCCATGACCGGGCCGTTCGCCTCGTTCCAGGCCGCGCTGTACGCGCCCGAGGTGACCGAGTGCGCCGTGAACTCCGTGCCGACCAGCGGGGACGACGGGTCGTCGAAGTCGGTCCTGAGGTCGTCGACGAACGCGGAGTGCCAGTCGCCGGTGATGACGACGAGGTCCTCCAGGCCGCTCGCGTGCACATGGCTCAGCACCTCCCTGCGCTCCGCGAGGAAGCCGTCCCACTGATCGGTGAACATGTACGAGCCGCCGGGCCGGCCGCGGAGCTGGCTGAGCATGATCGAGTTGGCCCAGACGTGCCAGGAGTCCGGCGCACGGTCGATGCCCCGCTTGAGCCAGGACTTCTGCTCGGCGCCGAGGATCGTGCCGCCCTCGATGTTCTGCGCGGAGCGGTACGAGCGCAGGTCCAGAACGGTCAGCTCCAGCAGGTCGCCCCAGCGGCGGACCCGGTGGATCTCCGGGTCCGGCAGCGCGAACGCGCTGTCGTCGCGGTGGGGCATGTGCTCGTACCAGGCCTGGTACGCGGCGGCCCGGCGCCGCATGAACGGCGCGCCGCCGCCGGTGCCCGAGTAGTCGTTCGCCACCTCGTGGTCGTCCCACGTCAGGAACCACGGGTGCGCGGCGTGCGCCGCGCGCAGCGACGCGTCGCCCTTGTAGAGCGCGTGACGGCGGCGGTAGTCGGCGACGGTGAAGACCGACGGGCCCTCGTGGTCGCGCACATGGTCCGCGGGTACGCCACCGACCTGGCCATGCTCGTAGATGTAGTCGCCGAGATGGACGACGAAGTCCACGTCCTCGCGGGCGATGCCGCGGTGGGCGGCGTAGAAACCGTCGTGGAACGCCTGGCAGTTGGCGGCGGCGAACCGCACACTGCCCACCCGGCCGACGGGCGCAGTCCGCGTACGGCCGACGCGGCTGGTCCTCCCCAGGGCCTTGAAGGCGTACCAGTAGCGGGTGCCGGGCCGCAGCCCGGAGACCGGCACGTGCACGCTGTGGCCGAGGGTCGCGGAGGCCGGCGCCGTGCCGCGCGCCACGACACGGCGCAGCGACGGGTCCAGGGCGACGGTCCACTCGACCTCGACGACCTCGGGCAGGCGCTGCTCGGCGGCGAGCGGCTCCGGCGCGAGCCGCGTCCAGAGCAGGACGCCGGTCGGCCGCGGGTCGCCGGAGGCGACGCCCAGCGTGAACGGCGCGGGGTCGTAGTCGGCGCCGAGCGCCTCCGCCGCCTCGCGGGCCTGGGCGGGGCTCAGGCCGGCGCTCAGCGGCCATGCCACGTTCAGCGCACCGGCGGCCGCGGCGCTCTTGAGCAGGGTCCGTCGGTCGAGCCTCGTCACTTGCGTCCCCCCGTGGTCGTGGTCGTGAGGCCGAGCGTCATCGCGTCGGCGTACCCGTCGTTGGAGGTGCCGCCGCTGCGGGTGAACACCAGCAGCAGCCGTGCGCTGCGGGAACCCGGCGGCACGGCCGCGGACGCCGTCCGCTCCAGCAGCCCGGTGCGCGCGCCGCGTTCGGCGGCCGTGACGGGTCCGAGCACGCTGAGCGCCGTCGGCGTCCCGGCCCCGTCCCGGAACTCGACGGAGAGCCGGGCGCCGTCCTCCTGCCGGGCGTACCCGCCGAGCCAGGCGGTGAGCGTGTACCGCACCCGCCCCGCGTCGACGGCGCCCCGGCCGGCCGGCCCGGCCGTGGGCAGCGCGATGTCCTGGACGAGGACGGTACGGGGCGAGTCGCCGCCGCTGAAGAACCGCGAACCGCGGCGGGCGGGGCCGGGGTCGGCGGCGGTCGGATAGCCGCCGCCCACGTCGTACCCGACCAGAGCGGGAGCGCCCTGAGCGACCACCCAGCCGGTCACACTGCCGACCGGCTCGGCGCTCCCTCCGGGACCGCTCTCGGCATCACCGTTGACGACCAGATTCACAAACGCCTCCTGGGGGACATGGGCCGGCGCGGAGCAGCACACCAGCACGAGGTGAACCTGAGAAGTCCCCCGACGGAACGCCCGCCGTGTTCCGGCCACACCTCCCCATCCGGGCTCCGCCCGGCACGAAGCGAATTCCGGCGGATCGGGTCGGCGGTCCTCGCTACCGTGGCGCCCGGGACTCTCCCCTCTTCAAGGCCCTGACATCCATGGAGGCTGTGCGATGACCGACTACGACTTCTGGGAATACCCGCCGGAGCAGGACATCGCGCGGTACGGGGAGTTCAGGCTGACCCTCGTCGAGCAGCCCGTCCCCGGCGACGTGGAGGCGCTGCCCGCTCATGACCCGGGCCGGGCACGGGAGTTCGCCGCCGCGCTCCGCACCGTCGACGCGGTGCTGGAGGAGGTCGAGCGGATCGAGGCGGTCGATCGGCCGCCCTTCGCCACCCGCGCGGATCTCGACCTGGTCGGTGTCGGATGCTGGGGTCCGGTCACCGAGATCAACGATCCCGCGCTGGCACTCAGCGGGGGGACCCACCCGCTCGCCGAGCAGGCGGACGCGCTGGCCGAGCGCTTCCCGGGAGCGGTCGTCATCGGCTCGGCCACGATCGACCACAACATCACCTACGGCACCCACGTGATACAGCACCCGGACGGGGCACGCCTGTTCGGCTCCGGATGGAGCGGCGAGGGGAACTGGGAGAGCGCCGGCACGCCGCAGGAGGTCGTCGACGCCTTCGGTATCGGCGCCGACGACCTCGCGCGGGAGGACGTCGACCTCGACGCCGGCCCCGGGTCCTTCTACTGGGAGGGACTGGCACGCCTCGCTCTCCTGCGCGTCACCCCGCTGTACCGCAAGGACCGCAGCTTGTCCGTGTTCCGTGTCCGGCGCACCGAGAAGGTCACCGGCGATCTGGAGGACACCTGGATCCGGGACCTCGACGAGTTCTGACCGTTACGGCCGCAAAACCCTCACGAGTTGGCGAGGACATGCCGACCAAACCCCGGGACTCCGGCCTCCTCCGGTCCCTAGAGTGCCGAACAGGCGGCGAACCCAGACCAGTTGACCTCGGAGCCGCGACGCCGCATGCCTCTTGAGCACACCACGGGGCTCCCAGGGGGAGAAGTCAGTGAGCATTCACATACACCGACCCGCACGCCGTCGACGCGTGTGGGCGCGCCTCGCGTTGGCCATCACCGCTGCGGGGGCCATGACCCTCACCGGCCTGCCCGGTCTCGACGAGGCACAGGCCGCGAAGCGCCCCAACGTCAAGACGATGCGGTGCGACGAGAAGTACCTCGGGACGAAGGTGCGCACCACCCCGCCCAACTCCGGACCGCCGGCCAACCTGCCGTACGACGCGTGGCCGAACGACGAGAACTACACGTACGACAACCCCGCCAAGGCCTACGACGGGGTACTGCCGCCGACCGACGAGCAGCGCGCCAAGGCGGGCACCGACTACCGCACGTGGCAGAAGGCGTTCAACAAGTCGAAGAATCCGGCCGACAAGGTCATGGAGATCTACGCCCGGTACAACGCTCAGTTCAAGACGGGCTACAAGGATTTCCAGCTCTTCCTCGACGTGAAGTACGTCGGCAACCACGGCAACCCGCGCCGTGGTGACGCCTTCGAGGCGCGCATGGTCAAGAAGTACAACATGGTCGGCCCCGACTGGTTGTGCCAGGACGTCATCGAGTACATCGACGAGAACGGCGAGAAGCGCTACCGCGTCGTGGACGCGCACAACACGCGCACCGAGCGCAAGGTCGAGATCAAGTCCAACGGCAGGATCGAGAAGGACCAGCTCAAGGCGGACAAGCAGATCGCCAAGCAGAACCCCAAGTCGACGTTCCGCTACCTGACCGGTGCCGCGACGGAGAAGTCGACCAAGGACGCCATCAGGCAGTTCGACAACGAACTGAAGAAGGACCGTAACACCAACCGCAGCCAGGCCGGGGTCTACGAGCGCCGGTCCAACGCCATCGAGCGCACCCAGAAGCCGACCGTCTACACCAAGTACGACAAGCGCTTCAATCCCGACCCGCTCAAGGGCGGCCGGGGGCCGATCATCGACCAGGCCCTGAGGTCCGGGAAGACGGTCGCGGAAGCACGGCGGCTCCAGGCGATATACAACCAGAACAACCGTGGCGGCTACTTCGGCCGCGGGCCGGCCGGCATCGACTTCTCCACCCTGGAGATCAACTACGTCGGCACCCCGGTCGAGGGCAAGGGCCTCGACTACTCGATGAAGGCCGACTACGTCCAGGACCCGGACGCGAACCCCGGCCACGGCGGTGACGCCAAGCTCCAGCTCGCCTCGGACGCGTTCTTCACCTGGCTCGCCCTGACCCCGGACAAGTTCTGGGTCAATCTCAACCCGGTCCGCCCCGACGTGATCATGGACAAGGAGTTCGCCAAGACCGACGCCGGGCGCATCCTGCTGGAGGCCGACCTCACCCTCAAGCACGACTACGCGGACGCCATGAACCCCGACAAGTACGAGCGTGGGGAACGCTTCTGGCGTGCGGTCCCCCGCACCCCGGAAGGCATGCCGTGTCTGCCGATCATCCGGCAGTGGATCACGCCCAAGCCCGCGAAGGTCCGCGAGCAGGACGGCGGCATCTACATCCTGGACGCGCCGCTGAAGGTCAACATGGAGGTCCCCACCGGACCTGACGTGCCACCCAACAGCTGCAAGCTCACGGAGGCGCAGACCGAGCAGGCCGAGGCGCTCATCCTCTCGATGATCCAGCCGGAGCTGGAACGCCGCGTCAACGACGAGGCGTCCTACGCCGACCTGCGCCGCGTCTACTCCTCGCGGGTGGCCGCCGAGTACATCCGGCGGCAGGACGCGGTGGCCCCCACCGACTTCCGCAAGATCATCAACAGCAACGACGTCAAGCGGTGGCCGCTCAGGGACGAGAACAAGAACTGGGACAAGAAGACCGTCTACGACAAGTACGTCCACTCGTTCAAGAACGGCGACTACAAGTTCGAGCGCGTCTACGACGGCAAGGTGTGGATCCTGTCCATGGGCGGGGTCGACTTCTCCAAGGCGCCCAAGCGGAACATCAGCAGCACCGAGTTCCAGACCCAGCACCGCGGCCTGGACAAGACCACCAAGACCTCCGTCCAGGCCGAGGTGGCCCACCGGGGCAGCGAGACCGCCTACCTCGGCGGATCGACCTCCGAGCAGCCCACCAGCCCGGAGGAGCCGAGCCCGAGCCCGACCCCGACCCCGACCCCGACCGGCCCGGGCGACCCGACCCCGACCGGCAGCCCGTCGACCCCGGCCCCGGATCCGTCCACGCCCGGCGGTGACCCGACGACGCCGCCGGCGAAGGACCCGGACGGCGATCTCGCCGACACCGGCAGCAGCAGCCCCCTCGGCCTGATCGCCGGTGCGGCCGCAGCCCTCGCGGTCGCGGGCGGCGCGCTGACGTGGTGGATGCGACGCCGCAGGAGCACCGCCGGCTAGCCGCGCGGCCTGCCCCCCGCACTCGCTGTCCGGGTGCGGGGGGCAGGCATGGCGAGGAGCCGGCCTCCTGGAGCATTCCGTCAAAGTGACCCTGGAGCCCGGCCACAGCCCGGCCGGGGGATCCCGGGCTCGCCCGCTGCGAGCCGGGCGCAGCTCGGCGACAGGCCCGGGCACGATCCGACCGAGGTGCGGGACTTGCTCCGGTTGAGGGGAGGGCGGGGAGGGGAGCTGCTTCGTGCAGCGGCACGCCCGCACGCGAACGGGCCGCGCCACCCCCCGCACGGGGACAGTGCGGCCCGTCAGGGAGACCGCGGCGGATCAGCGCCGGGCGACACCTTCCGCCCGCGCCGCCGCGGCAACCGCCGCGGTGACCGCCGGGGCGACCCGCTCGTCGAAGGGCGACGGGATCACGTAGTCCGCCGAGAGCGCGTCGCCGACGACGTCCGCCAGCGCGTCCGCCGCCGCGATCTTCATGCCCTCGGTGATGCGGGAGGCCCGCACCTGGAGGGCGCCCGCGAAGATGCCCGGGAAGGCGAGGACGTTGTTGATCTGGTTGGGGTAGTCCGAACGGCCGGTGGCCACGACCGCCGCGTACTTGTGCGCGACGTCGGGGTGGACCTCGGGGTTCGGGTTCGCCATGGCGAAGACGAACGCGCCCGGCGCCATCGACGCGACGGCCGCCTCGGCCACCGTGCCGCCGGAGACGCCGATGAAGACGTCCGCGCCGGCGAGCGCGCGCTCCAGGGAACCGGAGAGCCCGGCCCGGTTGGTGAGCTCGGCGAGCTCGCGCTTGACCGGGGTCAGGTCCTCGCGGTCACGGCTGACGATGCCCTTGCGGTCGGCGACGGCCACGTCACCGAGGCCGGCCTCCAGCAGGAACTTCGCGATGGCCACACCGGCCGCGCCGGCGCCCGAGATGACGGCGCGCAGGTCACCCAGCGTGCGCCCGGTCAGCTTCGCGGCGTTGCGCAGGGCGGCGAGGGTCACGACGGCGGTGCCGTGCTGGTCGTCGTGGAAGACGGGAATGTCGAGGCGCTCCTGGAGCTTGCGCTCGATCTCGAAGCACCGGGGCGCCGAGATGTCCTCGAGGTTCACGCCGCCGAAGGACGGCGCCAGCCGGACGACGGTCTCGACGATCTCGTCGGCGTCGGTCGTCGCGAGGGCGATCGGGACCGCGTCCACGCCGCCGAACTGCTTGAAGAGGATCGCCTTCCCCTCCATGACCGGGAGCGACGCCTCCGGTCCGATGTCACCGAGGCCGAGCACCGCCGTGCCGTCGGTGACGACTGCGACGACCTGCGACTTCCATGTGTAGTCGTGGACGAGCTCGGGATTCTCGGCGATGGCGGTGCACACCTTGGCGACACCGGGTGTGTAAGCGAGGGACAGGTCGTCCTTGTTCCGCACCGGCACGGTGGCCTGGACGGCCATCTTGCCGCCGCGGTGCAGCGCGAACGCCGGATCGAAGGGCTCGTCGGCACTCTCCGTGTCGGCGCTGTCGCTGTGAGGATTGACGATCTCCGCTGCCATTTTTCGTTGACCCCTTAAGTCTTCAAGGTTGAGGGTGGCCACTCCTGGTTGAGGAGGGGTGGGCGGGCACCGCGTCCGTTCCTGCACCAGGCGGTTGGCCCGCCACCGGCAGGGGGAGGTACGTACGCGCGGGCGCGCCGCACACGCGCCCTGAGCCCCGGATGAGGGGTGTAAGGGTCCTTCTTACCGGACCGACCGCACCGCGGACGAGTCCATATGCGCGCGGTGACACGGCTCATAGCCAGAAACCCGGACAAGTCCACCAGTAGCGGTGGTACCCGTCCAGAAGCCAAGACGGCCGAAGATCTTCCGGCGGAAAGAAGGCTTTCCCGCGAATGGTCCGGCCCTGGTGTACCGGCCCGCGGGGGTTCGGGGGTGACCCGTTACCCGATTTTGACATGCGTGGCCCCCTGAATGGGCTCGTCCGAATGGCAAGATGCCGAAAACACACAAGGTCGGCGACACTCGAAGATGAGCGCATACGACCTGGTAACACCCACCCTCACCCGCCGGAGGACTCCGATCATGACCGCAAGCACCACGCGCCGTACGACCGCCGTGAAGTCCCGGATCGCGGCGGTCAGCGCCATCGCGGTCGCCGGCGCCATGCTGCTGACCGCCTGTGGCGACCAGACGGAAAACGGATCCAAGGAGTCGGAGACCAAGGGCAACGCGTCCACCGCGCCGCTCCACGACAAGCTCCCCAAGAACATCCGTGACAAGGGCGTCATAAACGTCGGCTCCGACATCGCGTACGCGCCGATGGAGTTCATGGACGAGAACAACAAGCCGGCCGGTGTCGACATCGACATCGCCAAGGCGCTGGGCAAGGTCCTGGGCGTCGAGTTCAAGTTCGAGAACGCCACGTTCGACCAGCTCGTGCTGGGTATGAACAACGGCCGCACCGACATCGTCATGTCCTCGATGACGGACACCAAGGAGCGTCAGCAGGGCGCGACGGACGACGCCAAGGGCGGCGCCGACTTCGTGAACTACTTCCGCGCCGGCTCGGCGATCCTGGTCCAGAAGGGCAACCCCGAGAAGGTCACCACGCTGGACGACCTGTGCGGCCTGACGGTCGCCGCCCAGCGCGGCACGGCGAACGAGACGCTGCTGAACGAGACGCAGAAGAAGTGCGGCGCCGACAAGATCAAGCCGTTCATCTCCGACCAGGACAGCGACTCGATCACGCAGCTCCAGACCAAGCGTGCCGACGCCGTGATCACCGACTTCCCGGTCGCCCTCTACAACGAGCTGAACGCCGGTGGCGGCAAGCTCTTCGAGGTCGTGGGCGAGCAGATCGACGCCGCTCCGTACGGCATCGCGGTCAGCAAGAAGAACCCGGAGCTGCGCGACGCCCTCCAGGCCGCCGTCCAGAAGATCATCGACGACGGCTCGTACGCCGAGGTGCTGAAGGAGTGGAAGGCCGAGAGCGGCGCCATCGAGAAGGCCACGATCAACGCCGGCAAGTGACGGCCACTCCTCGCCACCACCTCCCCATGTAAGGCAGCAACCCTGTGACTGACCCCCTCGACAAGGCGCCGGCCGACGTTCCACCGGACGGCGGCCAGGGCGGCTCCCCCCGTAAGGACCCCGCCGCCCACCCGGGACCCATCAAGGCCGTTCCCGTACGCCACTACGGACGCTGGATCAGCGCCGTCGTGGTGCTGGGCCTCCTCGCCCTGCTGGTGCGCGCGTTCGCGGACGCCGAGATCCAGTGGAGCGTGGTCGGTGAGCAGATCACCAACGGCACGTTCGCCTGGGGCGCCTGGGAGACCCTGAAGATCACCGTCTACTCGATGGTGATCGGTGTGGTCCTCGGCGCGATCCTCGCGGTGATGAGGCTCTCGCCGAACCCGGTGCTCTCCGGCGTGGCCTATGGCTACATCTGGTTCTTCCGCGGCACTCCGGTGCTGGTGCAGATCCTGCTGTGGTTCAACCTCTCGCTGGTCTTCGCCTATCTCGACCTCGGTTTCATCTACAAGGACGAGATGAACCAGGTCATGACGCCGTTCGTGGCGGCGCTGCTGGCTCTCGGCCTGAACGAGGCCGCGTACATGGCCGAGATCTGCCGCGCCGGCATCCAGTCGGTCGACTCGGGTCAGACCGAGGCCGCGCAGGCGCTCGGCATGAAGGGCGGCAAGACGATGCGCCGCATCGTGCTGCCGCAGGCCATGCGGGTGATCATCCCGCCGACCGGCAACGAGTTCATCAACATGCTCAAGACCTCCTCGCTGGCGTTCGCCATCGGGTACGGCGAGCTGTTCCTGCGGGGCCGTGAATTCGGCTCCCGGACGCTCGCCATCATGGAGGGCTACATCGTGATCTCGCTCTGGTACCTGGCGCTGACGACCGTGTTCAGCATTGGCCAGTACTACCTGGAGCGGTATTACGCCCGCGGTTCGAGCCGCTCGCTTCCGCCGACGCCGCTGCAGCGTCTGCGCAAGCAGCTGTCCTCGTTCCGTGTGCAGAGCAACGTCGGAGGCGTGAAGGTATGAAGTCCCAGTCGACGCAGCCGATGGTGAAGGCCGAGAACGTCCACAAGTCGTTCGGCCATGTGAAGGTGCTCAAGGGCATCGATCTCGAGGTGGCGCACCGTGAGGTGTTCTGCCTGGTCGGCCCGTCCGGTTCCGGCAAGTCCACCTTCCTGCGGTGCATCAACCACCTGGAGCAGATCAACGGCGGCCGGCTCTCGGTCGACGGGCGGCTGGTGGGCTACCGCGAGAAGGGCGACAAGCTCTACGAGCTGAAGGAGCGGGAGGTCGCGGCGCAGCGCAGGGACATCGGCATGGTCTTCCAGCGCTTCAACCTCTTCCCGCACATGACGGCTCTCGCGAACGTCATGGAGGCTCCGGTCCAGGTCAAGGGCGAGTCCAGGGCCGTCGCGCGCGAGCGTGCGCTCAAGCTGCTGGACCGGGTGGGCCTGGCCGACAAGGCCGGGAACTACCCGACCCAGCTCTCCGGGGGCCAGCAGCAGCGTGTCGCCATCGCCCGTGCGCTGGCGATGGAGCCGAAGCTGATGCTCTTCGACGAGCCGACGTCGGCCCTCGACCCCGAGCTGGTGGGCGAGGTCCTCGATGTGATGCGGGGCCTGGCGGAGGACGGCATGACGATGATCGTCGTGACCCACGAGATGGGCTTCGCCCGCGAGGTCGGTGACGCGCTCGTCTTCATGGACGACGGCGTGGTGGTCGAGACCGGCCACCCGCGGGACGTGCTCGGCAACCCGCAGCACGAGCGGACGAAGTCGTTCCTGTCGAAGGTGCTGTAAGCACGAGGCGCCGCAGGTGACGACGGGGAAGGGGCGGTACGGATCTCATGTCCGTACCGCCCCTTCTGCCGTTCCCGCCGCTGCCGTCTGCTGCGGCGGGCTACTTCAGGGCCAGCACCAGCGCGTCGCTCGGCGACGCCCACACCGGGCGCGCCTCGTCGAAGCCCGCCGCGCGCAGCGTCTCGGCGTGCCACCGGGCGGAGGGGGTGTCGCCGTCGGCGTGCTCGCCGTAGATGCGGAACCGTTCCGCGGTGGGCTCCGCGAGGGCCGGGTCCTCGGCGGCGAGCGCCCACCACGCGGCCCAGTCGAGGGCGCCGGCCGTCTTCGCCCGCTCCATGCCGTCGTGCCGGCGCGCGCGCTCGGCGGCGTTGATGCGCGGGGTGGACTCGTCCTTCATGTGGTCGGCGTTCATGAAGACGCCGCCGTCGCGCACCAGCGCGGCAATCTGGCCGTAGAGGACGGCGAGCGGTTCGCTGTGCAGCCAGTGCAGGGCGGTGGCGGTGAGCACCGCGTCGTACTCGGCGTGCGGCAGGGCCGCCGTCCAGGCCGGGTCCTTGAGATCCGCGGTGACGAAGGTGACGCGCTCGTCCCCCGCGAAGTAGCCCCGGGCGATGGTCAGCAGCGCGGGGTCGAGGTCCACCCCGGTGCTCGTGGCCTTCGGGAACCGCCGCAGCAGCCGGTCCGTGATACTTCCCGTACCGCACGCGAGGTCCAGCACCCTCGGCTGGGGGCCGACCGTGGCCTCGAGCATGTCGAGCATCACCCGGAACCGCTCCTCGCGGTCGGGCATGTACCACTCCTGCTGGCGGTCCCAGCTCTGCTGCCAGGCCCTCCAGTCGGCGCCGGCCGCGGCACCCGCCCCAGCACCCGTTCCCGTCTCGGTCGTACTCACCGGAACCCTCCCGTCCGTAATACCCTCGAAGCAAAAGCAGCCGTTACCAGCCTAGAATGTCTGCGGTAAGGACTACAAGTGGAACTGGCCTATTACTCGGACTACGCCGTGCGCCTGGTCAACACCGAGGAGCCGGCTCGCAACAAGGACTCCCTCACCTCGGTCGAGTCCGTCCGCGAGCTCTTCGGCGAGTCGACCCAGGCCGCACGCCGCGTAGGCGACTCCGACGTCACCCGCTTCCGGTCGGTACGCGGCCGGCTGCGCGCGGTCTTCGCCGCGGCGGACGCCGGCGAGGAGACCCGGGCCGTCGACCTGCTCAACTCGCTCCTGCTGGAGTTCCCCGTCAGCCCGCAGATCTCCGGGCACGACTACCGCGACGACGACGGCCGGCCCAAGTGGCACATGCATCTCGCCGACCACCCCTCGAACGCGACGGCGGGGTACGCCGCGATCGCCGCGATGGGACTCGCCTTCCACCTCACCGAGTACGGCGTCGACCGCCTCGGCCTGTGCGAGGCGACCCCCTGCCGCAACGCCTACCTCGACACGTCCACCAACCGCTCGCGCCGCTACTGCTCCGACCGCTGCGCGACCCGCGCCAACGTGGCCGCCTACCGTGCGCGCAAACGCCTGGAGACCGAGCGGTCGGCGAGCACGGGCCGCACGGCCGACGCCAGCCAGACGACGACGCCGAGCACCGACCGCTGATCCGGGCCGAGCGGCCGGAACCGGCTGCGCACCCGCCCGAGCAGCAGCTCGGGCGGCACCACACCGAACACCCGGCTGTCGCCGTCCGCGCCGGGGTTGTCGCCGAGCACCCACCAGCCCCCGTCGCGCCGCTCGGCCAGCCGCTTGACGATGAGGAGATCCTGCTGGAGCGGGTGGCGGAGCACCGCGACGTCGCCCGCGCGGAACGCGGCGCGGTAGTCGACCAGCAGCTGGTCCCCGTGCACCAGCGTCGGCACCATCGAGGGCCCCGTCACCTCGGCGAACCCGAAACGTGCCCTCGGCTCCTGCCACTGCTCAGTCATCAGCCACCTCCGGCTCCCCACTGTATGTTCGGCCACCCGCCCGACACGGACCCCGGACTTTTGACCTAAGCCCATGGGGGCACCCGCCAAAACCGGTCCCCTACGGAGTAATGTCCCACCTGAGAAGACGATCACGAGGAAGGACAGCTCAATGCTCTCCCGCCTGTTTGCCCCCAAGGTGAAGGTCAGCGCCCACTGCGACCTGCCCTGCGGTGTGTACGACCCGGCCCAGGCCCGCATCGAGGCGGAGTCGGTCAAGGCCGTCCAGGAGAAGTACCAGGCCAACGAGGACCCGCACTTCCGCGCTCGCGCCACGGTCATCAAGGAGCAGCGCGCGGAGCTCGCCAAGCACCACGTCTCGGTGCTGTGGAGCGACTACTTCAAGCCCCCGCACTTCGAGAAGTACCCCGAGCTGCACCAGCTCATCAACGACACGCTGAAGGCGCTCTCGGCCGCCAAGGGGTCGACCGACCCGGCGACCGGCCAGAAGGCTCTGGACTACATCGCCCAGATCGACAAGATCTTCTGGGAGACCAAGAAGGCCTGACACCACGTCGGCTTCCCGCACCCGGCCCGCGGGACTCCTCACCGGAGTCCCTGCGGGCCGGGTGCGGTCGTATGGGCAACAACGGGACGTGCGCACTCCGGTGCCGGGGCGGTGGAGGAGGAGCCATCGAGCTTCAGGAACAGGTCCTGGCCGAGGGCCGGTCGGCGGTGGCGGCGCCACAGTCCGGGCCGGAAAGGCGGAGCGGGGCGGCGGCCTTCCTCGTCCCGGCCGCGCTCGCCCTGGCGCTCGGGCTGTGGGGCATCACCCGGCAGGGCACGATGTGGCGCGACGAGTCCGTCACCTACCAGGTCGCCCACCGCGGCCCGGCCGAGATCTGGGCGCTGCTGGGCAACGCCGACGCGGTGCACGGGCTCTACTACTTCGTCATGCACGCTCTCTACTCGGTCTGGGAGGGCGGGCTCGTCGCGCTCCGGCTGCCGTCCGTCCTGGCCGTGGCGGCGGCCGCCGGGCTGGTCGGGCTGACGGCGTCCCGGATCGCCGGACGCCGGGCGGGGGTGATCAGCGGGCTGGTGTTCGCGCTCACCCCGGAGGTGCAGATGTACGCGCAGGAGGGGCGCTCCTACGCGCTGGTCTGCGCCCTGGTCGCGCTCGCCACGTATCTCCTCGCCCGCGCGCTGACCGGATCGTCCGGGCGGCCCGGCCGCATCGTGTACCCGCTCGCCCTTCTCGGGGCGGCCTGGCTGCACGAGTTCGCCGTGCTCGCGCTGCTGGCGCACGGGGTGACCGTGGCGTCGGCCCGTACCGGCCCGCGGATCAGGCGCTGGTGGGCGGTGGCGGCCGGGGCCGTGGTGATCGGTGTGGCGCCGCTCGTCGTGTGGAGCGCGGGCCAGTCCGGCCAGGTGTCCTGGATCGGCGGGCCCAAGCCCCGGGAGTGGCTGGAGATCACGGGCGTGGCCCTCCTCGCCGTCCTGTGCGCCAAGTACGCCGCCTCCGGCGCACGCGCCGAGCCCCCGGGCTCCGGCCTCGGTCCCGGGACCGTGCACCGGCTGGCGTTGCCCCTGGCGGTCCTTCCGACGGGCCTGCTCCTGCTGGCCGCCGTCCACGAGCCCCTGTACGTCGACCGGTACGTCCTCTTCACCCAGGTCGGCGTCTCCCTGCTCGCCGGCGCCGCGCTCAGCCGGCTCTGCACGCGGGCGGCGGCTCTCGCGCCGCTGCGCCGCCGGCTTCCGCGCGCCGCTGCGGTCGGCGCGGTGGCGGTCGCGGTGCTGGTCGCACTGACCCCGGTGACACTGCAGATGCGCACACCGGACAGCCGGAAGGACGACGTGACGGCCGTCGCCGAGGAGGTGGAGCGGGTCTCCGCGCCGGGTGACGGTGTCGTCTTCACCCCCTCACGCCGGCGCGAGTGGCGGCTGTCCTACCCCGCCGAGTACGCCGGCCTGGTGGATCTCGCGCTCAAGTCCGGGCCCAGGGCCTCGGCTTCACTCCAGGGCGAGGAGCTGCCGGCGGCGGAGATCCGCCGCCGCATGGCGGCCATGGACCGGATCGTGGTGCTGAGCGATCCCCCGGACCAGCCGGAGGACGCCGTCGAGCAGGAGGCGGTCAAACGAGAGGCGCTGCGCAGCCACTTCCGGGTGTGCTCGCGAACGCTGCTGAAGGGTGCTCAGGTCACGCTCTACGTCCGGTCGGGGACCTGCCCGGTCAGACAGAAGGCCGCTTTCCGGGTCACGCCGCCGGGATCGGAGCGGGTGCCGTCGCCGTGAGGAGCGGGCCCTTGTGCCGCAGCAGCCACTGCCGGTACGCGGCCGCCCGCAGCGCCGCCTCGCGGTACGCGGCGGTCAGGTCCGCGTACACCGCCTCGTACAGCTCGGCGGACGGCCCCGGTCTGGAGTACAGCAGCAGCCGTACGGCGAGCGGGTCGCCGCGCATCGGGCGGACGGCCGTGTCGTCGCGCGGCAGGGACGTCGGCCGGCAGAGGGCGACCGCCTCGCCGACGGCGATCAGTGAGGCGGCGGTGTGGTAGTCGCCGCGCAGGACGGGCGGATCGATGCCCGCGGCGCACAGCACCCGGCGCAGCCCGTCCCACTCGCCGTCCACGGTCGGATCGACCATCCAGCGGTCGTGCGCCAGCTCGGTGACATCCACGACGGCCGCCGCGGCGGCCGGGTGTCGCGCGCCATGCAGACGAACTGCGGCTCCCGCTCGACCAGTACCCGTAACACCAGCCCGTCGGGCACCAGCAGTGGGCATCCTTCCACCTCGTGCACGAAGGCGACGTCGAGCTGGCCGGCGGCGACCATCCTCAGCAGCGCGTTGGCGGACACGTCCACGTGACTCCTCCACCCCCTGAAGGGGGTGGCTTCTCGCTATGCCGGTTGCTGGTCGAGGGCTCGGGCGCCGACTTCGCCTGCTACGAGGGCAACGACTCACGCGGCTCGTACGCCAGCACCGACGGGCACGGCCGCGGCTACATCTTCCTGGACTACCGGCAGAACCAGCAGTACAACTCCACCCGCGTCACAGCCCATGAGACCGGGCACGTGCTCGGTCTGCCGGACCACTGCTCGGGTCCTTGCAGCGAGCTGATGTCGGGCGGCGGCCCCGGCACGTCCTGCCAGAACGCCTATCCGAACTCGCAGGAGCGGTCCCGGGTGAACCAGCTGTGGGCCAACGGGCTCGCGGCCGCGATCGCCAAGGTCTCCTGACACCGTCCGGGCCGCGGTCCGGGGGGCGCCCCGCAGTGCACGGCGGGGCGCTCCGTCGCGTCCAGGTGTCTCCCCGGCTCGCGGTTCCAGGGGCTCGGGCCGGGCCGGTCCCGGCTGGGCCTACGGGGTACCGGCCCCGGTCAGGTCCCCGCCGGCTCGCGCTGCCCCATGCGGGCGCCGGGCGGCAGTTGGCGGCCGATGCGGCTGAGCGCGTCGTTGAAGTCGCCGTCCCCGACGCCCCCCTCGTACGCCGCACCGCCGTAGTGCAGCGTGAGGTTGAGGTCCGCCCGGTCGAGGGGCGGGTCGCCCGCGGTGGGCTCACCCAGTGTCAGTAGACAGCTGAGCGTGGCCTGCTGGACCGTGCCGTCCGCGGTGTGGACGGGCAGCGGCATGTCCCATTCCAGGACACACGAGGCCAGCACGTGGGACGCGCCCACCGCCGTGAGTGCGGCGAAGGTCGCCCCTTCGTAATCAACACCTCTGATGGTTGTGCGCAGTTGGCCGCCGCTCGCCGATATGGTGACCGATTCCGCGCCCTGCCGGTCGCGGTACCAGCCCGCCCAGGCTTCCGTAGACTCCGATGACATGCGCGGACTGTAGCGGTACGGCCGCGCGGGCCGCGCCCCAGGTGCCCCCTCAGGCGCTCGTCACGCTCCCGGAGGCTCCCCGCCCACCGGCCGGACACGCCTTCAGGAGGATCCGGACTCCCGGCCGGCCGGGTTTCCCGGGTTACCGGAGGACGCGTCGCCGGCCTCTGGCGGCACATAGCGCGGGCAGTCGGGGTTGCGGCAGGGGCCCGGCTTCCACACCGGGACATACGCTCCCAGCGTCTTGTGCCGCTTCGCCACCGTGTCCACCGGCTGACCGCATTCGGGGCACTTGTACGAGTGCTCGGGGTCGTGACTGGTACCAGACGGCTCAGGTGCTTTCTTGCTGCCCATAAGTCCAGAATATGCCTGTACGCTCCGCTCCGGCGGCGCGGCCCGCCCGTCAGTCCTTCCGGCCGTACTGCCTGACGATCACGCCGTTGCCGAAGGCCCGCACCGAGTCCAGCGAGAAGTCGGTGATCTGGAACGGCGCCGCGAACATGGGCATGCCGGACCCGAGCACGACCGGATAGGTCTTGATGACGAGCTCGTCGACCTCACCGATGAGCTGACCCGCGAGATTGGCGCCCCCGCAGAGGTAGATGTCCAGGCCCTCCTCCTTCTTGAGCTCCCGGACCGCGTCCACCACATCGCCGGAGACGATGCGCACGTTCGGGTCGGGGGACTCCTGGAGGGAGGCCGACGCCACGTACTCACGCAGGTGCGCGTACGGGCTGGCTATGCCGGTCTTCAGCGCCAGGTCGTAGCCGGCACGGCCCTGGATGACCGTGTCGTACCGGGTGTTGGGCACGTCGTCGACGCCCAGGGCGCGGCGGGCCGCGGTGGGCAGGGTGTCGGGGCACTCGCTCCTGAGGTACTCCAGGAAATCGCCGGTCGCGAGCTGGGTGAAGAAATCCGCCTCACCGTCCGGCGCCCCGATGAAGCCGTCGATGGAGGCCGCCATGAAGTAGCTGAGCTTTCGCACTCTGTCCTCTGTCCGTCGGGATACCGATGAGGCGGCCGACGATCCGGCGAGCCCGGGCGCTGACCACTTCAGTCATAGTGCTTCGACTGCAGTCGTCTCCGCAAGTGGTTTCGCGCGGAGGACCGCGCAGGACCCGCGCAGGACCCGCCTAGGCCTGCGGAGGGCTACGGAGAACTGCGGAGGACCGGCGGCTCCTCAGCGGTCCCGGCGGGTGACGAACTCGGCCAGCGACAGCAGGTCCCCCGCCGCCGCCAGGTCGGGAACCGCCCGGGACAGCTCACCGACCGCCCGGGACATCCGGTCCCCGGCCTGCATCTGGGCCCAGTCCCGGCCGCCCGCCCGCTCCACGGCTTCGGCGGCGCGGCGGACCGCCGACGCGTTCATCGGGCCGCGGTACAGCTCGGCCAGCTCGGCGCCGGCCGCGGTGCCCGAGGTCAGGGCCGCGACGACCGGGAGGGACTTCTTGTGCGCGGCGAGATCCGCGCCGGCCGGTTTGCCCGTCCGCTCCTGGTCCCCCCAGATCCCGATGAGATCGTCGATGAGCTGGAAGGCCAGGCCGGCCTCCCGGCCGAAGGCGTCCATCGCCGCGGCCTCCTCGTCGCCCCCGCCCGCGTACAGCGCGCCGAGCGCGCAGGCGCAGCCCAGCAGGGCCCCGGTCTTGGCCGTCGCCATCGCGAGGCACTCCTCCAGCATGACCTCGTGCGGCAGCCGCTCCTCGAAGGCGCAGTCGGCCTGCTGCCCCGCGCACAGTTCGATGACGCATGCGCTCAGCCGCACCGAGGCCGCCGCGGCGGCCGGGTGTCCGTCGCCGGCGAGCAGTCCGAGCGCGAGCGCCGACATCGCGTCCCCGGCGACGATGGCGTCGGGGACGCCGAAGACGCTCCATGCGGTGGGCCGGTGCCTGCGGCTGGGGTCCTCGTCGATCACGTCGTCGTGCAGCAGGCTGAAGTTGTGCACGAGTTCCACGGCGGCGGCCGCCCCCACCGCCTGTCGCGGGTCACCGCCGAGCGCCCGGCAGGCGGCGAGCACCAGCGCCGGTCTGACGGCCTTGCCGGCGGACCCGGTGACCGGGGTGCCGTCGGCCGACTCCCAGCCGAAGTGGTAGCTCGCGACCCGCCGCAGGGACGCGGGCAGCGACGCGACGGCGGAGCGGAGTCGGGGGTCGACGGCACTGCGGCCGCGCTCGAGGAGGTCGACGGCGTCGCGGCCCTCGACGGTGTCCGGCATGGTCAACTGGGCGGTCCTTTCGCGATGGCGGCTCCGCTCCTCGCGGGCGGGAACGCGGCGGCGGGGCCGCGCCCCCGGAAGTCACGTCGTGGAGGGGCACGTCACTGCCAGCGGCTCACCTCCACGTTCTCCAGGACACCGAGCGCGTCCGGGACGAGCACGGCCGCCGAGTAGTAGGCCGTGACCAGGTACGAGATGATCGCCTGCTCGTCGATGCCCATGAAGCGCACCGACAGGCTCGGCTCGATCTCGTCCGGGATGCCGCTCTGCTGGAGCCCGATGACGCCCTGCTCCTCCTCGCCCGTACGCATGCAGATGATCGAGGTCGTCCGGGCGTCGGAGACCGGGATCTTGTTGCACGGGAAGATCGGCACACCGCGCCAGGCGGGCACCTTGGTGCCCCCGACGTCCACGCTGTCGGGGACCAGTCCACGCCTGTTGCACTCGCGGCCGAAGGCGGCGATGGCGCGCGGGTGGGCGAGGAACAGCTTCGAACCGCGGCGCCGCGAGAGCAGTTCGTCCATGTCGTCGGGGCTGGGCACCCCGTCGTGCGGCTGCAGCCGCTGCCCGTAGTCGCAGTTGTTGAGCAGGCCGAACTCGCGGTTGTTGACCAGCTCGTGCTCCTGCCGCTCGCGCAACGCCTCGACGGTCAGCCGCAACTGCTGCTCCGTCTGGTTCATCGGCTGGTTGTAGAGGTCCGCGACCCGGCTGTGCACCTTCAGCACCGTCTGGGCGACGCTCAGTTCGTACTCCCGCGGTGCCGCGTCGTAGTCCACGTAGGTGTGCGGCACGACGGCTTCGCCGACATGGCCGGCCGACAGGTCGATCTCCGCCTCGCCGTACGTGTTCGTCCGCTGGTGCGGGATCGAGGCCGGCTGCGCCAGATGGGTGCGCAGCGACTCCGCGCGCTCCGCGAGGTTGAGCACGTCGGCCCTGGTCAGGACCAGGGCCGTACACGCGGTCGCGGCACGTGCCGTGTACGGCCAGACCGCGTCGCCGTCCAGCAGCGCCTGGTCCCCGAAGTAGGCACCGTCGGCGAGGACTTCGACCACCGCCTCGTCCCCGTAGGGGCCCTCGCTGACCTTCTCCACCCTGCCGTGGGCGAGTAGGAAGATCCTGTCGGCCGCCTCCCCGCCGGTCGCCAGGACCTGCCCTGCCTCGAACTCCCGCTGCTCGCACCGCTGCGCGAGCTCGGCGAGCGCCGCCTCGTCGTCGAAGTGCCGCAGCGCGGGCAGCTCCCCGAGCTCCGCGGGGATGACCTGAACCCGGTCCCCGGTCTGGACGAAGGTGACCCGCCCGTCGCCGACCGCATAGCTGAGGCGGCGGTTCACCCGGTAGGTGCCGCCCTGGACCTGCACCCACGGCAGCATCCGCAGCAGCCACCGCGAGCTGATCTCCTGCATCTGCGGGACGGACTTGGTGGTGGTTGCGAGATTCCGTGCCGCGGCGGTACCGAGACTCTGCTGGGGTGACGGATCACGCACGTCCTCGCCTACGGAACCGACCGGACCAACCGTCATGAGACTCCCTCTCGATCATGTGCTGACCTGCAGAAGAGAGCCTGTCATCGCGGTCTGTAAGTACGCCATTACACAAATGAGTGTGACTGAATCACCGTGGACCTGGGCAGCAGTGGGACTCGTTCACGTGTCCGGACAGAATGAGTCCATGCCGCACAGACCGCCCGAGCCCGCCGCCGCGCTGCGGCCCCGGCTGCCGTCCCCGCTGCAGCCGGTCGAGGACGATCGTTTCTCCCGGCACGGGGTGCGGCTGCTCCTCAAGCGCGACGACCTGATCCACCCGGACCTGCCGGGCAACAAGTGGCGGAAGCTGGCCCCGAATGTGCGGGCCGCCGCCGGCCGGCCGGTGCTGACGTTCGGCGGCGCCTACTCCAACCATCTGCGCGCGACGGCCGCCGCCGGCCGGCTCCTCGGCTTCCCCACCATCGGCGTCGTACGGGGCGACGAGCTCGCCACGCGCCCCCTGAACCCCTCCCTGGCCCGGTGCGCCGCCGACGGTATGCGACTGCTGTTCGTGGACCGCACGACCTACCGCGGCAAGGACGACCCCGGAACACTGGCCCGGATCCTCGGGCGGGCGGCGACGGACGACGTGTACGTGGTCCCCGAGGGCGGCAGCAACGCGCTCGCCGCCGCCGGCTGCGCCGAGCTGGGCCGCGAACTGCGCGGCCTCGCCGACGTGGTGGCCGTCGCCTGCGGCACGGGCGGCACCCTCGCAGGGCTGGCCGCCGGCCTGGACGACGGACAGCGGGCCGTCGGCTTCCCGGTCCTGAAGGGCGGCTTCCTGGCCGGGGCGGTGCGCACCCTCCAGGACGCGGCCTTCGGCGGCCCGGCCGGCGACTGGTCGCTGGACGAGCGGTTCCACTTCGGCGGATACGCGCGCAGCAACCCGGCGCTCGACAGGTTCTCGGCGGACTTCAGGGCCCGTCACGGGCTGCCCGTGGAGCGCGTCTACGTCGCCAAGATGCTCTACGGACTGGCGGAGCTCGCCACGGAGGGCGCCTTCGCGCCCGGGACGGCCGTGGTGGCGGTCGTCACCGGCCAGGAGGACGGATCGGCCCCCGACCGCACCGGGTGACGGCTCAGGCCGTCTCCTCCCGGTACGCGGCGGCCTCCTCCAGGTCGAGCCGGCGCAGCAGATTCCGCATCATCTCGTCGTCGATCTCCCGCCGGTCGCGCAGCTCGACGAAGACGTCGCGCTCCGTGGAGATCATCTCCCTGGCCAGCCGCCGGTACGTGTCGTCCGCGGTCTCCCCCGTCTCCGCGTTGACTGTGCCGAGGCGTTCCCAGACGGCGTTCCTGCGGCGCGCCAGCACCGCCCGCAGCCGGTCCGCCAGCGGCTCCGGCAGCCTGTTGCGTTCGTCGGCGAGCAGCTCGTCCAGCCGCTGCTCGGCGGCCGCGGACGCCTTGCTCTGGGCCTGCGCCTCGGCCAGCGTCTCCGCGTGGACGTCCCGTCCCGGAATCCGGAGTGCGCGGATCAGCGACGGCAGTGTCAGCCCCTGCACCACCAGCGTCCCGATGACCGTCGTGAAGGTGAGGAACAGGACCAGGTTGCGGGCGGGGAAGGCGTCGCCGTCCGGTGTCGACAAAGGGATGGAGAAGGCGATGGCGAGGGACACGACGCCACGCATCCCGGCCCAGCCGACGATCAGCGGAGCGGTCCAGCCGGTGTCCGGCTCGCGCTCCCTGATCCGCCGGGACACCATGCGCGGCAGGAACGTCGCCGGATACACCCAGACGAACCGCACGACGACCACGGCGGCGAACACCCCGGCTCCGTACAGCAGAGCATCGCCGAGCCCGTAGTCGCCCAGTCCCTCCACCACGAACGCCAGTTGCAGGCCGATCAGCGCGAAGACCGCGGACTCCAGGACGAAGGCGACCATCCTCCAGACCGCCTCCTCCTGGAGCCGGGTCGCGAAGTCGACCTGCCAGGAGTGATGGCCCAGGTACAGGGCGACGACCACCACCGCGAGCACCCCGGACGCGTGGACCTGCTCCGCGGCGGCGTAGGCGATGAACGGGATGAGCAGCGACAGCGTGTTCTGCAGCAGCGGCTCCTTCAGGCGTCTGCGCAGCCAGTGGATGGGCAGCATCAGCGCCAGGCCGACGCCCACACCGCCGAGCGCGGCGAGCGCGAACTCCTCGAGACCGCTGCCCCAGCTCGCGCCGGCGCCGACGGCGGCCGCCAGCGCCACCTTGTAGGCGGTGATCGCGGTGGCGTCGTTCACCAGGGATTCGCCCTGGAGGATCGTGGTGATCCGGCCGGGCAGCCCGAGCCGCCGCGCGATGGCCGTGGCGGCGACGGCGTCCGGGGGCGCGATCACCGCGCCGAGCACCAGGGCGGTCGGCAGCGGCAGATCGGGCACCAGGAGGTACGCGAGGCAGCCGACCGCGACCGTCGCGAACAGGACATAGCCGACCGAGAGCAGCGCGACGGGACGGATGTTGGCCCGCAGGTCGAGGTACGAGCTGTCCAGGGCGGCCATGTGCAGCAGCGGCGGCAGTACCAGGGGCAGCACGATGTGCGGGTCGAGGTGGTAGTCGGGGACGCCCGGTACGTACGAGGCGACCAGCCCCGCCGCCACCAGCAGCAGCGGCGCCGGCACCGGCGTCCTGCGGGCCGCCCCGGCCACCGCGGCGCTCACGGCGATCAGCCCCACCAGCGGCAATGCTTCCATCCCACCGACCTCGCTCCGGCTACGTCGTAATCTGGCAATCATGAGCGAGTGCCCGCACGTAGCCGAACTGCCGCGCCCCGAGCCGCCGCCGCTGACCGAGACCTGTACGGAGTGCCTGGCGACCGGCAGCCACCCCGTCCAGCTGCGGCTCTGCCTGGTGTGCGGTCACGTCGGCTGCTGCGACTCCTCGCCGTGGCAGCACGCGAGCGCGCACTTCCGGGAGACCGGGCACCCGGTGATGCGCAGTTTCGAGCCGGGACAGCCGTGGCGGTGGTGCTTCGTGGACGGTTCGATCGTGTAACGCCTGGGTACGTCAACCATCCCCCGCATCCGCGCAATTGGCAGGCGCAGACCACTAGCCACTGTGTGTGTTCATCGGTTTACATTGAGTGACAGCCATCACCATGGGGTCCGGGCGACACGGCACCATGGATCGCGATAGCGTCGCCAGGCCAGACCTGGCTGCGTGATCGACCACGTAACGCACGGCCGCGGGCCATCGCCCCCGGCCCGGAGAGAGCTTGTGCCACCTTGGAGGTGAGGGTGTCCCATATCGCAGGCGAGCCCGGGACCCAGGACTTCGTGGAAGTCCGGCTGCCCGCTGCGGGTGCCTACCTGTCCGTGCTGCGAACGGCCACCGCCGGCCTCGCAGCGCGCTTGGACTTCACCCTCGACGAGATCGAGGACCTGCGGATCGCGGTGGACGAGGCGTGCGCGATCCTGCTGCAGCAAGCCGTCCCCGGATCCGTTCTGAGCTGTGTGTTCCGGCTCGTCGACGACTCACTGGAGGTGACGGTCTCCGCGCCCACCACCGACGGCCGGGCGCCTGAGCGCGACACGTTCGCCTGGACGGTGCTCTCCGCACTGGCCGGCAAGGTCGACTCCACGGTCGCCGAGGACCGTACGGTGGCCATCAGCCTGTACAAGCAGCGCGGCGCGGGACCCGGGCCGGCGTGAGCAGCGGAAACGGGGACGGTTCGATGCGGGAGGACGAGGAGCGGAGCCCCAGGGCGCTGAGCACGTCTGCCGGCATCCCGGAGCAACAGGCGCGGCCGCACCCGGTGGTGGACGAACCTGAGGGCCGTACGGCCTCGGCAGAGCGGGCGGACCGTATGAGCGAGCACCAGCAGCACCCGGACCCCCATGACCGCAGCGGCGCGCGGGCGATGTTCATCGCCCTGCGGACACTGCCCGACGGGTCGCCCGAGCGGGCGGAGCTGCGTAACCAGCTGGTCCGGATGCATCTGCCGCTGGTCGAGCACCTGGCGCGGCGTTTCCGCAACCGCGGCGAACCGCTGGACGACCTCACCCAGGTCGCGACGATCGGTCTGATCAAGTCGGTGGACCGGTTCGACCCGGACCGCGGCGTCGAGTTCTCGACGTACGCGACACCGACCGTGGTCGGCGAGATCAAACGTCACTTCCGCGACAAGGGGTGGGCGGTGCGGGTGCCGCGCCGTCTGCAGGAGCTGCGGCTCTCGCTGACGACGGCCACCGCGGAGCTCTCCCAGCAGCACGGCCGCTCGCCGACCGTGCACGAGCTCGCCGAGCGTCTCGGCATCTCGGAGGAAGAGGTCCTGGAGGGCCTGGAGTCCGCCAACGCGTACTCCACGCTGTCCCTGGACGTCCCCGACACCGACGACGAGTCCCCCGCGGTGGCGGACACGCTGGGCGCGGAGGACGAGGCGCTGGAGGGCGTCGAGTACCGGGAGTCCCTCAAGCCGCTGCTGGAGGATCTGCCGCCGCGTGAGAAGCGGATCCTGCTGCTGCGGTTCTTCGGAAACATGACCCAGTCGCAGATCGCGCAGGAGGTCGGCATCTCGCAGATGCATGTCTCGCGGCTGCTGGCGCGGACGCTGGCGCAACTCCGCGAACGCCTCCTGGTCGAGGAGTAGCCGGCTTCCGGGCCCGGCCCGGTACGTCTCCGGGCCGGGCCCGGTCCTGTGCGTTCGGCGTCCGGGTGCCGCTCCGGGGGCATGTCCGGGATTGCTTTCCCGTACTTGCTTCGCCCAAGGCCTACGACGCCTTACGTCCCGAACACGCCCCCTGCGCGTCCCCCTGCCCCGGGGCCGACGGTTTCGCTGCCGCCGGTGGGTGGGTGCGGGAGGGGAGAAGTCCCCCACCCCGCCCCTTCCCGGAACTGGGGCTCCGCCCCAGACCCCGACGAGGCGCGCCAGGGCGCGTGACTGCCGCCGAGTACCGGGGCTCGCCCCAGACCCTGCGCGGATGCGTCCGGGCAGGCGGCCACCATGCCGGTGCCGAACCGGGGGTATCGGGTCGATGTCCCCGGCAGGAAGCCACACCGGCCCGTGGGGCGACCACAGGGCGGAACGGGCCCCACGCGCCGTGAGGGGGGCGGGGTCGGAGGAGGGGGTGACCGGACGTAAGGCGTCGTTGGATAGGGACCGGCAAGTACGGGAAAGCAGTCCGGGATCCCCCTCCGGAGGCCCCGACCCCCGCACCACCCACCGGACGGAGCCACGTCCGCTCCCGGGGACGCCGCACCCGCCGACCTGGCCGGGCCGCACCCGCCGACCGGGCCGGGGGCCGCCGCGCCTGGCAGATACGCTGCAAGCATGCGCAGTGACGACCGGACATCCCGCCCGCCCCGGCTGACCGCCGCCGCCGCCGTGTGCGGCGCCGAGGCGCTGGCGTTGGTGGTGGGGGGCGTGTACATGCTGGTGATGGGGCTGCTCGGGCGGTCCGACAGCGCCTCGCAGGCGGAGATGGGCGGCCTGACGCTCATGGCGCTGGGCGTGATCCCGCTCGCCGCCGCGCGCGGGCTGCTGCGGCAGCGCAGCTGGAGCCGCGGGCCGGCGATCATCACGCAGCTCATCGCGCTGATCCCGGCGTGGACGCTGCTGCGCGCGTCGGGCGCCCTGATCCCCCTGGGCGTGGTGCTGGCGGCGGTCGCGGTGACGGGCCTGGTGCTGCTGGTGAACCCGACGACGGCGGAAGCCCTCGGTATCCGCGGCCGCGCGTAGCCCACAGGCCCGGGCTGGGCCAGGTACCCCCCAGTAGGTACGCTGCATCGCATGCGCGCACTTCTCGTGGTCAATCCGGCAGCAACCACCACCAGTGCCCGCACGCGCGACGTGCTGATCCACGCGCTCGCGAGCGAGATGAAGATCGAGGCGGTCACGACGGAGTACCGCGGCCACGCCCGCGACCTCGGCCGCCGCGCCGCGGAGTCCAGTGACATCGACCTCGTCGTCGCCCTCGGCGGCGACGGCACGGTCAACGAGGTCGTGAACGGACTGCTCCACAACGGCCCGGACCCCGACCGGCTTCCCCGGCTCGCCGTCGTCCCGGGCGGCTCCACGAATGTGTTCGCCCGCGCGCTCGGACTGCCGAACGACGCCGTCGAGGCGACCGGCGCGATCCTGGACGCACTGCGCGACCGGACCGAGCAGACGGTCGGCCTCGGGCTGGCGGCCGGCGTCCCCGGGACCGAGGACGAGGGCGTCCCGCCGCGCTGGTTCACCTTCTGCGCCGGGCTCGGCTTCGACGCCGGTGTCGTCGGCCGGGTCGAACAGCACCGCGAACGCGGAAAGCGTTCGACGCACTCGCTCTACGTCCGGCAGGTGCTGCGCCAGTTCCTCGACGACCCGCACCGCCGCCACGGAACGATCACCCTGGAGCGGCCCGGCGCGGACCCCGTGGCGGGCCTGGTGCTGTCCATAGTCTGTAACACCTCTCCCTGGACCTACCTGGGCAATCGCCCGGTCTACGCGTCCCCGAAGGCGTCCTTCGACACGGCTCTCGACGTACTCGGTCTGACCAAGATGTCGACTCCCGCGGTGGCCCGTTACGGGACCCAGCTGCTGACTTCGAGCCCGGAACGCGGCCCGCACGGAAAGCACGCACTCACACTTCACGACCAGACCGACTTCACCTTGCATTCAAAGGTTCCGTTGCCCTTCCAGATGGACGGCGACCACCTGGGGCTGCGTACGAGCGTCGCGTTCACAGGCGTTCGCCGTGCACTGCGTGTGATTGTGTGACCAGAAGGACCGAAAGTCCTTTATCTCGAACGTATGGACTGCGGTCCACCCCATAGAAGTACGGCTGTGACCTAGTCGACACCGAGGAATCAAAAAAAACTTTCCGGAAGGGGTTGTATCCGCCGCCGAGGTTTGCGAATCTCTACATGGCGATCGGGACGGCCCGCAACATCGGCCCCACAGACCGCCGGAACCCCTTCCACGAATCCAGGACCCAACGCCGGGCAACTGGCGATCGGCCCTTCCCTCACGGGGGGATTCGTGAAAGCGTTCACATTCACAAGCAACCTGAACGTAATACCAAGGAGAGGTAGCAGCCATGGACTGGCGTCACAACGCCGTTTGCCGCGAGGAAGACCCCGAGCTGTTCTTCCCCATCGGCAACACCGGTCCTGCGCTGCTGCAGATCGAGGAAGCCAAGGCCGTCTGCCGTCGCTGCCCCGTCATGGAGCAGTGCCTGCAGTGGGCGCTCGAGTCCGGCCAGGACTCCGGCGTCTGGGGTGGCCTCAGCGAGGACGAGCGCCGCGCGATGAAGCGCCGTGCCGCTCGCAACCGGGCGCGTAACGCCAGCGCCTGACGCCACCCCGCTACCGGCCTCCGCCGGCGGCGCGTACAGCGAGTACGCACTCACCGCCTTCGAGCCGCAGCGCGCAGTACCCCCCAATGCGCATCGCACATGCGAGCACGTGAGCTTCGAGCCCCGGACCGTTCCACACGGTCCGGGGCTCTTCGCTGTGCATGAGGGCCCGAAACGCCCGGGAGCGCCGTGCGGGTCAGCGCTTCTCGGGTACGGGGACGTCCAGCACGACCCGGGTGCCGCGCCCCGGCGCCGGGACCCGGAGCATGTCGAACGTGCCGCCCAACTCCCCCTCGACCAGGGTCCTGACGATCTGGAGCCCCAGATTGCCGGCCCGCTGCGGGTCGAAGCCCTCCGGCAGACCCGCCCCGTCGTCCTGGACGGTGATCAGCAGCCGGGAGCCCTGGGCGCGCGTCTCGCCGCGGACCGCCGCGACCTCCACCGAGCCCGACTCCCCCTGTGCGAAGCCGTGCTCCAGGGCGTTCTGCAGGATCTCGGTGAGGACCATGGACAGGGGCGTGGCGATCTCGGCGTCGAGGATGCCGAAGCGGCCGGTGCGCCGGCAGTCGACCTTGCCCGGTGAGATCTCCGCCACCATCGCGATCACCCGGTCCGCGATGTCGTCGAACTCCACCCGCTCGTCCAGATTCTGGGACAGCGTCTCATGCACGATCGCGATGGAACCGACGCGCCGGACCGCCTCGTTGAGGGCTTCACGGCCGCGGACGGAGTCCATCCGGCGCGACTGGAGGCGCAACAGGGCCGCGACCGTCTGGAGGTTGTTCTTGACCCGGTGGTGGATCTCCCGGATGGTCGCGTCCTTGGTGATCAACTCGCGCTCGCGGCGGCGCAGTTCGGTCACGTCCCGCAGCAGTACCAGCGAACCGATCCGTACGCCCTTGGGCTTGAGCGGGATCGCCCGGAGCTGGATGACCCCGCCGTTGCCCTCGACCTCAGTCTCGCGCGGCGCGTAGCCGCTGGCGATCTTGGCCAGGGCCTCGTCGACCGGGCCGCGGGAGGGCGCGAGTTCGGCGGTGAGCCGGCCCAGGTGCTGGCCGACCAGGTCGGAGGCGAGGCCGAGCCGGTGGTAGGCGGAGAGGCCGTTGGGGCTGGCGTACTGGACGATGCCGTCCGCGTCGAGGCGGATGAGGCCGTCCCCGGCGCGCGGGGAGGAGTCCATCTCGACCTGCTCGTCCGGGAAGGGAAACGTTCCGGCAGCGATCATCTGCGCGAGGTCGGAGGCGGACTGGAGATAGGTGAGCTCCAGCCGTGACGGGGTGCGCACGGTGAGCAGATTGGTGTTGCGGGCGATGACGCCGAGCACCCGGCCCTCGCGGCGTACGGGGATGGACTCGACCCGTACCGGCACCTCCTCGCGCCACTCGGGGTCGCCCTCGCGCACGATCCGGCCCTCGTCCAGCGCGGCGTCCAGCAGCGGACGCCGGCCGCGCGGGACGAGGTGGCCGACCATGTCGTCCTGGTACGAGGTGGGGCCGGTGTTGGGCCGCATCTGGGCGACGGAGACGTACCGCGTGCCGTCGCGGGTGGGAACCCACAGCACGAGGTCGGCGAAGGAGAGGTCGGAGAGCAGCTGCCACTCCGAGACCAGCAGATGGAGCCACTCGAGGTCGGACTCACTCAGAGCGGTGTGCTGGCGGACGAGCTCGTTCATGGAGGGCACGTCAGCGAGGGTACCCGCGGGCCGCGGCGCCGCGACGGGACCCTCGACCCGTCCGGCACCGCAGCCCGGAGTTACGCGGCCGAAGGGTGTGCGGTCCCGGTCGGCCGTGGAGGTCTCGGCGCAGTCAGGGCAGAGAGCGCCGGGGACCTCGTTCCACCCTCCTGTGCGGGGAGGGCGGAGGCTTGTGCAAACTCAATTGTGGACTAGACCATTCGGGCTGTCCATGCTTCGGCTGAGTTTAGTTCCGCCACCATACTTATGAATCGGCGAAGTATGAAGCCGCCCCGGGTACCGGTTCGTGAACGACGGGCGGGCCCCTCATCACACCCGCCCGTCGCGATCACGGTTCCCGCCGTCCGGCCCGCACCCGGGCCCCGAAGCGGAGCACGGCGCTCCGCGGCGGCGCGCCCGGCTCATCCGCCGGCGACGGCCTCCGCGGCCCCGCCGGTGATGACCTCCGCGGCGGCGCGCCCGCAGACGCGGGCGGCGCCGTGGGTCGCGATGTGCAGGGCTCCGGTGGGCGCCGCCCGGTTCAGGCCCATCTCGACGACGACCGTGTCGGGACGGGCCGCGAGCAGCGCGTCGAGGGCATTGGCCATCCACGGGTGGCGGTGGACGTCGCGTACTACGGCGACAATCCTGCGGTCGCCCGCCGCCCCCAGCACCTGGGACACCGGACCGGGCGTGCCGGTGCCGTCGGTGTACGTGCCGGTCGCGGTGCCGGGCAGCAGCGCGGCCAGTTCCGCGGCCACGCCCCACGGCGTCTCGTCGCCGACGGCGATGTTGGCGGCCGCGGAGAAGGCGGCGACGTACGGGGCCTTCGTGACCGGCTCGTACGGCCGGTCACCGACGGTGACCCGTACCGCACGGCGCGCCGCGACCAGGCCGATCTCCGTGTCGGAGCCGGGCGCGGTCCCCTCCTGTGAAGCCGCGCCCGGCTCTGCTGCCGCCCCCCTGGCCCGGCGCGTCCACTCCGCCAGGGCGCGCACCCGCGCCGCCGCGTCGGCCAGCCGCTCCTCGGGCAGGTCTCCACCGCGTACCGCATCGACCAGCGCGTCGCGCAGCCGCAGTACGGTCTCCTCGTCGGCCAGGCCGCCACCGACGCAGATCGCGTCGGCTCCGGCGGCGATCGCGAGGACCGAGCCGCGCTCGATGCCGTACGTGGACGAGATGGCCTGCATCTCCATGCCGTCCGTGACGATCAGACCCTGATAGCCCAGCGCCTCGCGCAGCAGACCGGTGAGGATCTGCGGGCTCAGCGTCGCGGGACGGTCGGGATCGAGCGCGGGCAGCAGAATATGCGCACTCATGACCGCTTTGGAACCCGCGGCGATGGCGGCGCGGAAAGGTGCCAGCTCACGGGCGTGCAGTGTGTCCAGGTCCACATCGATGCGGGGCAACGCGTGGTGAGAGTCCACATTGGTGTCGCCGTGTCCGGGAAAGTGCTTGGTGCAGGCGGCCACGCCGGCGGCCTGGAGGCCCTCGACGTAGGCGACGGTGTGCCGGGCGGCGAGCGCGGTGTCGGCGCCGAACGACCGGACACCGATGACCGGATTGTCCGGGTTGGAGTTGACGTCGGCGGACGGCGCCCAGTTGAGGTCCACCCCGCACTCGGCGAGCCGGCGCCCCAGTTCGTTCGCCACGGCGCGGGTGAGCTCCACGTCGTCCACGCGGCCCAGCGCGTAGTTGCCGGGGAACGAGGAGCCGTGGGTCACCTCGAGCCGGGTGACGTCGCCGCCCTCCTCGTCGATGGCGACGAGGACGTCGTCCCGTTCCGCGCGCAGCCGCTCGGTCAGGGCGGCCAGCTGGCCGGGCGAGGTGATGTTGCGGCCGAACAGGCCGACGGACGAAAGCCCTTCGCCGATCCGCCTCAGCACCCAGTCCGGGGCGCTGGTGCCGACGAAACCGGGCTGGAGGACAGTGAGCGCGTCACGGGTCAGGGTGCCTGCCGCTCCGCGTACCAGAGTCGTCATGAGGTGGCGTTATCCCTTCACGGCGCCGGAGGTGAGGCCCGCGGCCATCTTCTTCTGGATGATCATGAAGAAGACCACGACGGGCAGGGCGATGAGGGTGGAGGCGGCCATCAGCGCGCCGTAGTCCGTACCCCGCTCGGTGGTGAAGGTCATCAGCCACACATTGAGCGTGTACTTGGAGTTGTCGTTGATCAGGATGTAGGCGAAGAGGTACTCGTTCCACGCGTTGACCAGCGCGAAGATCGACGCGGCGGCCAGTCCCGGGGCGAGCAGCGGGAAGATCACCCGGCGGAAGGCCCCCATCCGCGTGCAGCCGTCGACCATCGCCGACTCCTCGAGCTCCACCGGGATGTTCACCACGAAGCCGCGGATCATGACGACCGCGAAGGGCAGGGTGGACACCAGGTAGACGACGATGAGGCCCCAGTACTCGTCCAGTCCGCCGATGGCGTTGAGCTGGGCGTAGATGGGGATGAGCATCGCGGTCGGCGGCAGCATCTGGACCAGGATCAGCACCATCAGCAGCGCCTTGCGGCCGAAGAAGCGGAACCGGCCGATGGCGAGGGCCGCGAGGGTCGCGATGATCATGCCGCCGACGACGGCGGTGACCGACACGACGAGGCTCGACTGGACCGCGGTCGCGAAGTTCTCCTGCTCCACCGCGCGGGCGAAGTTGTCGAAGGTGAGCGACGAGGGCCACAGCGTCTGGTCGTAGGACCGGATCTCGTGGTTGGGGCGCAGGGAGCTGATGACGAGCCAGTAGACCGGGAAGGCCATCAGCACCGCGGCGAACAGCCCGATGATGTCGTAGTGCCAGCGGGTGCGCCTGCGGTCGGGCCGCAGTTCCTGCTGCGGGGCCCGGTGCGGCGTCCGGTCGAGGTGCTGCCGGCCGCCGGCCGTGGAGGGCGCGGTGGAGGTGCTCATTCGACCTCTCCTGTCTTCATCAGCTGACGCAGGTAGTACACGGCCACACCGGACAGCATCAGCACGGTGATCAGGGCGATCGCGGTGCCCTGGCTGAACGAGGTGGACTCGAAGGCCTTGGAGAAGGAGTAGAGGCCGAGGGTCTCGTACTCGGGTTCCGGCTTGTTGCCGCGCAGCAGCCAGATCTGACCGAAGACGTTGAAGTCCCAGATCACCGAGAGGGTGGCGACCATGGTGAAGACCGGGCGGATGACCGGCCAGGTGACGAACCGGAACACGGCGGGTGCGTTCGCCCCGTCCAGAGAGGCGGCCTCCTCCAGTTCCTTGGGGACCTGGGTGAGGGCCGCGTACAGCGTGATCACCACGAACGGGATGGCGCCCCAGATGACCAGCAGGGAGATGATGGCGAAGCCCTGCTTCGGGTCGAGGAACCAGTTGTGGCCGAGGAAGTCCTCGCCGACGACCTTGGCGATCAGGGTGTTGATGAGGCCGTAGTCGGAGTCGGAGAGCCAGCGGAAGATCGACGCGGCGACCATCAGCGGCATGGACCAGGCGGCGACCAGCGCCGCCGTCAGCACCAGCCGGACCCAGGTGGTCAGCCGGCTCATCAGCAGGGCGAGCAGCAGGCCGACGGCCATGGTGACCGTCACGCAGACGGTCATGAAGACGACCGTGCGGCCGGTGACCGACCAGAACTCGGAATCACCGAGGATGTCGGTGAACTGCTCGAAGCCGACCCAGGGCGGCGACTGGCCGGTCCACAGCTCCTTGCGGCCCATGTCCTGGAAGGACATGATCACGGTCTTGGCCAGCGGGAAGGCGTAGACCGCGGCGATCGCGACCAGCGCCGGAAGGATCAGCAGATACGGAAGGAGCGCGCCCTTCTTCCGCTTCTTCGGACGGGAATCGGGCCCCCCCTTGTGGAGGCCGGGCGCGGCGCCCTTGCCTTCCGGGGCACGTGGTACGGGTACCGGCGGGCCGGCGGCCTGGGTGTCGGCGGCAGTCACGTGGCTGACCTTCCGTTTCTTCTTCTGCACCGAAAAGGGCGGGGGCAAGGCCGCGTGGTCCGGGGCCCCGCCACCGCCAAGAAAGCCGGGCGGGCCCTGAGGCGACACCGCCCCGGGGCCCCGTGGCTCAGGACTCCTGGTTGATCAGCTCGTTGATCTTGGCGTCGGCCGCCTTGGTGGCCTTCTCCACGGAGTCACCCTTGAGGATGGACAGGAGCATGTTCTCCAGGACCTCCTCCTTCTCGATCGAGGTCCAGCCCGGGGCGATCGGGGTGAACCACGCGTCCGGCACCGCGCCCGCGATCGCCGCGGTCTCCGGCTTCGCCTTCAGCGGCTCCAGCTGCTTGGTGTTGTTCGGAAGGATGTTCTTGGAGGTGAGGACCTCCATGGACTTCTCGCTGGTGAAGAGGGAGATCCACTCCTGGGCGAGGTCCGTCACCTTGGACTTGCTGACCACGGCGAGGTCGGAGCCGCCGATGAAGGAGGGCAGCGCCTTGCCGTTCGGGCCGGGCATGCCGGCCGTGGCGATCTTGCCCTCGAGCTTCGGGTTGCCGTTGTTCTCGCCGTCGACGACGGAGCCGGACTCCCAGCCGTTGCCGTAGATGAGGGCCGCCTTCTCGTTGGCCATCACATTGGCGTGGTCCTGCTCGTCCTTGGTCTGGTCGGCCTTGTTGTACTTCTTGACCAGGTTGATGAAGTGCTCGATGCCCTTCTGGGCCTCGGGTGAGGACAGCGAGGCCTTCCACTCCTTCGAGCCCTCGTCGTACTCGGCGATCTTGCCGTCGTAGGCGGCGACGTACGACATGGCGGCGTACCAGTAGCGGCCCGGCAGGTAGAGGGAAGAGAAGCGCTTGTCCTTCTTGCCGTACTCGGCCGTGACCTTGTCCAGGGCGGTGAGGAGTTCGTCCTCGGTCTGGGGCAGCTTCTCGGTGCCCGCGCCCTGCTTGAACATGTCGGTGTTGTAGATGGCCACCCGGGCGCCGGCGTAGTAGGGCACGCAGAACTGCTTGCCCTCGAAGGTGCAGGTGTCCTTCAGACCCTGGATCCAGGTGTCGGAGTTGTCGTACTTCTTCGGGTCGATCTCCGCGAGCGCCCCGTTGAGGATGTACTGCATCGTCTCGGTGTTGCCGAGCTCGACGACGTCCGGGAACTTGTCGCCGCCCAGCGCCGTGTCGAGCTTCTTCGCCTTGTCCGCCCACTGCTGGTACTGGACGTCGACCTTCACGCCCGGGTACTTCTTGTTGAACTGGGCGTTGACGTCCTTGACCAGCTCGGGCCAGGTGCTCTGCGCGTCGACCATCAGCCAGACGGTGAGCGTCTCCTTGCGGTCCTTGGGCTCCTTGGAGGCGTTGTCACCTCCGTCCGATCCACACGCCGCGACCGAAGCCATCATGGCCACCGCACCAACTGCTGCTATGAGCTTGCGCTTCACGCCACCCTCCTCAAAGGGATGCAAGAGTTGCCCCCCCACCACCCGGGAGTCGCGCTGCACTTGACGGACACGCGCCGAGATTCTGCCCTGGGGCCGGGACCTGATCGTTAATGGTTTAGACCAGTACCGGGAGCTTGGCCTAGACCTTTAGGGGTGTCAAGGGTGTATAAGAAGGGCTGTCGTGTCCGTTATCGGACCGACACCTGAGGGAGGGCGACGACCCGTGACCGGTCCGTGCCACCATGTGAGCCGCAGCAATCGGAGGAGCCGGTGACGGCAGGAGCACAGCAGTCGGGAAGGCGGGCCATGACCACGGACGGGGGCGGCGGCACCGAGGCGGAGGGCACAGCGCAGACGCGTACCGCGCGCGTGCCCAAGTACTACCGGCTCAAGCGCCACTTGCTGGACATGACGGAGACCCTGCCGCCCGGCACCCCCGTGCCGCCGGAACGGACGCTGGCCGCGGAGTTCGACACCTCCCGCACCACGGTCCGCCAGGCGCTCCAGGAACTGGTCGTGGAGGGCCGGCTCGAACGCATCCAGGGCAAGGGCACGTTCGTCGCCAAGCCCAAGGTCTCGCAGGCGCTGCAGCTCACCTCGTACACCGAGGACATGCGCGCACAGGGCCTGGAGCCCACGTCTCAGCTGCTGGACATCGGATACGTCACAGCCGACGACACCCTGGCCGGACTGCTGGACATCGCGGCGGGCGGCCGGGTGCTGCGCATCGAGCGGCTGCGGCTGGCCAGCGGCGAGCCGATGGCCATCGAGACCACGCACCTGTCGGCCAAGCGCTTCCCGGCGCTGCGCCGCAGCCTGGTCAAGTACACCTCGCTCTACACGGCACTGGCCGAGGTGTACGACGTCCATCTCGCGGAGGCCGAGGAGACGATCGAGACATCGCTCGCCACCCCTCGCGAGGCGGGACTGCTCGGCACGGACGTGGGCCTGCCGATGCTGATGCTCTCGCGCCACTCGCTGGACGCCCGCGGCGAGCCCGTGGAGTGGGTCCGCTCGGTCTACCGGGGCGACCGCTACAAGTTCGTGGCGAGGCTCAAGAGGCCGAACGGCTGACCCGGGCCCGGCTCGGAACATTGCCGGGGGTCCGGGGGTTGCCCCCCGGGAATTCGCAGCGTGGCGAGGCTCAAGAGGCCGAACGGCTGACCCGGGCCCGGCTCGGAGCATTGCCGGGGGTCCGGGGGTTGCCCCCCGGGAATTCGCAGCGTGGCGAGGCTGAAGCGGCCGAACGGCTGAGCCGGGCCCGGCTCGACATACATGGCGCCGCAACCTGTTGCGGCGCCATGTCATGTTTTGGGCGCCCCGTAGCCAAGTCTTTGCCGTACCGATATACGAACCGGGGGTGACTCCGCGAGAACGCCTCGCCTAGATTTCGTGCGCATTACAAGTGAGCAGTAAGGGGACGGAGTCGCATGTCAGCAGCACCCGATGCGCCCGAAGCGCCACAAGCGCCCGAAGCGAAACAACCGGTCGTCACACCGGTACGCGTGATCATCGCCCTCTGCCTCTTCGCGCCTTTCGTGGCGATGCTCTGGGTCGGCTCCTACGCGAAGGTCGAACCGACTTTCATCGGCATGCCGTTCTTCTACTGGTACCAGATGCTCTGGGTGCTGATCTCGGCGGTCCTGACGATGATCGCCTACAAGCTGTGGCAGCGTGACCAGCGCGGCCGCAAGGGGGGTGCGTCGCAGTGAAGGACGGCGTGAACGGCGTCGCACTCGCCGTCTTCATCTTCTTCTTCGTGGCCGTCACGGTCATGGGCTTCCTGGCCGCGCGCTGGCGCAGGGCCGCGAACGAGAACACCCTCGACGAATGGGGCCTCGGCGGCCGCTCGTTCGGCACCTGGGTGACCTGGTTCCTGCTCGGCGGCGACCTGTACACCGCATACACCTTCGTCGCCGTGCCGGCGGCCATCTACGCGGCGGGCGCGGCCGGCTTCTTCGCCGTCCCGTACACGATCCTCGTCTACCCGCTGATCTTCACCTTCCTGCCGCGTCTGTGGTCGGTGTCGCACAAGCACGGATACGTGACGACCTCCGACTTCGTCCGCGGCCGGTTCGGCTCCAAGGGCCTGTCGCTGGCGGTCGCGCTCACCGGCCTGCTCGCCACGATGCCGTACATCGCGCTCCAACTGGTCGGCATCCAGGCCGTGCTCGACGTGATGGGCGTCGGCGGCGGCGAGACGACCAACTGGTTCGTCAAGGACCTGCCGCTGCTGATCGCCTTCGGCGTGCTGGCGGCCTACACGTACTCCTCCGGACTGCGTGCGCCGGCGCTCATCGCGTTCGTCAAGGACACCCTGATCTACATCGTCATCGCGGTGGCGATCATCTACATCCCGATCAAGCTGGGCGGCTTCGACAATATCTTCGCCGCGGCCGGGGAGAAGTTCTCCCAGGTCAACGAGGCTACGGGCAAGCCCACCGGCGCGCTGGTGCCCGGCGAGATGGCGCACTGGGGCTATGCCACGCTGGCGGTCGGCTCCGCGCTGGCCCTCTTCATGTACCCGCACTCCATCACGGCGACGCTGTCCTCGCGCAGCCGTGAGGTGATCCGCCGCAACACCACGATCCTGCCGCTGTATTCGGTGATGCTCGGGCTGCTGGCGCTGCTCGGTTTCATGGCGATCGCGGCCGGGGTGAACGTCAAGAACGGCCAGCTGGCCATCCCGCAGCTGTTCGAAAACATGTTCCCCGCCTGGTTCGCGGGCGTCGCCTTCGCCGCCATCGGCATCGGCGCGCTGGTCCCCGCGGCCATCATGTCGATCGCCGCGGCCAACCTGTTCACCCGGAACATCTACAAGGACTTCATCCGGCCCGACGCGACCCCGGCCCAGGAGACCAAGGTCTCCAAGCTGGTCTCGCTGCTGGTGAAGGTGGGCGCCCTGGTCTTCGTCCTCACCATGGACAAGACCGTGGCGATCAACTTCCAGCTGCTGGGCGGAATCTGGATCCTGCAGACGTTCCCGGCGCTGGTCGGCGGTCTGTTCACCCGCTGGTTCCACCGCTGGGCACTGATCGGCGGCTGGGCGGTCGGCATGCTCTACGGCACCATCTCCGCCTACAACGTCGCGAGCCCGACGCAGAAGCACTTCGGCGGCTCGTCCGACGCGATCCCGTTCATCGGCCAGATCGGCTACATCGGTCTCACCGCGTTCGTGCTGAACGTGGTCGTGACCGTGGTCCTCACCTTCGTCATGCGGGCGGCCAAGGCCCCCGAGGGCATCGACGAGACCAGCCCGTCCGACTACACCGCGGACGCGGGCGACCCGGGCGTCAAGGTCGAGCTCCCGCCGGCCACGGCGGGCGCGCCCGGCGGTCACTGACACCGCACACGACCGAGAAGGGGCCGCCGGACCTCCCGGCGGCCCCTTCTCGTATCGCGGTGGACCGTCACCTCAACTTCCGCCCGCAGACACAACATGTGGGGGTGGCACTCCCGGCCCGCCCCCACATGTATGCTCATCTCGCTGTCACTGCAGGGGAATCCGGTGCGAATCCGGAACTGTCCCGCAACGGTGTGATCCGGTGCGCTTTGCCGTACCCGTTTCGAGTCCGACGACCTGCCGACGGCGCATCCGGTTCGACCGATCCGGATGCCAGACGTCCGGGCCTCGCGGTTGGGCCGGTGGACGCCGTGCGCCGTGCTGCCCAGGTACGCGCCGCCACGGCCCCCGCCTCCCGCCGGTCCAGAGCCGAGCGAGGGAGAGCACCACATGACCATCGCGCCAGCCGATCCGGCTTCAGCGACCCAGCAGGACGGCCCCGGGACCGTGCTGCTGCGGCTCCTGACGGACCTCACGGCCGACCTGGCCGACACCGACCCGGGCAGGGTCGCCGCCGCCGCGCTGCGCGGCCGGCACGCCGGGTCCGACGAGGCCGAACTGCGCTCCCTCGCCACCGACGCCGCCGCCGGCCTCATCTCCGAGGACCCCGCGTACTCCAAGCTGGCCGCGCGTCTGCTCACCCGCACGATCGCGACGGAGGCCGCCGGGCAGGGCGCGGTGTGCTTCTCCGCCTCGGTCGCCGTCGGCCACCGCGAGGGCCTGATCGCCGACCGCACGGCCTCGTTCACCGCACTGCACGCGGACCGGCTCGACGCGCTGATCGACCCCGAGGGGGACGACCGGTTCGGCTACTTCGGGCTGCGGACGCTCTACAGCCGCTATCTGCTGCGGCACCCGATCACCCGCCGGGTGATCGAGACCCCCCAGCACTTCATGCTGCGCGTCGCCTCCGGCCTCGCCGCGGACGACACCGAGCCCGCGGTGGACGAAGTGGCCGCGCTGTACCGGCTGATGAGCCGGCTCGACTATCTGCCGTCCTCGCCCACCCTCTTCAACTCCGGTACCCGTCACCCGCAGATGTCGTCCTGCTATCTGCTGGACTCGCCGCTCGACGAGTTGGACTCGATCTACGACCGCTACCACCAGGTCGCCCGCCTCTCCAAGCACGCCGGCGGCATCGGCCTCTCGTACTCCCGCATCCGCGCCCGCGGTTCACTCATCCGGGGCACCAACGGGCACTCCAACGGGATCGTCCCGTTCCTGAAGACCCTCGACGCCTCCGTCGCCGCGGTGAACCAGGGCGGCCGGCGCAAGGGCGCCGCCGCGATCTACCTGGAGACCTGGCACGCGGACGTCGAGGAGTTCCTTGAGCTGCGCGACAACACCGGCGAGGACGCCCGCCGTACGCACAACCTGAACCTCGCGCACTGGGTCCCCGACGAGTTCATGCGGCGCGTCGAGGCGGACACCGAGTGGTCGCTGTTCTCCCCGGTCGACGTGCCCGAGCTGGTCGACCTGTGGGGCGACGAGTTCGACGCCGCGTACCGCCGGGCGGAGGCCGCCGGGCTGGCCCGCAAGTCGGTCCCGGCCCGTGAGCTGTACGGGCGGATGATGCGGACCCTCGCGCAGACCGGCAACGGCTGGATGACGTTCAAGGACGCCGCCAACCGCACCGCCAACCAGACGGCGGAGCCCGGCCGGGTCGTCCACTCCTCCAACCTGTGCACCGAGATCCTCGAGGTGACGAACGACGGCGAGACGGCCGTCTGCAACCTGGGCTCGGTCAACCTGGGCGCGTTCGTCGACGCGGGAGCCGGCGCCGACGGCATCGACTGGGAGCGGCTGGACGAGACCGTCCGCACGGCGGTGACCTTCCTCGACCGGGTCGTCGACATCAACTTCTACCCGACCGAGCAGGCCGGCCGGTCCAACGCCCGGTGGCGTCCGGTGGGCCTGGGCGCGATGGGGCTGCAGGACGTCTTCTTCAAACTGCGGCTGCCCTTCGACTCCCCCGAGGCGAAGGCCCTGTCGACCCGGATCGCCGAGCGGATCATGCTGGCGGCGTACGAGGCGTCCTGCGACCTCGCCGAACGCGACGGCTCCCTGCCGGCCTGGTCCGAGACCCGCACGGCGCGCGGCGTGCTGCACCCCGACCACTACGGCACCACGCTCAACTGGCCGGAGCGCTGGGACGCGCTGCGCGCCCGGATCGCCGACGTCGGCATGCGCAACTCCCTGCTGCTCGCCATCGCGCCGACCGCCACCATCGCCTCGATCGCCGGCGTGTACGAGTGCATCGAGCCGCAGGTGTCCAACCTCTTCAAGCGCGAGACCCTCAGCGGCGAGTTCCTCCAGGTCAACTCCTACCTCGTGGCCGAGCTGAAGAAGCTCGGCGGGTGGGACGCGCAGACCCGGGAGGCCCTGCGCGAGGCGAACGGCTCGGTGCAGGGCTTCGACTGGGTCCCGGCCGACGTACGGGCCCTGTACCGCACCGCCTGGGAGATCCCGCAGCGCGGCCTGATCGACATGGCGGCGGCCCGTACGCCGTTCCTGGACCAGAGCCAGTCGCTGAACCTGTTCCTGGAGACGCCGACCATCGGCAAGCTCAGCTCGATGTACGCGTACGCCTGGAAGCAGGGTCTGAAGACGACCTACTACCTGCGCTCGCGCCCGGCGACCCGTATCGCCCGCGCCGCGTCCGCAGCCGTCCCTGTCCCCGTCCCCGCGCAGGCGACCCCCGAAGAGGCCGTCGCCTGCTCCCTGGAGAACCCCGAGTCCTGCGAGGCCTGCCAGTAATGAGCTCCACCGACACCGGCGCACCCGTCAAGAACCTTCTCGACCCGGGCTTCGAACTCACCCTCCGCCCCATGCGCTACCCGGACTTCTACGAGCGCTACCGGGACGCCATCAAGAACACCTGGCACGTGGAGGAGGTCGACCTCCACTCCGACGTCACCGACCTGGCCAGGCTCACGCCCGGTGAGCAGCATCTGATCGGCCGGCTGGTCGCGTTCTTCGCGACGGGCGACTCGATCGTCGCGAACAACCTGGTGCTCACGCTCTACAAGCACATCAACTCCCCGGAGGCGCGGCTGTATCTGTCGCGCCAGCTGTTCGAGGAGGCCGTGCACGTCCAGTTCTATCTGACGCTGCTGGACACCTATCTGCCCGACCCGGACGACCGGGCCGCCGCGTTCGACGCCGTCGAGAACATCCCGTCGATCCGCGAGAAGGCGCAGTTCTGCTTCCGCTGGATGGACTCGGTCGAGAAGATCGACCGGCTGGAGTCCAGGTCCGACCGGCGTCGCTTCCTGCTGAACCTGATCTGCTTCGCGGCCTGCATCGAGGGCCTGTTCTTCTACGGGGCGTTCGCCTACGTGTACTGGTTCCGCTCGCGCGGACTGCTGCACGGTCTGGCCACCGGCACCAATTGGGTGTTCCGTGACGAGACGATGCACATGAACTTCGCCTTCGAGGTCGTGGACACCGTCCGCAAGGAGGAGCCGGACCTCTTCGACGACGAGCTGCGCCAACAGGTCACCGACATGCTCGCCGAGGCCGTGGAGGCGGAGCTGCAGTTCGGCCGCGACCTGTGCGGCGACGGCCTGCCGGGCATGAACACGGAGTCGATGCGCGAGTACCTCCAGTGCGTCGCCGACCAGCGCCTCACCCGGCTCGGCTTCGCCCCGGTGTACGGCTCCGAGAACCCGTTCTCCTTCATGGAGCTGCAGGGCGTCCAGGAGCTGACGAACTTCTTCGAACGCCGCCCGTCCGCCTACCAGGTGGCCGTGGAGGGATCGGTGGACCTCGACGAGGACTTCTGATCCGGTGAACGCCGTCGCGGCCCGCGCCTCTCACGGGGGGAGGCGCGGGCCGCGGTGGTGTGGGTCAGATACCGCAGCTGGAAGCGGACCAGAAGCGGCTCGACCGGTGGTCGACGTGGGTGTGGTCGTTGTGGCCCGGGTAGCCGGGACCGAGGATGCCCCGGAAGCCGTGGTGGCGGGCCTGCTGGGCCATCTTGCACAGGGAGTGCGATCCGGCGCCGAGGTCGACGCCGTCACCGTACAGATGGCGGCTGCTGGAGGACCCGCCCACCGCGCTGTTGCAGGAGTAGGAGCGGAAGCCGCTGGTGACCCTGATGGGCGCGTCGCCCAGCGCGTGCCGCATCGCCTCCAGCTTCCACATGGCGCGCAGGGCGTTGGACTTGGCCGTGGCGGCGCTGACCGCACCACCGGACCAGGTGGAGTTGCATTGGTTCAGCTCGGCGTAGCTGAAGTGGGCCGGCGTGCAGTCGGCGTCCTGCAGGGCGTAGATCTTGCTGAAGGTGGCCGGACCGGCCACGCCGTCCGCGGCCAGGCCGTAGGCGGACTGGAAGCGCTTGACCGCCGCGGCGGTGGCCGGGCCGTACTGGCCGTCGACGGCGAGGACGTTGCCGTAGCCGGGGTAGCCGCCGACGCGGATCTGGAGTTGCGAGACATCCGATCCCGAGGCGCCCTGGGAGAGGGTGCGGGACCAGGTGTAGCAGGAGTCGGCCTGCGCGGGACCGGCCGTCGCCATGACACCGGCCGTACTTGCGGCCATGAGCATGACAATGGATACCAGGAGTCGAACCGTACGTCTCAGCATCGGACCTCCGTGCCGTGGGGGCGGTACTTGCGGGAACCAGGTGCAGAGGAGAGCCTGTCGTGGCGGTCAACGCGCGTCAACACCCCCTGAGCAGACGTCATTTGTCCGCCCAATGGCGGCCGGGTGACAGCACGGGGCCCCGCCCGGAACGAGCGGGGCCCGACAACCGGAGCACCGAGGTCAGTCGTTGGGGACGGTCTCGTAGCGCGGAGTGCCCTCGGCCATCTGCTGCAGCGCGTCCTTGCGCTCCCGCTTCGAGAGCCGGTCGATGTAGAGGTACCCGTACAGATGGTCGGTCTCGTGCTGCAGGCAGCGGGCGAAGTAGCCCGTGCCGCGCACCTTGATCGGGTTGCCCCGCGCGTCCTGGCCGCGCACCACCGCGTAGTCGGGGCGGGCCAGCGAGGCGTACGCCGTCGGCACGGACAGGCAGCCCTCGTTGGAGTCGTCGAGGACGCGCTGCTCGGGCGCCAGCTCCTCCAGGACCGGGTTGCAGACGACGCCGGTGTGCCGCACGCCCTCGTCGTCCGGGCAGTCGTAGACGAAGACCTTCAGGTCCACACCGATCTGGTTGGCGGCCAGGCCCACGCCCTCCGCCGCCTTCTGGCTGGCGAACATGTCGTCGATCAGCGCGGCGAGCTTGTCGTCGAACTCGGTGACGTCCTTGCACTCCTTGTGGAGCACCGGGTTCCCCACGACCGTGATCGGACGCGCGGTGCCACGCTCGCGGTAGGCCCGCTCACGCTCCTCGCAGTTCTCCGTGTCCACGACAAAACCGTCGTTGACCTGCTCGTCCGTCTCCTGCTGCGACGCCATGTCAGCCGTACGCCCTTCTCAGTACCCGATCCCCGGCCGATGCCCGGGTCACTTACGCGTCCGTACAGCCTACGGGCAGGCGTCAGCAGACTTCCTCGAGATCCCGCCACTCACGGGAGTCAGGGCTGTCGGCCACCCAGCCGTCCAGCAGACCCCGCACCAGACCGGCGGGGGCCGCTATGCCGCACTCGCGCTCCGGCGACCAGAGGTCCCCTCCCGTGCGGTGCCCCAGCGGTCCCGGGTGACCCGGCTCGCTGTGGTCGTGCGGGTCGAGGTGCTCGCCCTCGCCCTCCGCGCTGGGCATGCTCCCCTCGGAACAGGCCCGGCACAGCAGCCGCACCGAGGACGACCAGTCCTCCGCGGCGAAGCCGGCGTCCGCCGCGAGCCGCTCCAGGGCGTCCCGGTCGGCCTCGGTCGCCGCCTCCAGCAGCACCACCCACGTCGGCACGGGGGACGGGGCCCAGAGCTCGATCTCGTCGAAGACCGGGAACGAGGGGCCCGCGCTGGTGGTGCGCTCGCCGTTCGGGACGCCGTCGTGCAGCACGACCTCGCCCCAGCGGCGCCCGGACGACGGCAGCGGGATGGACAGCACCTCCATCCGGGCCGGGTCGAGCCTGCGGCCCCAGACCACCTCGGCCTCGCCCTCCGGGGAGAGCCGCACGGCGGCGCTGCCCAGGTCCATGCCGACCGGCTCGCCGTTCGCCGCGGCCGCTCCGGGGACCTTCAGGCCGTACGCCTGCCAGGCGCGGCGGGCCAGCGGCCAGTCCTGGAGGGCGGTGGCGGCGATGCCGACGTTCCACCAGTCGGGAGCGCCGGTCTCCTTGTCCAGCAGCGCGACCGCCCGCAGCCCCGCCGCGCGGGCCTGCTCCCAGTCGTGCCGGAACTTGTGCAGCAGCGCCAGATTGAACCAGGACTCCGAGAGCCAGGGCTCCAGGTCCGCCGCCCGCGTCAGCAGCGCGCCCGCGTCCTCGTACCGGCCGTCGCCGATCAGCGTGAACGCGCGGTCCGTGGCCTGCCGCCAAGAGGCGGAGGGCCGATGCCGTACCTTCCCGAAGATCCTCACGATTCCCGCCTGCCGGTCGCTCGGGTCACTGCCCGGACGCATGACTGTGTGACTGCTTCTTGCCTTCTTTCGCATCCAACCATGCCCGGTCGCAGGCTCGCTCATTACCCATGGGTTACCCCTATGTCACATGGGTCAGGCCGCCTCAGGCCAGCACTCTGCCGAGCACTCTGGCCAAGGATTCGACCACCTCGGGCTGGTAGTCGCGCCCCGTGCCCAGCCGCAGCTGTTCCAGCGCGGTCAGAGCACCCCCCGCTCCTGCTCCGCTTCCCCCCGCCAGGTCGTCGTATGCGTTCACGGCACGGACGATCCTGGCGGCGAGCGGCTGCTCACGGTACGGGTCGGCCTGCTGCTCCACGACGGCCGCGACGGCCGCCGGCACCCCGGTCTGCCGGACCACCGCACCGCCCAGCAGCGCGATCCGGCGCTGCTCGGCGGCCGGCAGCGAGGAGGTGGCGCCCTCGGGCACGGGATCGACGAGGGACAGCTGTCCGATGTCGTGCATCAGCGCCGCGTGCTCCAGCAGGGTCAGCTCGGGCCCGGACAGCCCCATCTCTCGCCCGACGGCCGTGCTGAGCGCCGCGACCCGGTGGGCGTGGCCGGGCCGGGTGTAGCCGGCGACCTCGGTGGCGCGCGCGAGTGAGGCGATCGTCTGCCCGTAGGTGGCCCGCACGGCCGCGTACCGCCTGAGCGACAGCTGGGTCAGCAGCAGCGGTACGCAGAACACCGGCAGCGCCCACAACCCGGCGACGGCCACGGCGAGGGCCATGACCGCGCCGGTCGCGCAGACCGCGGAGCCGATCCCCAGCAGCGCCCGCAGTTCGTCGCGGAGCAGCGGCCCGAAGGGATGGCCGGTGTGGGCGCGCAGCAGGACGGCCGCCAGCACGGCGTCGCACAGGGCGGTCAGCACCAGCAGCACCAGCAGGAAGAGGGCGTAACCGGGCCCGTGGCCGAGCCGTAGCTCCAACTCGCCCGACCCGTAGAGCGGTTGGAAGCACACGGCCGCGAAGCCGACGGTCAGCACCCGCCGCGCCACATGGTCGAGCGCCGGTCCCCGGCCCCGGGCGACCTGCGGCACGGCTCCCACCAGCGCCCCGGCGACGACGACGGCCACGACCTGGAAGGCCCCGTGCCCGGTCGGCTCCCCCGCGCTGTCGCCGAGCAGGGCGTACGCCAGCGCCCCCGCGGCGCCCAGTGGCGCGGGCTCCCTCCCCCCGGCCCCGGTGAGCAGGGGGGACTCCCCCGGCCGCGGCACGGCCCCCCACCTGGCGAGCTCCCCGACGGCGATGAACAGGCCGAAGGCGAGGGCGTTCCCGGGCTGCGCCACACCGTGGGCCACCACCCACACGAGTGCGGCCGCGGTCACGGCGGCGGCGGCCCCGTGGACGGCACGGACGACCACGGAGGGCCGGCGTGCCAGAAGGCCGTGCGACGCCGCGGACACGGGCCGCTCACCCTGTCCGTAACTGATGCGCAGCCCCTGTCCCTGTCCCCGGCGCCTCGGGCATGCGTGGCGGCCCCGGGGGCGCCGCCGTCTCGTCCGAGGTCACCGATGTCTGCCAGCCGTGCCGTTCCAGCGCACGCACCAGGGCGCGCACCATCAGGGGGTCGAACTGCGCGCCCGCGCACCGCTCCAGCTCGGCGAGGGCGACCGGCACCGGCCGGGCACGCCGGTAGGAGCGGGTGGAGGTCATCGCGTCGAACGCGTCCGCCACCGCCACGACCCGGGCGAACTCGGGGATCTGGGCGCCGACCAGCCCGTACGGGTAGCCGCTGCCGTCCATGCGTTCGTGGTGGTGCAGGATCGCGGCCCGCGCATCCCCGAGGAAGCCGATGCCGCGCACCATCTCGTGCCCGTACTCGGGATGCAGCTCGATCACCCGCCGCTCCTCGGGCGTCAGCGGCCCGTCCTTGCGCAGCACCCTCGTCGGCACGCCGAGCTTGCCCACGTCGTGCAGGATGCCGGCGAACCTGACGACCTCGAGACGCTCCTCCGCCATGCCCAGCTCGCGGGCGATCAGCGCGGAGGCCCGGCCGACGCGCTCGCTGTGCCCGCGCGTGTACCGGTCCTTGATGTCGACGGCCTGCACCAGCGCGCGGATCGTCGCCTGATGGGCGGCCCGCTCGCGGTGGTACTGGGCGAAGATCCAGCAGGAGATGTACATCGGCAGCAGCACCAGCAGCGCGGACAGCGGCCCGCACGGGCTCCCCCACAGCACCGCCATCATGAGCCCGGCCAGGCCGTGCACGCAGTACGGCGCCGGAGAGGCGGAGAACCCGCGCCGGACCGTGCGCAGCGTGCCCCGCGCGCGGGGCACCGGCTCCGCGGTGGCGCGGATGCCGCCGTCGAGGACGGTCAGCAGCAGACAGAAGGCGAGCGCCCCGCCCAGCGCCGGCACCAGCGCGTACGGGAAGTCCGGTGCGCCGGGCGTCCGTTCACCGCCGAGCAGCAGATACGCGTGGGCGGCCGCCCACGTCCCGAGGGCCAGCCGGGCCGCGCGCCAGACCCGCCGGGCGCCGGCCGGCGGCCGGTCCACCCGCCCGAGCAGCGCGCCGGGCACCGGCACCAGCGCGGCGGCGGCGGGCGGCAGCAGGAACGCGGCGGCCAGCAGCACCGGGAAGAACGTGCCCGCCCCCACCGGGGCCGGGTCGTCGGGGCCGCGGTCCTGGGCCGCGCGCCGAGGGAGTGCGGGAATCTCGCATCCGGCGTACAGGACCGCGAGCAGCAGGACGCTCGCCCAGGGCACGGCGGCGTCCGCGGCGACCGGAACGAAGGGCGGGACGGCGGCGACAGGGGCGGCTGCGGCGGCGGCGCACAGAACGGCGGCGGCGATGTAGCCGCGTGCCGCCGCAGGTATGGCCGTCACTTCTCGCACCCCCTTCGCAACCCGCCCGAAGCAGCGCCACGCTAGCGAGTCGGGGGGGTGGGAGGGGCGAGTACGGCGCTCATTCGCACGTACGGGTGAACCGCGGGCCGAACACCGGTCCAACGCCGGCCCAACGCGAAGGGTGCGCCGCGTTGTCGCGGCGCACCCCTGATGCGCGTGCCGGTGTGGCTGGGCCCTACTCCTGGGCCGTCGCCACGTCCTTGTCGGGCACGGTCTGGCCCGAACGGATCAGATCGATACGGCCCATGACCTTGGCCCGCAGGTCGGTGGGCACGTCGTCCTGCCCGCAGCACCGCTTGACCAGCTTCTTCACCGCCTGCTCGAGGCCGTACTTCTCCAGGCACGGGGAGCACTCCTCGAAGTGCACCTCGAACTTGGTGCAGTCACTGTCGGGCATCTCGTGGTCGAGGAACTCGTAGAGATGGTCCAAGACCTCTGAGCAGTCCGTCTCGTGCGGCTCTCCGCAGCTCATGAGCCCGAGCCTTTCGCGTCGTTCGACTCCCCTGCACCGGCCGGGACGAGCCCGCGCTCGCGGGCGTAGTCCTCCAGCATGCCGCGCAGCTGGCGGCGGCCGCGGTGCAGGCGGGACATCACCGTACCGATGGGTGTTCCCATGATGTCCGCGATCTCCTTGTACGCAAAGCCCTCTACATCGGCGAGATAGACCGCGATCCGGAACTCCTCCGGGATCGCCTGCAGGGCCTGCTTGACGTCCGAGTCAGGCAGATGGTCGAGGGCCTGGGACTCCGCGGAGCGCAGCCCGGTCGACATGTGCGACTCGGCGCGCGCGAGCTGCCAGTCCTCGATCTCCTCCGCCGCACTGCGCTGGGGCTCGCGCTGCTTCTTGCGGTAGGAGTTGATGAAGGTGTTCGTGAGAATCCGGTACATCCACGCCTTGAGGTTGGTGCCCTCACGGAACTGGTGGAACGATCCGTATGCCTTCGCGTACGTCTCCTGCACAAGATCCTCGGCATCGGCGGGATTGCGCGTCATGCGCAGCGCTGCCGAGTACATCTGGTCCAGGTAGCCCAGCGCGTCCCGCTCGAAGCGGGCATTGCGCTCGACAGCCGTCTCCTCGGACTTCTGCGCCTGACCGTCATCGGTCCCTGCGTCGGTCCCAGTGACCGGACCCACCTCCTCCAACGCTGTGGCGGGACCGAATTCGGACCCGCTGGAATCGGAGAATAGTCGACCATGCTGCGCCGGGCCCTGCCGATTACCGTCGCCCACCGCAGAAATCGGCCGGTTCTTGCCCTGCGACAGCACCGTCCAGTCCAGCCCGTCGGTGCGGTCGGCTGTCGGGCAGAAGGTCGTACCCATGCGGCGGACTCCCTACTCCAAGCTCTGTACTGACATCCGCCACAACAGCAGGGCCCCGCGTCTCATTCCCGGAGCGCGGCGATCCACCGGGTCACCGCGTCCGTGATGGTGACGAGCGTCTCCTTCTCACTGATCCCGGCGCGCTTCGGCACCGCGAACCCGTGGTCCCCGTACGCCACTTCCACCAGCTCGTACTCCCCGGCGGGGAACTCCGCCGGCTTGCCGAACGGGTCGTTGCCGCCCTGCACGACGAGTGTCGGCACGCCGGTGCCGAGGAGTTCGTCGGCGCGGGACTTCTCGGGCCGGCCGGGCGGATGCAGCGGGAAGCTCAGCGCGAGCACCCCGGACGCACCGAGCTCGGCCGCGGTCCGGCAGGCCACCCGCGCACCGGCGCTGCGGCCACCGGCCACGACGGGCAGCCCCTCCTTCGTCAGCGCCGGCCAGAGCCCGCGCCAGGCGGCGTCCAGGGTCCGGGGCGCGGGGGCGACCTTCTTCCCCGCGACGCGCCAGGGCTGCTCCACGAGGGCGACGCTGACGCGGTGCGCGGGCAGCACCCGCGCGACCGCCTGCAGATCCCGCGCCTCGACGCCCCCGCCGGCCCCGTGCCCGAGCGCCAGCACGAGCCGGGCGCGCTCGGCACGGAACCAGGTGACGCGGGCGTCGCCGGCGTCGAGGGCGACGATCTCTTTCCGCTCCATGGGTGCATTGTCCCGCGCGGGGGCGTTTTCCCCACCCCGCCCCTTCCCGAACCGGGGCAGGCCCCGGACCCCCGTACCGCGCTTCGCGCGGTGGCCTCAATCTCCCCCTACGGCCTGGCGGCCGTGGGAGGTGCCCCCAGGCCGGGCTGACTGTGTCAGCCTCGCCGGCGTTTGAGGCGCGGGTCCGGGCAGAGCCCGGTTCGGGAAGGGGCGGGTAGGGGCACTGGCCCCGCGCAGCGGACCCACCCCCGCAGCGGACCCCGCCCGTCAGAACAGCGTCGCCTCCTCCGGGCCCGCCAGTTCCTCCAGCAGCTCCGGCCCGTTGTTCCGCACGTTGCTCACCGCCGTCGGCACCGCGTACGCCCGCATCAGCCCACCCGGCGGCGGCTCGAGCAGCGAGCGCAGCTCGTCCGGGTCCGTCCGGGACGGGTCCAGCCAGGCGTCCCAGCGGTCCGGCGTCAGCATCAGCGGCATCCGGGGGTGGATGTCCGCCAGCGATTGGGGCCCCTCCGCGGGGGCGACTCCCAGCGGCCCGCTCTCCGCCTCCGTCGTGATCACGGAGCACGTCACCCACCACGCCTGCGGATGGTCGTCCGGCAGCGTGCGGTCGCGCCAGAACTCGTACAGGCCCGCCATCGCGAACACGGACCCGTCCGCGGGCGACACGAAGTACGGCTGCTTCCGCGGCCGCTTCTTCCTGCCCTCGACCTCGAGCTCTCGCTCGCCCGCGCCGGTCACCCACTCGTAATAGCCGTCGGCGGGCAGGATGCAGCGCCGGGTGAGGAAGGACCGGCGGAAGGCCGGCTTCTCGTGCACCGTCTCCGCCCGCGCGTTGATCATCCGCGCCGCGCCCTCCGGGCTCTTCGCCCACGACGGCACCAGCCCCCACTTCAGCGTGCGCAGCTGGCGAACCGGGGAGCTGTCGGCGGCGTCCTTGAGAGGACGCTCGAGAACCGCGTGCACCTCCTTCGTGGGCGCCACGTTCCAGTCGGGTGCCAGGGTCTCCTCCGGCTCCCATTTCTCGACCTCGAAGATCCCCACGAGATCCTCGGGTCCACGACTCGCTGCATACCGTCCGCACATAAGTGCCACACTGCCACTTCCGTACGCCGTCCGAGGGAGCCGCCAGCGAAATGGTCATCACACATACCGGCGTGGCGAGCGCACCGCTCACCGATCTGTGGGACCGGGTCTTCGGGACCCAGACCGCTCCCGAGCCGTGGCTCGTCGCGGTCACCGGTCTCGTGTCACTGGCCGCCGTCATGCCGAACGTCCTCTGGCGGCTGACGCGCAACGCCGTGACGATCGCCCACGAGGGCGGCCACGGGATCATCGCCCTGCTCACGGGCCGGCAGCTGCAGGGCATCCGGCTCCACTCGGACACCAGCGGCCTGACCGTCAGCCGGGGCAGACCGACCGGCATCGGGATGATCCTCACCGCCGCCGCGGGCTACACCGCCGCGCCGCTGCTCGGCCTGGGCGGCGCCTGGCTGCTGGCCGCGCACCACATCACGCTGCTGCTGTGGCTGGCGACGGCACTGCTGCTGGCGCTGCTGGTCATGGTCCGCAACGCGTACGGGGTGCTGACGGTGACGGTCACCGGCGCGGCGTTCCTGCTGGTCTCGTGGCTGACGGGACCCGACGTCCAGGCCGTCTTCGCGTACACGGCCGTGTGGTTCATGCTGCTGGGCGGCGTACGGCCGGTGTTCGAGCTGCAGTCCAAGCGGCGGCACGGCGGTGCGCCCGACTCGGACGCCGACCAGCTCGCCCGTCTCACCCATGTGCCGCCGGCGATCTGGCTGTTCTTCTTCCACGCGGTGTCGCTCTGCTCGCTGATCGGCGGCGGTCGCTGGCTGCTGGGGCTCTGAGCGGGGCGCCCGCCCCCGTACCAGCGTCGCGGACGGCGCCGTCTCACCATGTTTCGATCAAGATCTGGGCCCCCGCGGAGCCACTAAAGTGTTGGCCATGACCGAAAGCGCCGTGCATCCCGCCCTCTGGCCCGCCCCCCTCGCGACCGGAGCCGTCGAAGCGACGGTCACCGTGCCCGGTTCGAAATCCGTCACGAACCGCGCACTGGTCCTGGCGGCACTCGCCTCCGAGCCCGGCTGGCTGCGCCGCCCGCTGCGCTCGCGCGACACCCTGCTGATGTCCGCGGCCCTCCAGGCGATGGGCGTGGGCATCGAGGAGACCGTCTCCTCCAGCACCGAGGGCGGCCCGGCCGACGAGGCCGCCGGCGCGGGCGAGGCCTGGCGTGTCATCCCGTCCGGCCTGCACGGCCCGGCGACCGTCGACGTGGGCAACGCGGGCACCGTGATGCGCTTCCTGCCGCCGGTCGCCGCCCTCGCCGACGGCCCGATCCGCTTCGACGGCGACCCACGTTCGTACGAGCGGCCGCTGAACGGCGTCATCGACGCACTGCGCACCCTCGGTGCCCGGATCGACGACGACGGCCGCGGCGCGCTCCCGCTGACCGTGCACGGCGGCGGCGCCCTGGAGGGCGGCCCGGTGCGGATCGACGCCTCCTCGTCGTCGCAGTTCGTCTCCGCGCTGCTGCTGTCCGCCCCGCGTTTCAACCAGGGCGTCGAGGTGCGGCACGTCGGCGGCCGGCTGCCGTCCATGCCCCACATCCGGATGACGGTCGACATGCTGCGCGCCGTGGGCGCGCAGGTCGACGAGCCGGAGACCGGCGGCGAGCCCGACGTCTGGCGGGTGTCGCACAGCGCGCTGCTCGGCCGCGACCTGACCATCGAGCCCGACCTGTCGAACGCCCAGCCGTTCCTGGCGGCGGCGCTGGTGACCGGCGGCCGGGTGACGATCCCCGACTGGCCCGAGCGGACCACCCAGCCCGGTGACACGCTGCGTGAGATCTTCACCGAGATGGGCGGTTCCTGCGAGCTGACGACGACGCCGAACGGCACGGCGCTGGTCTTCACCGGCAGCGGACGCATCCACGGCATCGACGTCGACCTCGGCGAGGTCGGTGAGCTCACCCCGGGCATCGCGGCGGTCGCGGCGCTCGCCGACTCCCCGTCGACGCTGCGCGGCGTGGCGCATCTGCGGCTGCACGAGACGGACCGGCTGGCGGCCCTCACCAAGGAGATCAACGAGCTCGGCGGCGACGTCACCGAGACGGAGGACGGCCTCCACATCCGCCCGCGCACGCTGCACGGCGGTGTCTTCCGCACCTACGACGACCACCGGATGGCGACGGCGGGCTCGATCATCGGTCTCGCGGTGAAGGACGTGCAGATCGAGAACGTGGCGACGACGGCCAAGACACTGCCCGACTTCCCGCAGATGTGGGCCGAAATGCTCGGGGCCTGAGGTCATGCGGCGTTACGGCAAGAACACCGACGAGGACGACATCCGCTCGCGCCCGAACCGCAAGGGCAACCGGCCGCGCACCAACATCCGTCCCAAGCACGAGGACGCCCTGGAGGGCACGGTCCTCACCGTGGACCGCGGCAGGCTGACGTGCCTCGTCGGGGACCGGATCGTGATGGCGATGAAGGCCCGCGAGCTGGGCCGCAAGGCGGCCGTCGTCGGTGACCGGGTCGGCATCGTCGGCGATCTCTCCGGTGACAAGGACACCCTCGCGAGGATCGTCCGCATCGCGCCGAGGAAGTCCGTGCTGCGCCGTACGGCCGACGACGACGATCCCTTCGAGCGGGTCGTCGTCGCCAACGCCGACCAGCTCGCCATCGTCACCGCGCTCGCCGATCCGGAGCCGCGCCCGCGGCTGATCGACCGCTGTCTGGTCGCCGCGTACGACGGCGGGCTGGAACCGCTTCTGGTGCTGACCAAGTCGGACCTCGCCTCGCCGGACGAGCTGCTGGACATGTACGGGGCGCTCGGCGTCCCCCATGTGGTCACCACCCGCGAGGAGTTCGTCGACGGTCTGGCCGCGGACCGGGTCCGGGAGTATCTGGTCGGCCGTACGACCGCCTTCGTCGGACACTCCGGCGTCGGAAAGACGACTCTGGTCAACGCCCTGGTGCCGAAGGAGAGGCGGCGCACCACCGGCGTCGTCAACGCGGTGACGGGGCGCGGCCGGCACACCACCACCTCGGCCCTCGCCCTGCCGCTCGCGGACGAGAAGGGCGGCTGGGTGATCGACACGCCCGGTCTGCGTTCCTTCGGGCTGCACCATGTCGACCCGTCCCGGGTCATCAACGCGTTCCCGGACTTGGTGCCGGGCACCGAGGGCTGCCCGCGGGCCTGCAGTCACGACGAGCCGGACTGCGCGCTGGACGCGTGGGTCGCCGAGGGGCACGCCGATCCCGCGCGGCTCTATTCGCTGCGGCGGCTGCTCGCCACCCGCGAGCGACGCGAAGGTGACTGAGGCATCCGCGTTTGACGCCCATGGCTCCTGGTAAGTGCATAATCGCACCAAGTCGGACCGGTTCCCGACCAGGCAGTTCGTCGGCACTACGCGGGAGGCCCAGAACCAATGGCGTGGCTGCTGGTGGTGGTTGCGGGACTTCTCGAAACGGGCTTCGCCGTCTGTCTCAAACTGTCGCACGGCTTCACTCGGCTGTGGCCGACGGTCGCCTTCGCCGTGTTCGCGCTGGGCAGTTTCGGGCTGTTGACCCTGGCGTTGAAGAAGCTCGACGTGGGCCCGGCGTACGCCGTGTGGACGGGGATCGGCGCCGCCGGCACCGCCATCTACGGAATGGTCTTCCTCGATGACCTGGTCTCCGTCCTGAAGATTGTCTCGATCACGCTGGTGATCGTCGGCGTCATCGGTCTCCAGCTCTCGGGCTCCTCGCAGTGACGTCCTCGCCCACCGCCGCCCGCACGAGTTGGGCGATGCTTCCGTCGGCGGGCGCGACGACGTAGGAGAGCGCGAGCCGGACGGCGAGTTCGCAGCGCTGCGGAAGGTCGGCCGTCTCCTCGGCCCACTCCTCCGTCCCACCGGGGCGCGCCGCAGCGGCTGCCGTCGAGTGCGGGCGCCCGGTTCCCGGCCATCCGTGTCCGGTCTTCGGCCGCCGGCCGCGCAGCGCGGTCAGCGAGCGCTCGCGCACGGCGGCGACGAGATCGGCCGGGACCGGCAGTCTCGCCTCGGCGCGGCGCTGTGCGGGCACTCTGGCGGACACGGTCTCGCCGCGGACCGGCCCGGGTGCGGGCAGCCGGTCTCCCCAGCAGCCGGTGAGCAGGGCCCGCAGCAGCGGTCGTGTCCGCGCCTCGCCGACGGTCCATTCGGCGACGGACACGAGCCGGTCGGCCGCTCCCGCGCTCTGCCCCATCAGCCGTTCCACGCCGCGCAGATACGCGTCGGCCTCGCGGCGCACGAGGGCGCGGCCCAGGCCCTCCTTGCTGCCGAACTCGTTGTAGAGCGTCTGGCGCGAGACGCCCGCGGCGGCTGCGACGTCGACCATCCGCACCCCCGACCAGGGCAGGTCGCCGAGGGCCGCGAGAGCGGCGTTCAGCAGTGACTCCCGCGCAGCAGGCATGCAGGTCGCCTCCCCGGCCGAGCAACTCCGGTCACAGAGTTGACGCGCCTCGTGCCCCTGTCAAGAGACCCGGCAGCCCCTCCGGAGGTACCTCACCGGGCCCCCGGCGGTCGCCCGGGAGGGAGCGGGCCTGCACCGATAGAGTGGCGACATGCCCGACTACCACGATGATCTGCGCCTCGCCCACGTCCTCGCGGACGCCGCCGACGCCACCACCATGGAGCGGTTCAAGGCTCTGGACCTCAAGGTCGAGACGAAGCCCGACATGACTCCGGTGAGCGAGGCCGACAAGGCGGCGGAGGAGCTGATCCGCGGGCATCTGCAACGGGCACGGCCGCGCGACGCGATCCTCGGCGAGGAGTACGGCATCGAGGGCACCGGTCCGCGCCGCTGGGTCGTGGACCCCATCGACGGCACCAAGAACTATGTGCGCGGCGTGCCGGTGTGGGCGACGCTGATCTCGCTGATGGAGGCGGGCGAGGGCGGCTACCAGCCGGTGGTGGGCGTGGTCTCCGCCCCGGCGCTCGGCCGGCGCTGGTGGGCGGCGAAGGGCGCGGGCGCGTTCACGGGCCGCAGCCTCACCTCCGCGACCCGGCTGCGCGTCTCGAAGGTGGAGCGCATCCGGGACGCCTCGTTCGCCTACTCGTCGCTGACGGGCTGGGAGGCCCAGGGCCGGCTCGACGGGTTCATGGATCTGACGCGGGCGGTCTGGCGCACCCGGGGATACGGCGACTTCTGGCCGTACATGATGGTCGCGGAGGGCTCCGTGGACATCTGCGCCGAACCGGAGCTGTCCCTGTGGGACATGGCGGCTCCGGCGATCGTGGTCAAGGAGGCGGGCGGCTCGTTCACCGGCCTCGACGGGCAGGACGGACCGCACAGCGGCAATGCCGCGGCTTCGAACGGGCTCCTCCACCACGAGCTGCTGGGCTATCTCAACCAGCGGTACTGAGCGGCCTCCACAGCTGCGGTCACCACGGCTGCGGTTCCCCCAGGGCTGCGGTCACCAGGGCCGCAGTCTCCATGACTCCGGCCTTCACCGGCGGCTCCGGCTCGTCCGCCCCGCGGAGGGCGCACGCCGGAGCGTTCTGCGGCAGGCGACGGATCGACGAGTCCGCGCACGCCCTCTTGCTGCCCTGTCGCAGGACTGCGACTCTGAGAGTCCCCCCACTTGTGAACTTGTGAATCGGTTCTCGAACGACCCGATCACCAAGGAGGTGGCTCCATTCATGCTCGTCCGTGACGCCATGAGCACCGTGGTCCTCACCATCGGACCCGCACACACACTCCGCCAGGCGGCCCGGCTGATGGCCGCGCGCCGCGTGGGCGCGGCCGTCGTCCTCGACTCCGACGCGAGCCTCGGCATCCTCACCGAACGGGACATCCTGAACTCGGTGGGCCTGGGGCAGGACCCCGACCTGGAGACCGCCGGCACCCACACCACCACCGACGTCGTCTTCGCCGCGCCCTCCTGGACCCTGGACGAGGCGGCGGGGGCCATGACGCACGGCGGCTTCCGCCATCTGATCGTGATGGACGACGGCGGACCGGTCGGCGTCGTCTCCGTCCGCGACATCATCCGCTGCTGGACGCCGGCCAGGCATCAGGTGACGACCGTCGCCTGACCTCCGGGACACACGCTCGCCCGAACCCTCGGGCGCACGAGCGGCTTTCCGGCAGGCGGAAGGGGCCGGTCCCCTGGGATCCGGCCCCTTCTTCTACGGCAGGCGGTACCCGGTCAGCCGCGAAGGGCCTGGACCGCGGCCTCGAGCCGCTTGCCGAAGTCACCGTCGGCCTGACGGAAGTTGCTGATCGCGCGCTCGGCGATGTCGTCGCGGGTGACGCCGGACAGGGCGCCCGCGAGGTTGTCGACGAGGCGCTG